>JBHIET010000085.1:0-13640 GCA_046760785.1 Anaerolineae bacterium | reverse complement strand
TTTAGCGCCCGGCAAGGCGGCTGGAAGAACACCAACACCCAAGCGGGGGACTATCCAGTTTTGGAAAAACGGACAAAGACCGGCACGGAGGCGATCTCCTCCCGGCCCCCGGTCATATACTGCATCGGCCAGCGATCGCGGCAGGCCAGCACCATCCCTGCCGACATCGGCTTGGTGCCGCCGGTAAAGTCGGCGATGACCTGGGCAGGGGAGAGCCCGTGCTCGACCGCCTCCTGCGCGTAGATACGCCGAACAAGCTCGTAGGCGTCCTCCAGGTCGAAGGGGTTGGCCAGTTCTCGAATGATCAGCTCGCACCGGTCGCCATATCGCTGACGCACTGCCCGGGCGACGGGTACGGAGCCCGTTACGCCGGCTGTAGCGATGAGCCAACAGACCCGCAGCGGCTCGCCGCCGGCCTCCTCCTGCGAGAGGTGGTATTCGATGGCCGCGTTGTGGGACAGCTCGTCGCGATTGGCCCCTTTGCGTCCCGGCCCCACGAGCACAATCAGACCGGGGAAACGGGGTGGGCGCGCCTCCTCGGGCACCAGCTCCAGCGGTTCCCCTGCGCCCAACACCCGGTACAAGACCCACAAGCCCACGGCGAGCGCCACACCGATGGCCAGCAGTTGCATCAAACGGCCCGGCGTCTGCCCGAAGGTGGCCTGTAGCCAACTGCCGGATAGCTCCGTCACCAGTGGTACCAACAGACCGGAGACAAAGACCAGCACTAGATTGCGGTGATGGCGCAGGCGATTGATCAAGGCTCCCATAGAGCTATTCCTCCACTGCGATGTGGTTCACAGGGCCAGCCGTTCGCAGATCAGCGCGTTGACGGTTTCGTACGGATCGGGACCCACGGGATGATCGAACAGGCCGGTGTAGATTTGCTCCAGGAAGGGGACGATCTGGTCGGCGTCTTTGCCAAAGGCCCGGTCGAGATCCTCCTTACCGATGCCCTGGAAGCCGTGCCCGGCCAGTCCCTTGTTGCGCAGCGCGGCGACGGCCGAGAGCCGGTGGATGTCAATGACCACAGGTCGGAGCGCGGCCCACTTCGGGTCGTGCCGGACGAAGCAGTCCACGATGGCGCCCAGGCTGACGCGGTTGAGGGAGACGTCGGTGCGCACCGGCCGGTACCGCTGCTCGCTGTGGGGGGGTGTATAGTCCGCCAGGAAATCACGCAAACCCTCCACTTCATCTATCCAGGTTGGGTCAACGTATTCGTCGCTATCTTTGTCTTTGTAGCGCATACCCATGCGCTCGGCCAGGACTCGGAAGCTGGCTTCCTGGAAGCGGAACAGCCGCTGTGTAAAGTCGGCATAGTCACCCAGTCGGTATTTGATACAGGCGCTGTGGACGAGTTCGGCCAGGAGAGCGGCTTGGTCTTGACCACGCAACTCGTTCTGCCAGCCTTGCACCCGGGATTGGACCTCGCCGGCGGCGTACTGGTGGGCTTCATAGAGCGCGTCCCGGGCGCGGTCGAAATCGAAGGCCAGGCGACGGTCGGCATAGTTCAGCAAGGCTCTCAGGAGGGCCCGGCGCTCGGCATCCGGTGTGACCAACTCCCCTTCGGTCTCCAATACGGCGCGTGCCACGGCGTAGGCGTACAGGTCGAGGTGGACGCGCAGTTCGGCGCGGGCGCGCCGGGAAAAGAGCCGCCGCCCGATGCCGACGCGGTAGGGCCGGTCGGCGCCGCGCGCCACGTAGAGCGTGTGGGTTCGCCGGCCGAAGACGCCCACGCCGGCAACGATCATCATGGAGGTCATCGCCGGCGTGCCACCGGTCACCTCTATGTACACCACGTCCTCCTCGCTGACCCGTTCCGCCAGCCGGGGTAATTCCCGGCTGAAATAGTCATGGGTGTTCTTGTAGTCGGCCGGGTTGCCGGGGATGATATGGATATCCACCTGACGTTTGGGCAACCGCAACCGTCGTTGTTCCTTGTGGAGCTTGCCCTCGCACTCGACCTCGGCCATCCATTCCAGGCCGCCATCTATCAGGTAACGCTTGACGATCTTGGCAAAGGGTTCGGAATCCTTGAGCCACTCTCCCTCCGATGTGACGGGCGGAGCGGGTTGGTCGGAGGCAAAGAGGTGCACGTAGAGTTGCTGCGGGGGAACCCTCTCGTGCTCCAGCAGCCAGCGGAGCGAGACGCCGATGAGGGGCAGTTCGATGGCCTGCGCGTAACGCCCGTAGTCAGATAGCAGTTCGTCGCCCAACTTACGGGCCGGAGGTCGCCCCCGCAGGGGCTCCGGCAGCAGCGAGTGGTCGGATAAGTAGACATCGTTGTTGCCCACATTGGCCAGGAAGAACGCTTTTGGCTCGTCCATCACGTCGCCTCCGGTTTCATCTCCACCAGCAGCCAACCCAGGGGGGCGATGGGGCGGCCCTGTCTGTCGAGCACGACGCGGCGGCTCCTGGGGAAGGGATCGCCCCTCTGGCGTTTGCCCCGCGCCAGCCGATAGCGGCGGATGACCTCCTCCCGCCGGCGGTCGTCCAGGCGCGAGCCGACGGTCTTGTTGAGCCACCCACCTCCCCAGCCGACCTGGATCAGGCAACGCTCGTCGCGCATCCCCTCCACCAGGTCGTATAACTGGGCGTAGAACCGGACGACGGGCGAATGGGGATAGCGGCGTGTGAACCACTCCCGTTCGGCGGCCAGGATGGGAGCCACCCGCGCCCGGCAGACACCCATCAGGTCCTCCAGCCAGGCGCGCTTTTCGCCCAGGTGGAGTTTTCGCTCGGCCTGGGGGGTGAAAAGGGAGAGATCAAGTTTGACGGTGCTGCGCAGCCGGATTTCGGGCCGCAAGGCCTCCACCTCAATGGGCGGCCCCGGCTTGCCGCCGGTGAGCACCTGCGCGTTCTCGATGGAAAGGGATGCGTTGGCGTCGAGGGGGTCGCTATCGGAGACGTGCAACGCCCGCAGCAGATCGTGGTTGGGATCGCGCCCCAGCACGGCCCGCTCGATGGGTTGGGCGGCCCACTTGCGGCTATCCTTCAGGCGGCGGGTGTCGAGCGCCTTGGGGTTCTGGGCCAGCGCCCAGTCAAAGAGCGCGGTGCGGAATGCGCCCTTGAGCGAGGAGCCGGGCAGGTAGGGCCGGTCGAACCCGTCCTTGATCTGCTCGCGCAGCCGCGCGCCTTTCTCCCTGGAACGGGGCGTCCCTTTGACGACGTAGCGGAAGAGCGCGGATTCGGGTTGAAAGTCGGATGGCCGGAGCAACTCGGCGGCGGGGCGGCGCAGCAGCGTCTCGTCGAACGGTTCGTCGCCCAACGCGGCGTCGAGCAGCGCATCCTCGTCTATGCGCCAGGTGCGGCCGTGATACACGACGTAGTCGTAGTCGCGTAGCAGCTCCCGCCCGCTGCCGACGTGCAGGGGGCTGAGAGTCATCAGGTTGAGCGTGTAGTGTCGGCTGATCTCAGGCATCGTGCACCTCCTGTGGCCGCACGCCGACGGGGCAGGCGTAGCCGTAGCGGTAGATGGGATGGCCCTCCCATCCGGCGGGCCGGGCGTCGGCCATGCGGCCCCACGGCCCCGGGCCCACGGGCCGGAAGACAGCCCCTTCCACCAGCATACGCACCTGCCGGCGGCGCTGGGATTTCCTGCCGGGGGCGCTGAGCCAGCCCGGTATCGTCACCAGGCGATAGGCAGCCTGCTTGCCGCGCAGCGCGTCCGGCAGTTCTTCTTGACGGGGCAGGTAGCGCGACAGGGTCAGCGTGGGGCCGTCCGGCGTTGCTTCCGGCAGGTCGAGCGCCAGGGGGACCGTGTACGGCGTGAACTGGCCATAACCCACGGAGCGCTCGCCGCCGATGCCCACGTCGCTCAGGTGCGCCAGCAGCGTCTCCAATTGGGTTTGCCACGCCGGGTCAGGCTCGCCGGCCCACCGCACGCCAAACCACAGGCCACAGCCGGGGGCGTACACCGTGCGCCCGGTGCGGTACACGGTGGAGGCGGAGGTGACGCGGTCCACGGCGACGCGGTCCACCGATTTTGACTTCCACACCTTTTGCGCCCGCAAGCGATCCCGCTTCCAAGTCTCGGGCAGTTTTTCAATCTCCTCGGCCGCAATCCACACCCTGCCACCCTGGAGGAAAGCTCCTTTTCCCCCTTCGTCGTCGGCGTAGGCGTCCATCGGCCCTCCGTCGAGGATGCGGTTAAAGATGACCGGCGAGACGTAGCGCAGCCGCTTGAGCAGCTTGCGCTGGCCCGGCTTTTCGGTCAGGTTGACGCGGACGAAGGGCATCGGGAGCAGCGGCAGGTCGGCGGCGCGTGGAAAAGCGGATGTGAGCAGGAAGGGGGGCTGCCCTGCGGCGAAAGGCGCGGCGAACTCTTCTACCGCCTCCGGCCCTTCTACCTCGGCCAGCACGGTGACCAGCGCGGCGAAGAGGGTGTCCGAAGGGTAGTGGGTACCTGAGCTCTCCTCCGCCAGCCCGCGCAGCCCAAAGTGGAAGCCCGCGCCCGGCCTGGGTTCCAAACGATAGGTCGTCCATTGGGCCATATCAGCCCTCCTGGACGGGCACACCGTCCTTCTTGATCCAGGCCAGGACATCGGGTAGCGTCGCGGCCAGGTCGTCCAGTGTGTCGAACGTCCGCTCGTACTCCTTGGGCAAGCGATAGCGCCCACGCGCCTTGGCAGACACCTTGATGTTGCGGAACGCGACCTTGCCCGATCCCCGCGAACCGGAGCCACCCAGGTAGTCGTCCTCCAGGAGCTGCATACCCTCGACGACGTTGGCGAAGCGGTCGAGATCGGCGGCCTCGTAGACGGAGTAGACCATCTCGGCGGGGCCAAAGACGGCTCCGGCGGGCACGCGCTCCATCTGACGCGGTGTAGCCGCCGAGGTGACGCGATCAATGGCCGCCTCCCACTTGACCTCGCTGAAGGGCAGGTCGGTCTTGGCCTTGTCCAGCGCCTCGGCGCTATCCTCGGTCAGTTGCACGTCGCGCACGACCAGGCGGGTGGAGGTGGAAAAGTCCATCTCGCCGGGCACGCCGTAGACGTGGCAGACGATGCAGCCGGCGTAGTCGGCGTCTTTGTCGCAGGTGTGAATGGTCACCTGGCCGATGCGCCGGTTCTGGGGCAGGCCGTGGAACTTTTCCATCTGGGAGCGCATCTTGCCCTTGAGGGAGGAGCCGGGGACGTAGGGTCGGCCGGAGAGCGGGTCGCGGATGATGACGTTATCCACGCCGCCAATGGCCAGCGCGCTTTCGGCTCCGCCGATGTGCAGGCCGGTCTTGGTCTCGATCTCACACTCGATGAACACACGTCCGTAGAGATTGGCTATCTTGGTCATTGCTACACCTCCTAATTGCCGCCATGGGCCTTGTGATAGGCCAGGATGGCCTCGAAGAAATCAACGAAATACTGGAACCTCGTGCGGTCCTTGCCGACCAGGTCAATGGCGTCCGTGAGAACATTGACGAGTGTCTGCACGCCTTGGCCACGCTCGCGCTTGGCCTGGTAGGCCATCTTGGGCTTGAGCAGCAGCAGCTCGCGCTGGGCCCGGCGCGCCTGCTCCTCACTGGCGTTCTCAGGCCAGTTCATCTCGATGCGCCGTACCGTGCCAAAGATGTTGCGGATCTGGTTGGTGGTCAACTGCCGGGCCAGGTCCCTACCCAGTACCTCGGCCTGCTTGACTGTCACCTCGGCATTGCCATCGACAATGATGGATCGTAGGTTAGTGATACTCATTTTCCTGCTCCTTTCTCTTCAATCAACATTATCTCGGACTTTGATTAGGCGGCCGTCAATTCAGCCATGTCTGGCTGAGAGCGCACATAGCCGTCGATCAAAAGCGGAAGTAGGTCTGTGATTAGTGTGCCTAGCATCTGTCCACACCTTTCCCAAGTCATAGGAGATACCCCAGCGCTATGCTCCAAGAGCTCCTTCAGTCGATAGACCGCGAAGTAGTCAAAGAGCAAGGAGTTCTCGAAGCATACTCGTCCACCTTCGTCTCTCAGAAGGTTCAGTCGCAGGCCATATCCATAGGTAGCTCCTTCCAAGATCCCTCTAGCCTGATTCACAGACGTCGTTTCCTGATCATGAATCTTTAGCCATAGTGCAAGTCTTCCGAGACGTGTTAACCGCTCGTACAACATACTTTCATCATCTATGGTGCCTTTTTCGAGATCATGGTACAGAAGCTTTGTCAAGACCGTCTGAATGATCTCCGCAACAGTCGGCTGATGGGGATATGCTGTGATATCTCCCTGGATGCGTTGTTGTTGATATTCTCGCTGTTCCTTTTCCCATTGCTGCCAGCGTTCTTTGAAGGAGTTCATAGCTAGAGGCGAACTGACTAGCTGAAGCAATTCATAGTCTTGGGCAAGGAAATCCCTAGCCTCACTGCTAACCTCAAGCGTACCGTCTAGGAATTCATATAGTTTCGGACGTTCTACCGGTTCAATCCAGAAGGCCGGGTACCGATTCAACCAGGAAGTGGGCATTCCTACGGTACGCCCTGTCACAATGAACTGCATCGTGGGTGGACTGGAGTCTATTGTGCTTCGAATCGCGGCCTTTGTCTGGCTAGCGTTGGTCGATTCGATTTCATCTATGCCGTCGGCCAGTATGACAAACCTCTGCCCTCCTCGCTCAAAGATAGTGTAGGGGCGAGGATGTGTCCGCAGTTCAAGGTGCCCGAACTCGTCAAGTCTGGATACGAGCTCTTGTTCGAACGCTTCACTGCTGGCAAAGCTGCGTTCGTTTAGGTCCACGTAGACTGGAACCGGTTCGCTCGGCTGCTCCTCGGCGTGAATTGCCTCCAGGTTCGCCAACAGGTTGGAAGAGAGCCAGTACATTGTCTGTCGGAGGGTTGTTGTCTTGCCCGTTCCAGGCCCTCCGGTTAGCAAGACTATGGGATGGGCTTGATAATCTATCCATTGGCTGATCTGCTTGTTCCAGTCGATTCGTTCCAACTCTGGAGTCGAAACTGCCGACATCTCAAGAGGTATCTCAGGATCAAGGTCAGGCTGATAGGCATCTATACACCGCTTGACATGGGTTTCCCATGCATCCCTGGCTATGTAGGGTGTGTCATCATATCGGTACAGGTATCGTTTCTCGTGAGGAGGAACCAGGTTGTTGGACTCCCCTATCCGTTGCCAGCAATCCCCTTGTTTGAGGTAGATCTTTTTTTGCTTGCAACCTTCTTCTTGACTTCGAAGGGATGCTCGTGAGGGTTGTATTCGATGAGGATATAACTCACCAGTTTGCCATCCACATATCCCCACAGGTATTCGAAATCCATAGGCGGTGTGACGTAGTCTGCGATGATTTTCTGATAGTCCCGTCCGACGCGCTCTTGTTGTTCCTCTATGGTGAGAGTGTCCCAGTCTTGGGGTTTAGTGGGGCGACTATATTGTCCGTCAATACCGGGCAATGGGTCCCCCGCTCCAGAGAATGGCTTATCTTGAACACCGAAGAACAAATAAGCCGGCTTCCCCCGGCGTCTTGCCGTGTTCGCCAGGGCGATCATATCCTTGATCAAGTCAGCTCTGGACTTCAGAATGTTCCGCCCGTATACCCGGTACAACTGGGATTTGCGGTCCATCAGGCCATTTTCGGGTAAGAAGGCCACCTCTTTGAACCGCTCTGGACTGAACTTACTCATCTTTCACTTTCCTTTCTGGTGAGGAGTTCGGCCCAACGGGCTGCGGGGCCCAGCGTCTCGATGTATCGAAACTCATTCCGTCCCAGAGACTCCCGAATGCGCTTGATCTCCTTCTGAGCTTTTTCACCCTCCTTGTAGCGCTCCTCCATGCGCCTGAGGAAGTAGGCACCGCGCCACATCCAGGGACCCCAGCGGGGTTTGCCGTGTTTGTAGACGGCGTCGGTGTAGCGGGTGTGGAGGCGGAGCAGCGTCCGTAGCAGCGCGTGGGAGATGCCCAGCCCACCCTCGTCCGCGGCAGTCACGTCCCTTACCAGGTTTTCCTGTTCTTGGCGTATGGCGTCAAACTCCTCCCAGGGAATGGTCACATCCAGGAAGTCGAAGGCGTCTTTGTTGTGTCCCTCCGGCCGTTCCGTGTCCTTGGCTGCACCCAGGGCATCTTCGGCGTCGGCGGCGGCTTGGTAAAGGGGGTACTTACCGGCGTGGAGCGTGAGGCCGCCGGAGATGTGCACGGCGCGGTTGTGCGCCGCAAAGCTGGCCAGGTGTTGACGGATGGTGTCCGCCAATCCTGGCAGCGCGTCCCACGCGCCGACAATGAAGAGATCGTCACCGCCGGAATAGATGGCATAGACTTTGTCCACCCCGGCATCGCGGTTGGCGCGGCGGCAGAGCTCCCCCATCCAGCCCTCGAAGAAAAGGGAGAGGGCGAAGCTGAGCGAAGCCACGCGGGAGAGGGTGGCCTCTTGCATGCCCCAGCGGAGCAGGTCGCCCAGGTCGTCCACGTCCATCCGTAGCACGCCCAGGCGCTTGACTCCCCGGCATTGCTTTTGCAACCAGTCGAAAGTGGCGATGTCACCATTGGGCTTGCGCGGCGTGACGTTGACGGTGTAACGGGTGCCGTGGGCGACGGGACAGCCGAGCTTCTGAGAGATGCGCCGGGCTATCCCGGCCACATCCGGCAGGTCGCGCATTGCCAGGAGTGTGGCTCGCTGGACCGTATCGGGCAGGGGGAGAACCGCACTCCCGTCGTCCACAGTGAGTCCCAAGGCGACGCCGAAACTTCTCAGGGCTTCCGCGTACCCGGACCGCTGTGCTGTATCCTCGGGCTCCACCTCGCCCAGCAGGAGGTAATCGGCGTCGCGCAGATGGGTGCCCAACTCCTCCAGCGACCGGCAAAGGCGACAGATGCGCCGTTCTTCGTCGGTGCCCTCGCGCTCTACTTTGACCGGGCCATCGTAGTGGCAGACCTGGCACTCGCCTTTCTCGTCGCCGCCCTGGCCCAGGGGGCCGAAGACTCGCCGCCCCAACAGCTCAGCGTCACCCAGTTCTGCGAAGCGCTGGCGTTTGGCGGCGTTCATTTGCTGCGACACAGCCTGCCACTTGTCTCCAAAGTGTTCGCGGTCAAAGTCCTGAGCGGAGACCTCCGTCCAACCCAGGGCCAGGTAGAGGTCGCCGCCATGGTGGAGGAGCAGCTTGCGGCTCACTTCAGCCTGGATCGCCTTCAGTTTTCCCTCGGCGTCGAGAGGGGTCAGCAGGTAAAAGTGCCCTCCACCGGCATAGAGCAGGTTGGTGACCGGCAGCCCTAGCTCTCGCAGGATAAAGCGGGCGACCGCCTCGGTGAGGAGTTGCAGGTAGAAGGAGCGCCCGCGCAGCCCCTTGGCCGCCCCCCGCGCGGTGATGGTATAGATAAAGTCCTGTACGCCGGAGAGATCGCCACCGACCAGCAAAACGAGTGGCTCTGTTTGCTGCTTGCCCCCCAGTACATCCTTGATCAGCGCCTCGTCGAGGTCGGCGAGGGAGGCAGCCAGCGCGGCCGTGGTGCGGCTGTGGTCGAAGAGGGATACGCCCGGCAGGCCCTCGTAGGCGAGAGGTACGCACCAGGCGAAGCGTTGCAGCGCGTAATAGAGCCTCTCCAGGTAGGCTGGCAGATCGTCAGGCGTCAGCTCCTGCACGGCCTCGGCAAAGCCCGTCCATAGCACGCCGTGGGCACTGGTCGCATCTTTGGCCGGTAGTGCGTCGCCGGGAAACAGGGCATCGTCGCTCAGCGCGAGGGGCTTCAGAGGCCAGAACTGTTGAGGCGGGCGTTTGTCCTCTTCTCCGATCTGACAAAAGATCGAAGCCAGTTGCCAGGCATCGCTTTCTGATTCCGACCGCCTCGCGGCCGCGAGACGGTCGGCCAGTGTGATGATCTTGGCCTCACGCTCCTGGAGCATGCCGGTGTATTCGCCGCCTATCCAGGCGATTTCTTCACTTGGATGGTTGGCCCGCTGCGCGAACCGCTCCACGTTGCGCAGCAACCCTGCCAGCGCTATCAGATGTGTTCGGTCACTCGTCATCACTCGTAGCCCTCCTCGTTCCTTGTTCTTTTGCCATATCCTGCTCCTCTGTCACTATCGCGAACCCGCCGCCGTGGCTGCCCTCGCTCACGACGACGACGCGCAGCGGTAGTTCCTCCCCACAGTAGAAGCAGACGACGACGGCATCCCGTAGCGTCCCTGTGCAAACAGGACAGTGGTCCATTGGCTCTCCCAAGACGTAACCGTTCAAGCCAATTGTACCTCATATTGTCCCGAGTTGCATCAGGAACACTCCCTATCTCAGCATAGGGAATCTTCCCTATTCGTCACATTCCAGCATGTAGTACGTGGCCAGCAGCGAGGTGAGTGCATGACGATCGGCGCGGGCAAGCCCAAAATAGGCACGAGCCTTTTGGTAGGCGGACGAGAGGTGGTGACCGACCGTTTTGACGCTGCGGCAGGTGAGCTCCGCGATCTCGGCATCGGTGAGTCCATCACAGACGACCAGTTGCACAACCTCCCGCTCTGCCGGACTGAGCTCCCGCTCGACGAACTCCCGCGCCAGCCGCAGAGCGTCGGCCCGAAGCAGTTCCTCCTGACGCCGCAGGGCTTCGAAAGGGTCGTCGCTCAAGACCAAGTCGGTGAGCGCCGGGCTGATTTCTGACCAGCGCAAGACAGGCACCGGGATCAGGGCAGCTTCGCCTGGTCTTGGATGGAGGGCTTGGCTCTCGATGAGTGGGGGGACAGAGAAGAGATGCCAGACCCGGTCTTCAGCATCGAAGAGGAGCTGTGCTACTGCCATAGCGTAGACGGCGATGATCTTGCGTCCTCCGGCGATGGAAAGGTGCACGCGGCAGTTACCTTGCTTCGCCGCCTTCACTTCGCGGTAAAGAACGCGGAACGCCTCGCGGGATGCCGGCTCACTATCTATGTCTCTTAGGGGAATGCCCCGCTCGTCGCAGAGGCAGATGGGGCGGAGCCGGACGTGGGGGTAACTCTCAGGAAATTCCTCACCTAGCCGGGCCACAGAAGCGCAGGTCGCTCGCCGGTCAAGGGTAGTGTGTAGGATTACGACTTCCCGTACGTTCTCCCCCTGTTGCAGCAGAAGATCAAGGGCGATGGTTAGCAGTTGGGGCTTTGTGCTTATTGGAGCAATGAGGACCGCTGGCCTTACACGTGAGGTCACTGATATTATCCTTTGCTGCCCTGCACGAGTTCTTGGCATGCGATAACCCGGGCTTACTTGGGGCCGGAAATGCCTGGGAAAGGGGCTTATGCTCCAATCTTATCGGGGATGAGTCGGTGGTTACCTGCTTCCTTCCGCACGGTGATTCCCTGCCCAGATGATCTGGCGATGAGATACAAATAGAAAACGCCCGCTGCACTATTCTTCGGCCGAGCACAGGCCTTGACGGTGGCGGGCCTTGTGGTAGAATGCTATGCTCCAGGGCGGCCCCTACCGCCTTGGGAATTGCCTCGCGGCTGTTGCGGAGCCCGGGGCTTTTTCACTGTAAGAGAGCCTTTCGCAATTCAAACTGCCAGACTGCGGAAGTCTCGAAGGTGCTCCGTCTGGTGGCTTTTGACGCCACATGGGGCTGATTCTGCCTTCGAAATGCCAGACGGCAGACTTCCGCAGCCTTTTGGCAACTACTCACCCCAAGCTCCAAGTCCCCGTCCCGGGGACGTCGTATGCGGTAGATGACCACTTTGCCGTGCCGTTTTGCGCTCGAGACGCCCCCGAGACGGGGGCTACGAGCCTGGAAAACGATCTACGCTGCTCAGGCTGAGTAGTGACGTCTTTTGGACAGATTATGAAAGGGTCTCCCTGTAAGTGTACTCATATTCCTGTTTTACGCAAATTGTAGCGGGGAGATTCGCAAAGATGTGATTGTGGATTTGGGCCAGGAGTATGCAGTAAGGAACAGGGAGTAGGGAATGGGATTGGGTGAGGGGCAAAGAGCAAGAGGGCAAGGGGCAGAAAGGGGGGGAAGGTGTGGGAGTATGGGAGATCAAGGGCGATTCTCTTCGGATACACGCCAGGGGTAGCGGTCTGCCAGGACGACGAAGTCGCGGACGTTGAAGGTGAAGTTGACTTCTTGGAATTGGCAATACCACCGAGTAGATATATAATATGCCTATTCTCATTATGGAGCAACGATACCGTGCGCTATCTGATCATATCCGATATTCACTCTAACCTGGCAGCTCTGGAAACCGTACTGGCTGATGCGCCAGCATTTGACGAGATCTGGTGCCTGGGCGATTTGGTGGGCTACGGTCCCAATCCCAACGAATGTATCGAACGCATTCAAGACTTCCCTCACATCAGCCTGGCGGGCAATCACGACTGGGCCGTGATGGGAAAACTGGATCTCAGCAGTTTCAACACCGACGCTCGCGCCGCCAACGCATGGACTCAGACGGCACTCTCGCCTGCAGCGCACGATTATCTGAACAGGCTTTCCACCCACGGGGAGCAAAATGGTTTCTACCTGGCCCACGCCAGCCCTCGCGAGCCGGTGTGGGAGTATATACTCGACGCTAATCTGGCCTATGCCAATTTTGCGTATTTTTCCACCTTTATCTGTCTGGTGGGGCATACCCACATACCGATCGCCTTCGAGCTAGACGAGCAGCGGCGACGCTGTGAAACGCTGGTACCTCCCTTCTCCGAACCTCTTGCACTTGAGTCGCGCCGTATGATCATCAACCCAGGCAGCGTAGGCCAGCCTCGTGATGGCAACCCGCACGCCAGTTACGCGGTGCTCGACGCGGAGAACATGACCTGGGAATTCCGTCGTGTCGCCTACCCGGTGGAGATTACCCAGGAACGGATGCGCGCCCGGGGCCTTCCCCGCCGCCTCATCGAGCGGCTGGAGGTGGGACGCTAAAGGAGGCAGAGATGCTCAAAAGAATCCCTTGGAAGTTCGTGTTGCCCTCTTTGTTGATAGGAGGGCTGCTCGTCGTCGTCCTGCTTGCCCTCATCGGCCCCGTGATAGGCAACGTCTTCTCTGGCATCACGAGCAATCTCGAGTATGCCGCTGTGCCGTATGCCCCCGCTGAACAGGTGGCAGAGTCGGGGGGCGAACTGGCGGCTGTACCCGCTCAGACCCCGCGTCTCATCATCTACGCCGTTCACATGTCGCTGGTGGTGCGCGATACCGAGACTGCGCTGGCTCAGACGCTGACGGCAAGAACAACGCCCAGATTGCCAGGGACCTTAAGATCGGCGTCATTACTGCGCGGACGTGGCGCAACCGCTGGCTGGCCTTGCAACCAATTCCTCTGGCCGATTTGAGCGTTGAAGAACGTCTGGAAGACTTACCTCGCCCTGGAGCGCCAGCGCGGATCACAGCCGACCAAGTTTGCCAGATCACGGCGATGGCCTGTGAGCACCCGGAGGACTCGGGACGCCCCATCAGCCACTGGACAAACCGCGAGATCGCGGACGAAATCATGAAACGTGGCATCGTTGACCAGATCTCGCCCAGACATGCGGCGAGGCTCTTAAAAAGATGCTGATCTCAAACCGCACCAAGTGCGCTATTGGCTGACGCCAGTCCCCGATGATCAGTTCGACGAGAAGGTTGAAGACATCAACTCCCTGTATCGCCAGGCCCCGGAACTGGCCAAGAAAGGCGAACACGTCTTGAGTACCGATGAATTGACCGGCATCGTTACTGGGTAGTCTCCCTCTTGGGTGTTGATGCTGCTTGCTCACCCCACCGGGCGCTAAAC
>JBHIET010000084.1:0-13831 GCA_046760785.1 Anaerolineae bacterium | reverse complement strand
CTATCATACTACACGTGCATGAAATGTGAAAGGTAACCTTTTTTCAGGGGAGTCATACAAGCAGGTCAGAATCGAAGAGTTAATTACCGACACACAGTTAAGAGAAGTACTATCCGATCTGAATAAGTCCTGGGAATCTGAAAAGGCTCGTCTTGAGATAGCGAGCAGATTGGCGTTCGGCCTGCTCCTGGTGTTTGGCTTCGCCGTCATTTGCAGTGGAATCGTCATCTCGGTGCTGGCCTTCGCGTATGGTGACCCTGACAAGGGAATCGAGCAAATGCGGGATTTCTTCAATATGCTGTTGCCTTACATTGCGACTCCTCTCGGCATTGCTCTGGGTTACTTCTTCAGGGAACCACAGGGAGGGTCATAAGTCGAGCGCAGACGATCACCGAGTTTCCACTGTGACAAACGGGCCTCACCGGACTTAGTCCTGGAGGCCCGTTTCGAGCGTATCTCCTCTGCACCGGCAGGCAGGGCAACAAATCGGTGCCGGCAGGGTTCACATCAAAGTAGTGGGAGAATTGGGGCAGGCAGGGGGGACAACCGCAGATAAAGGAACACACAATGCGAGGGTGGATCGTGTATTTCCCTATCCTGGGCAGCTTATCATGCCCGGTGATCGCTCGTGTGCCGATTTGCCCGCCTCACTTTCCTTTTCGTTGGACACACGCTGGCGAGTAATATTATACTCCAGTTCTTTTGCCCGGTCAATAGCGGTGCAATGATTTTTTCCCTAAAAAATCTTGGCGCTGCCTTTCGCCGCAACCAACGTAGAACAAAATGCCACCTTGTCCCGCTTACCACTGCCCCCCCCCGCACAAAAGAAAAGCCTGCCGCCATTGCTGACGGCAGGCTCCCATTTCGGCCTGCATCCTGGGATGAGCAGGATCAGGCATTGGCGTCTGTTGCTCCCTCAGGGGCGAGGCTTCCGACCCGCCGGTAGAAGACCGGCAGTCGCTGGATGGGAGCGTCGCTGAAGGTGTGCGCGGCTAACACGCGCTCGCGGGCTGCCTCCAGTTTCGCCTCGTCGTTGGCGTGGAGGGTGAACAGCGGCGTGTCCTTCTGCACCAGATCGCCCACCTTGTAGTGCACGATCACCCCCACACTGTGGTCAATCGGGTCGCCGATCCTCTCCCGCCCGCCGCCCAGCTCCACCACAGCCATTCCAACCTCGGCGGCGTTCAGTGTGGCCAGATAACCGCTGCGCGGCGCCGGCACCGGCTCGATCAACCGGGCCTGCGGCAGACGATCTGGGTCTTCAATGTAGCTTACGTCCCCCCCCTGTGCCTCTACCATATCCCTGAACTTGTGCCAGGCTGCGCCGGAGGCCAGCGTCTCCAGCGCCAGCGTGAGGGCGGCGTTGGCATCGGCGGCCTTGCCGCTCAGCATGAGCATCTCCGCTGCCACGACCAGACAATGCTCGCGGAAGTCGGCAGGGCCGCCTTCGTGCAGCGTGTTGATCGCTTCCCGTACCTCCAGCCCATTACCCACGGCCCAACCCAGCGGCTGGTTCATATCGGAGATGAGTGCGATCACACGACGCCCGGCCTGACTGCCCAAACGGACCAGCGCCTCGGCCAGAGCCTCTGCGTCCTTCAGTGTCTTCATAAATGCGCCGTTGCCTACCTTGACGTCCAGCACGATGGCATCGGCGCCAGCAGCGAGTTTCTTGCTCATGATGGAGCTGACGATGAGCGGGATCGAGCCAACAGTGGCTGTCACGTCGCGCAGACCGTACAGTTTGCGGTCGGCAGGGGCAAGTTCAGCACTTTGCCCGGCCAGCACGATGCCAATCTCCTTGAGTTGAGCTTTGAACTCGGCCTCGCTCAGGTCGGTGCGGTACCCTGGAATGGATTCCAATTTATCCACCGTCCCGCCGGTGAAGCCCAGCCCGTGGCCGGTCATCTTGGCCACCGGCATCCCGCAGGCTGCGACGAGTGGCGCTACGACCAGGCTAACCTTGTCGCCGACGCCGCCCGTGGAGTGCTTGTCCACCACGAGTGGGGCTTGCCCTGAGCCTGGCGAAGGGGCGACGTCCTTCAAATCGAGCATGTCACCTGAGTGAGCCATCGCCAGCGTAAGATCGAAGGTCTCGCGGTCGCTCATGCCATTCAGGTAGATGGCCATCAGCCACGCAGCGGCCTGGTAGTCGGGAATGTCGCCCCGTGTGTATCCCTGGACGAAGAACTCGATCTCCTCCCGCGAAAGTTCAGCGCCGTCGCGCTTCTTGGCAATCACGTCTGTTGCGTGCATAGGACACCTCTACTTTTCTAACGTTGCAGGATGCCTCATTATATCACAAATCTGACCGAAGGGGTAACAACCGTCATACGTGTGCATCCGTTCGCTAAATTGCCCCGAGGTGCAACCTGGGCTATAATGAGCCAAGTCGGGTTCGCCGCGACAACGGAGGTGCATTGGCTATGGCCGAGGTTGACGTGACATTGACCGGTGGCAGCGTCGCCACGATGAACGACGATTCTGATCTGTTTGACCCTGGCGCGGTTGCGATTCGTGGTGGGGTCATCGAGGCCGTCGGCCCGGCCGACCGGATCGCGGCCGCGTACAGCGCAGGTGAGGTCGTGGATTGCAGCGGGTGTGTCGTTATTCCGGGTCTGATCAACGCCCACACGCATGCCCCGATGACCCTGCTCAGAGGGTTGGCCGACGACCTGCGACTGGACGTTTGGTTGATGGGCTATATGATGCCTGTGGAGCAGGAGTTCGTGCGGCCTGATTTCTGCTGGCTGGGCACGCAACTGGCCTGTGCCGAGATGATTCGTTCCGGCACGACCTGTTTTGCCGACATGTACTATTACGAGGAGGCTGTGGCCGACGCCACGGCTCAGGCGGGGCTGCGCGCCATCTGCGCCGAGACGGTGCTCCAGTTTCCCACTCCTGATGCGCTGAGCTACGACGAGGGCCTGGAACACGCTCGCGACTTCGTCCTGCGTTGGAAGGGGCATCCGCTGATTACGCCGGCGGTGGGGCCCCACGCTCCTTACACGACGACCGCTGAACTGCTGCGCGCCTGCGCCCAACTGGCACTGGAGTTTGACGTGCCGCTCCACATTCACATCGCCGAAACCGCGCAGGAGGTGGAGGAGCATCGGGCAGAGTACGGGATGCCGATGGTGGCCTGGGTGAAGGAGCAGAACGTCTTCGAGGCCAAGGTCACCGCCGCCCACTGCGTCCACCTGGACGAGAGGGAGATGCACACGCTGCTGGACCACGGAGTCGGTGTGGCGCACAATCCCACCAGCAACCTCAAGTTGGCCAGCGGCTTTGCGCCGGTGGTGCGTATGCTGGAACTGGGGCTCAACGTGGGCATCGGCACCGACGGCCCGGCCAGCAACAATGACCTGGACATGTGGGAGGAGATGCGACTGGCGGCGCTGTTGGCCAAAGGGGTGACCTCCGATCCCACGGCGCTACCAGCGCGACAGGCGCTGCTGATGGCAACTCTCGGTGGGGCACGGGCGTTGCACATCGGCGACCTGGTCGGTTCGCTGGAAGCGGGCAAACGAGCTGACGTCGCCGTGGTGGATTTGCGTAGCGTCCATAATACGCCCAGGTTTGCGCGCGATCGGGAGGCGCTGTATGCCCGATTAGTCTACGCCGCCAAGGGGAGCGACGTGAGGGACGTGATGTGCCAGGGGCAGTGGTTGATGCGTGAAAGGGAGTTGCTTACGCTGGACGAGCAGGCGTTGGTGGCCGAGGCAGCCAACGTGGCGCGCAAGATCGACACATTCCTCATCCAGCGCGAAGAAAGCGTGCTCAGCAAGCTACTGGTCATCGGTCAGGTGGCTCAGAAGAAGACGTTTGAAGTTCAGGTGAAGGTGCATTTGACTGACGAGGCCTCGGTTGAAAGTCTGTTGGACAGTGCGGAGATTATGATCCTTAAACCCTCGCGCCGCCGTCAGTACGATGCTTACTTCCTGTTCGACGATCCCTGGCACAACCGCCTGCGCTATCGGGAGGACGAGTTGCTGGGTGAGGGCGATGATATAGAGGATGTGTTCTACCGGCTGACGCTGACCAGCGACACGAAGGAGCGAGAGTACGCCAGATCGGTGTTGCTTTCGCGCTCCCGCTTCGATGCGCCAGCGACGCGCAGCCTGCGATTCTATCGAGAGTACTTCAAGCCGGTGGTTGAGGTCGAGGTGTATAAGGAACGGCGGCGGTATCGCATCCGCTACGGAGGGACGGACTTCGCGATCAATCTGGATCGGCTGGTGCAGCCGGAGTTGCCGGGAGTGTTCCTGGAGATCAAGAGTCGCACGTGGTCGAGGCAGGATGCGGAGCGGAAGGCGGAGCTGATCGGCGAACTGCTGGAGTTGCTCCAGGTGCAGGAGCAGGAGTTGGTCAAGCGGGAATACGTGGAACTGGCGGTTGAGGTGGGACGGCTGGGTAGGGGAGGGGGCAATGACAAGTTACGAATGACCAATGAACAAATGACCGAATGACGAGGAGGATGATATGACTATTCAGATTCGAGAGCTGTTAGGAGCGGAGGCGGAGAGCCTTTTGGGTCACGAGTGCAAGGGTATCCCCAAGGAGATGCTGCATCTGCCCGGGCCCGACTTCGTTGATCGGGTGGTGGCCCAAACCGACCGTCCGCCTGCAGTGTTGCGCAATATGCAGGCCATCTTCAACACCGGGCGACTGGCCGGCACGGGCTACCTTTCCATCCTTCCTGTTGACCAGGGGATCGAACACTCGGGCGGAGCTTCCTTTGCGCCCAACCCTATCTACTTTGACCCCGAACGCATCGTCGAGCTGGCCATCGAGGGGGGCTGCAACGCCGTCGCTTCGACGCTGGGCGTGCTGGGGGCGGTATCACGCAGGTATGCGCACAAGATTCCCTTCATCGTCAAGTTCAACCACAACGAGCTGTTGAGCTACCCCAATTTCTATGACCAGACCCCCTTTGCCAGCGTGCAGCAGGCCTTCGATTTGGGCGCAGTGGCCGTCGGCGCGACGGTGTACTACGGGTCGCCCGAATCGCGCCGCCAGATTCAGGAGGTGAGCGAGGCCTTCGCCTATGCTCACGAGTTGGGCCTGGTCGCGGTGCTGTGGGCCTATCTGCGCAACCCGGCCTTCAAGCACGAGGGTGTGGATTACCACACCGCCGCCGACCTGACCGGGCAGGCCAACCACCTGGCCGCCACCATCGAGGCCGATATTGTGAAGCAGAAGCAGGCCCAGACCAACGGCGGCTACACCGCCATCGGCTTTGGCCGGACGCATCCCAAAGTGTACAGCGAGCTGACCAGCGACCATCCCATTGACCTGGTGCGCTACCAGGTGGCCAACTGCTACATGGGGCGGGTTGGCGTGATCAACTCAGGTGGGGCTTCGGGGGAGAACGATCTGGCCCAGGCGGTGCGCACGGCGGTCATCAACAAGCGGGCCGGCGGCATGGGCCTCATCTCCGGACGCAAGGCCTTCCAGAAACCGATGGAGGAGGGCGTCAAGCTGCTCAACGCGATTCAGGATGTGTACCTCTCGGACGAGGTGAGCATCGCCTGAAAAACTCGTTAGCACGAATAAGTCCTGGGTTAACTCAAGAGACTAGCGAGCGTCGGTCGAGTGCGAAGCGTATCGAGACCAGCGAGCGGGTTCTCGAGCGCAACCCGCTTTCTTGACCCAACGGTTATTCGCGCTAACAAAAACCCGAGGGGTCTCATAGGCCCCTCGGGTTTTCGCGTAGTGACGATGATGTGACAGTCATTGCAGGGATGGGACACCTGGAAGAAAACAGGCTATGCGAAAGAGTGGGGCAGCCTACTGGGTGAAAGCTGCCTGTAGCAGCGCCGTGCCGACGTTGACGGCTGACTCTGGATCGGCGGGGTGCTCCAGGAGAACCGCCACGGCGTAGCAGGGCGCGTCTGCGGGGATCATTCCCAGGAACCAGGCGTGCGGCGGCTGTCCCTCCCCGGCGACGGCGACCCCCCGGTGTGCGGCGACGTCGTTATCGTAGCGCTGCCAGGCCGCCAGCAGTTTGCCCGCGCTATCTGGCGTGAGGACGGCGCGAGGCTCCCCGGTGCTGGAATGCCCCTGCCAGTTCCCCTCGGCGTCTTGCACGCGGAGCACCAGCCGGGGGGCGGGCATCCTCCCCTCGTTGGCAGGGGCGAGCGTCCCTGCCACCAGTGCCATCTGCAACGGCGAAACGGTCAGCCCTCCCTGACCGATGGCCTCGGCTCGCAAGGCAGCCGTGGTCGAGAGCGTTTCCGCAGTCCAGTCGCTCCCTTCGGTCGGGATCTCCAGCGAGGGTGGGGTGGTGAGCGTCCAGCGTTTGATCGCGTCTGCTATACCGGCGGCTCCCAGCCACTCGCCCAGATCCGCCACGGGAGCCGGGCAGGCAGCGGCGTAGGCGTCGGCCAGCGTGTACGGCCTGGGGAGGGTCGCGCTGCAGCCTAGCAGTGTGCCGTTGACGGGCAGGTAGGCTGTCGCGTCGGAGATCGGGGCGGTGAGGTCGGCCAGGCCCTCACCCAGCGCCTGGGCGATGATGACGGTCTGGAGGGCGGCCCCGGGCTGGTAGAGGCCCTGGGTGGCGCGGTTGACCAGCGGCGCAGCGGGATCCTCACTCAGCTCTTCCCACGTCTCGTCGAGGCGCTCCGGGTCGAAGGTAGGCCCTGAGGCCAGAGCCAGGATCTCGCCGCTGGTGGCGTCGAGCAGCACCACGGCTCCGGCCTGGCCCTTCAATGCCCGCTGGGCCTGGATCTGCAGTGGTGCATCGAGCGTCAACTGCACGTCGCGGCCGTGGGGTGGCCTGTGGAGCAGTTCCTCCCATGCAGCCTGCCAATCGCTGCGGCCAGTCTCCCCCCGCAGTTCGGCGTCGAAGGCCGCCTCGATCCCCCCGGTGCCATAGCGCAGGCTGGCGTAGCCGACGGCCGGCGCGGCCTCCGGGATCGGGTAGCGGCGCGTGACGATGCCATCGTCCGCGATTTCCACGTCTGCCAGCACAGTGCCATCTCGACCCAGGACGCGCCCCCGCACGATGCGCTGTTCGTAGAGAACGTGGCGTGGGTTGTCGTCGCGGGTGCGCAGGGTTTCGGCGCGGACGACGGCCCAGTAACCACACGTCGCAGCCAGAAGGACCAAGGCTAGCGAGAGGGCGCGGGTCAGGTGGAGAAGAGGTTGGTTAGTTGGCTGGTCAGTCAGTTGGTTGGTTGGCTGGCTAGTTGGCTGATTGGCTGGTTGGTCGGAGATGCGGAGGAGAAGGCCGAGGATGATGAAGCTGGTCAGGAGGGAACTTCCACCGTAGGAGACGAAAGGGAGGGTGACGCCAGCGATGGGGGCCAGCTTGGCGTTTCCGGCCATAATGACCCAGGCCTGGATGACCAGCCCAGCGGCCAAGCCTGCAGCCAGAAAGCGCTCGAAGGGGTGTGAAGCGCGAGAGGCGACGCGGAAGCCGCGCAACATCAGCACTCCGTACAGTGCGATGACGACCAGCGTCCCCGCCAGGCCAAACTCCTCGCCGATGGCGGCGAAGACGAAGTCAGTGTGCACGGCGGGGATGTAGGTCGGGCTGCCCAGTGCCAACCCCTGCCCGAGAATTCCACCGGCCCCGAAGGCCAACAAGCTCTGCACGATCTGGAAGGCGCGGTCGGCGGCTCCTGGCCAGGGGTTGAGCCAGCCGTCAACGCGCAGGGCGATCCGGTCGGAGAACTGGTAGCCGGCCAGGCCCACCACGACAAAGAGTGCCAGCCCCGCAGCGACGTACCCCCATTGGCCAGTCGCCAGGTAGAGCATCGCCAGGAAAGTGAAGAAGAACAGCGTAGCCGCGCCCAGGTCTTGCTGCCAGCCCAGAAGCACCATCGCCAACCCGAACATCGCCAGGAGCGGGCCGACGTAGGCCAGCGGGGGAAGACGCCAGCGCCCGATCCTCCGGCCCTCTGAGACGAGCAGTTCTCTTCTCTCGGCCAGGTAGGAGGCCAGGTAGGCCACCATCAGAAGTTTGAGCGGCTCGGAGGGTTGGAAGTAGACGCCCCAGGCCCCCAGCCAGAGACGCGGGCCATAGCCAGAGGGGTTGACGCCGAAGACGAGCGTCACCGCCAGCAGCGCCAGACCTCCGAGGAGCCAGGTGTAGCGGAACCGCCGTAGCCAGCGCAGGCCTGCCCTGAGCCCCGTCGAAGGGTCGTGGCCCAGCCGGACGATGGCCAGGAGTGCGGCTATGGCGATGAGCAGCCATACGGTCTGCCGCAGGAGGAAATTGATCGCCAGCCGTCCGATGAGCAGAAAGCCCCATCCAGTCAGCAGCGCCCCCACGGGCAGTAGGAAGGGGTCACGATGGGGAAGATAGTGGTTCAGGAAGATGTGAGCGGTGGCGAAAGAGAACGCCCAGGCGGCGAGGACGGGGAGTAGCCTGGGGATTGGGGATTGGAGATTGAAGATTGATAGGGTGAGAAGGCCGACGAGGAGGAAGGTGGCGGCGATGAGGAGAAGGTTGTGTTCGCGGCGAGCGGTTTGAGCACGATTTTGCATAAAAGGCGTTCTCTTGACAGAGGTCTGAGCGACAGTATAATAAAGTTAGGGACAGTCGCGATCGGCATCCCCCAGTATATCACTCTTGTATCCACTGTCAACCGGGCAAATGCGGACAGGGCAGGGAGATCTCTCGGAAAGTGCTCGAAGCCCCGTCCCCGGGGCGACTTTTGTGGCCCTACTGCACCGGAGACGCCCCGAGGACGGGGCTGTGAGCGTTTCCGAAGACTTTCCGAGAAAACTCCAGGACGAAAGGAGGTGCAGAATGCGTAAGAAGTGGCTCTCCGTTGTACTGGTGATAATGACGCTGGTGCTTCTCATCGGCGTCGTGCCGGTGTCGGCGTTACCGGATAAGGACTGCATCATCCACATTGTTCAGCGCGGCGAGACACTGTACAGCATCGCGCGCCGCTATGGGGTGAGCATGCGGAGCATCGCTCGCGCCAATGGCATCGTCAACCCTAATCGCATCTACGTTGGGCAGCGGCTCGTCATCCCGACAGTGCGGCCCGTCGGTGTCATCCACGTCGTGCGACGAGGTGAGACGCTGCTGGGCATCGCGCTGCGCTACGGGGTGAATGCGTGGTCCATCGCCCGCGCCAATGGCATCACCAATCTCAATCACATCTACGTAGGGCAGCGCCTCACCATCCCCGGTGCCGCGCCGCCGCCATCCCCTCCGACGCCGACGCGCAGGCCGTCCACGTCGCTGCCTGGCACGTATCCTGGCCCCTGGGCCGGCGAGTATTTCGATAACGTCACACTGACCGGGGCAGCCTACACTACGCGCGACGACGAGAGCATCAACTTTAACTGGGGTTGGGGACCGCCGGCCGGCGGAATGCCGACGAACTCTTTCTCCGTCCGTTGGACTGGGACATTTAGCTTTGCTGAAGGCGACTACCGCTTCTACGCCAAGGTGGACGACGGTGTGCGGGTCTACGTGGACGACGAGCGCATCGTCAACGGCTGGCGGGACGGAGGGTTGCGCCTTTACACTGCGGATCGGGCGCTGACGGCTGGCGAGCATACTATCAAGGTGGAGTACTACGACCGGATTCAGGTCGCCCGCGTGTATTTCTGGTGGAAGCAGTTGGCGGGACCGACGCCGACACCGGGGCCGTCGCCCACCCCAGGCCCGACCTCAACCCCCACACCTGCGCCGACCGTCACACCGGCTCCCGGCGCGGGCTGGTTCGGCCAGTACTACAACAACGTGGACTTGCAGGATCCCCCGGCCGCCACCCGCTACGATCCCTGGGTTGGGTTCGATTGGAAACTCGGCGGCCCGATGCCCGGGATGCGCGGCGATTACTTCTCCATCCGCTGGACGACGACGGCCTACCTTGAGGAGGGTGCTTATCGCTTCTGCGCGATGATTGACGACGGAGCGCGCATGTGGGTTGACGATCATCGGGTGTTGGACGAGTGGCATCCGACGAACGCGGCGGCTTACTGCGGCGAGCACGCGGTCGAGACAGGCAACCACGAGATAAAGGTGGAATACTACGAGGAAGGAGGCAATGCGCTAATCTACGTGTGGTGGGAGGAGGCGGACTAACCGATATGCGTTTTCACGTAGATCGGATTGCCCAACGCCTTGGCCATCAGCGCGGCAGGCTCCTCGTCCAGCGGTGCCTCCGGCGGCTCGATGACCTCCGCCCGCCAGTAGGTGTCGCCGGTCACGGCGACCTGGCATTCGTGTGTGAAATCTTCGCCGGCGATCTGTGCCTCGTGGGTCTCCTGCACGGAGACGAACCGCAGCAGGTTCCCCGCCCCGCCTTGCACCCGGCAGCGCAGGTTTAGGCTGGCACCGACAGGCAGCCGCAGCTCGTCGCCCATCGCGGCTCGCTGCCCGTTTGCCTCCGCCGTCAGTTCAAGCCGGGGGCCTGCCGGTCCCTCGGAGACTAAGACGTGCCCGGCGCGAAGGCCAGCGACGATGGCCTCCACCGAGAGTGCGTCGGCTAAGACCCAGGTGCAGGGGGTGCCGACCTCGTACCAGCCTAACTCGCCCGCAAATGGCCCCTGGTGCTTATCGGAGCCGCCGACGGCGGTGATGCGTTTCCCCTGGCGCAACTGCGTATCCCACACGGCCAACGACTGGTAGTTGGAGACGATCCACGGCGCGCCCCAGACCTCGATGCAATCCGGCTCAAAGAAGGCGCCGAACTCCCAGGGCGGGCCTCCCTCCTTGGGATGGTTGATCGAAAAGAGCGCGCCGCGGGCGCGTACCGCTTCTCGCACCTGCGCCATCTGGTCGTCGGTCCAGCAGCGGAACTCGACAAAATCGCCAATGGGCCAGACATTGGCGTGGCCATGGTAGGTGGTGATCTCGACACCGGGAATGAGGAGCAGGTCGGGGGTGGTGTGCTCTCGCAGCAATCCTTCGACCTGGCTCAGGACAAGCGGCAGGTGGCTGATGGTGTTGTGCTCGGTGACGGCGACGAAGTCGAGCCCCTGGGCACGAGCTGCCGCTACTAGATCCTCAAGCGGTGCGGAACCGTCGGAGTGCCAGGTGTGAGCGTGCAGGTCGCCCCGGTACCAGCGTGGGCCGATTGCCGCGTCGGGCGAAGGTTTCCCCTCTGCTTCCCTGCTTGCCTGCTCCCTTGTTCCCTCGCCCTCCTGCTCCAACGTCACGACCACCCGGTAATCGCATCCTTCGGGAGCAAGTTGATACAGCCCCAACACGACGTGCCAGGTGCCGGGCTGGATGGGGCCGGGAAGGTACCCAGGTGTGGCTTCATCAGCGGCAATGGCGAACTCCTGCCGCGCCGTGCCAGTCCAGCCCCGGAATCCTTTCGCCGTCAGGAGCTCGGCCCCACGCGGGTCGAAGAGGCCGATGTCCACGATGTTGCCCTCCTGCCAGCCCGCCTTGTCACCGCTGAGTTGGCGGCTGATCTGGTAGCGCACGTGGAGCCGGGCGATGCCCGGCGGCACCTCGAAGGGCAGCAGCGGGAATTCGTCGGCAGCCCGGTCCGCAGCGTCGAAATGGCCTTCCAGTACGATTTCTGTCATGGGACTTCCTCGTCGCCAGCCAGGTAATCCCGGATGGCGGCGTCGTAGGCAGCAGTACGGGTGAAGGCTTTGACCGCCAGCCGCCGTCGCGTCTCCAGGGAGACCTCCCCCTGCGCCTCGATCTTCTCCAGGATGGGCGCGTAGTCGGTCGGGTCACACACTGCCGTCACGTGGGCGAAGTTCTTGGCGGCCGCCCGCAGCAACGCCACACCGCCGATGTCAATTTGCTCGATGATCTCTGCCAGCGAGGCATTGGGGTCGGCAACGGTCTTCTCGAAAGGATAGAGGTTGACCACAACCAGATCGATCTCGCCCCAGCCCAGGCTGTCGAGTTGGTCCCGATCGTCGGGGGTGCGGCGGGAGAGGACACCGCCGTGGACGGCGGGGTGGAGCGTCTTTACCCTGCCCCCCAGAATCTCCGGGGAGCCGGTCAGGTCGCTAACCTCTTGCACCGGCAATCCTGTCTGCTTGAGCGTGCGGGCGGTGCCGCCGCTGGCGACGAGGTCCACGCCACGCTCGGCCAGCGGGCGTGCAAAGTCCACCAGGCCAGTCTTGTCATAGACGCTTAGTATAGCTCGTTTGATGCTCATCTTCGCTTGCTCCTCTCTGTTTGATGGGTCGCACGTGATGATCATATCACGCCGTCCAGAACATAACACCTCCCGTTTGCTGGGCTTCGCCCGCCTCCGCATCAGTTCTGCCTCGACGTCAGCCAGGGTCAGGCCCCGGGCCGCCAGCAACACCAACAGGTGGTAGAAGAGATCGGCCACCTCGGAGACGAGCCGCTCATCTCCCTGTCCCTTGGCCGCCAGGATGACCTCCATCGCCTCCTCCCCCACTTTTTTGAGTATTTCGTCCTCGCCTGCGTCGAGCAGCTTGGCCGTGTAGGAGCCGGGCCGGGGGCTTGCCTGGCGCTCGAGGATCGTGGCGAACAGGGTGTCCAGGACTTCGTCCATCACGCCCACCTCCGGTAGAAGCAACTTTGTCGGCCTGTGTGGCAGGCGGGACCAGTGGGGTTCACCTTGAGCAACAGCGTGTCACCGTCACAATCCAGCCACGCCTCGCGCACGTGCATAAAGTTGCCGGACGTGGCCCCCTTGTGCCACAGTTCCCGGCGGCTGCGGCTCCAAAAGTGGGCCTGGCCGGTTTCCCGGGTGCGCTGCAACGCCTCCCTGTTCATCCAGGCGACCATCAAGACGTCGCCCGTGGCAGCGTCCTGCACGACCGCCGGTATCAGCCCTCGCTCGTCAAAGGTGATTTCGATTGGATTACCTGCCATCTTACACCTCGGTTAGTACAGCCTTCCGCAAGTTCGTTCCCAATTTGTCCGGTGCCAGCGCGGGGCTGAAGACCCCGCGCTGAAAGAACGAAGCCCCTTCGGGGCTGAATCAGGGCCGCTCTAGCCCGTAGGGCTTTGCTCTTTCAGCCCGGAGGCTTCGTCGCGAGCTCAGCCGAGCGGTTCAGCTCCGGGCGGCGTGGCGAACGGGGAACTCGGAACGAATCTATGCCTTGCTGTAGTTAGCCTGACGGGGATGCCTCGCTCTGCCAGATACGCCTTTACCTCGCCGATGCTCAGCACCCGGTCGTGGAACAGGGAGGCGGCCAGGGCCGCGTCTGCCTTGCCTTCGGTGAGCGCCTGGGCAAAGTGGGCCAGACATCCGGCCCCGCCGCTGGCGATGACCGGCACCGGCACCGCCTCGGCCACGGCGCGGGTCAGCGCCAGGTCGTAGCCGTTCAGCGTGCCGTCGCCGTCCATACTGGTCAGCAGTATTTCCCCGGCCCCCAGTTCGACCGACCGCGCTGCCCACTCGACCGCGTCCAGCTCCGTCGGTGTGCGCCCGCCGTTGACGTAGGCCTGCCAGCGGCCGTCGCCAACCCGCCTGGCGTCAATAGCGATGATGACGCACTGGCTGCCGAACCGTTTGGCTGCCTCGGTGAGCAGCTCGGGAGTGCGCACGGCGGCGGTGTTGATGCTCACCTTGTCGGCACCAGCCAGCAACAGCGTGCGCACATCCTCGGTGGTGCGCACCCCACCGCCCACGGCGAAGGGCATAAAGACCTCGCCGGCCACCCGGCGCACCATTTCCACCGTCGTGGCGCGGCCCTCCGGCGAGGCCGAGATGTCGAGAAAGACCAACTCGTCGGCTCCCTCACCGTTGTAGAGGCGGGCGTTCTCCACCGGGTCTCCCACGTCGCGCAGGTTTATAAAGTGGATGCCTTTGACGACCCGCCCGTCCTTGACATCAAGGCAAGGAATGATTCTTTTGGCGTAACTACCCAGGCATCATGGCCGATGAGCCTGGGCTCCCAGATGTAACTCGGA
>JBHIET010000083.1:0-14424 GCA_046760785.1 Anaerolineae bacterium | reverse complement strand
GCTATGATCTGTACAATCACTGTTACGATTTCCAGGGGTGCGAAAAACAGGCTAAAGATCATCATTGTTGATTGTACGTCAATGCGTGATCTTGTCAACCACGTGCGGAAGCTGAGCACGAAGCGGAACCTTCCGTCGTGCTGGACAAATCCGTTGAAATGAAGTATGATTCTGCTGCTCTACGGTAAACATACCATGCCACGAGGCAGAATAGGAGATCCAATGGATCAGACGCAGCAACTACTCCAGGAACTTACTGACGCACATGGGGTTCCAGGGTACGAGGCCGAGGTCCGCGCTCTCGTGCGCCGCTACGTGGAACCCCTGGGCACTATCGAGCGGGATCATATCGGCAGCCTGATCTGTCGCCAGGGGGAGGCCGGGCCACGGGTGATGCTGGCTGGCCACATGGATGAGGTCGGCTTTATGGTCCAGCACGTCACGGAGGAAGGATTCCTCAAGTTCCACCCGCTGGGCGGTTGGTGGGATCAGGTGCTTCTAGGCCAGCAGGTCATCGTCAAGACCCACAAGGGGGACCTGTGGGGAATCATTGGTGCCAAGCCTCCCCATATGCTCTCGCAGGACGAGCGGAAGAAGATGGTGGAGAAGAAGGATATGTACATTGACATTGGCGCTACCTCGAAGGAGGAGGTGGAGGAGGCCGGCGTGCGGTTGGGAGACCCGGTCGTGCCTGCTACCACCTTCCAGGTTCTGGCCAACGGCAAGTCCTACATGGGCAAGGCGTTTGACGACCGCGTCGGTGTGGCGCTGGCCGTTGATACCCTGCGCCACTTTTCTCAGGCATCTCACCCCAACGTGCTCTACGGCGTTGCCACGGTGATGGAAGAAGTCGGCACCCGTGGAGCCAGGACCAGCGCCGAGGTCGTCAATCCAGATGTGGCCATTATCCTGGAAGTGGATATCTGTGGCGACGTGCCCGGCATCAAGCCGGAGGAATCTAATATCAAGCTGGGTGTAGGCCCCAGCCTCTCGTTACTGGACGCCCGGATGATCCCCAATCTGGGCCTGCGGGACCTGGTGATTGAGACAGCAAAGGAACTGGGGATTTCCCTCCAGTTCTCCACGATGACCGGCGGGGCAACCGACGGCGCGCAGATTCACCTGCACCACACCGGTGTGCCGACGGTCGTGCTGGGGGTTCCTGCTCGCCATATCCACAGCCACGCCGCCATCATCCACCGGGACGACTACGACCGGGCGTTACAGTTGCTGGTGGCCGTGGTGGAGAAACTGGACGAGGAGACGGTGGCAGAGTTGGCCCCTTAGCGCCACCACCTCGGTTAAACTTTGCCAGCCCCGGCCCGAACAGCCGGGGCTGGTGACGTCCCTACGCCGTATGTGCCATTTTCCTCTTCCCCTGCCTGATCTCGCATTTGCGTTTTAACCCTGTGTGCCTCGCGTTTTGCGTTTCACGTCTCACTCCAGCGGGGTCAACCCGTGCTGGATGGCGAACTTGACGAGGCCGGGCAGACCGCTGATGCCTAGCTTGTTCATCAGCCTGCTGCGATAGGTCTCGACGGTCTTGCGGGAGAGGGAGAGGATGGCGGCGATCTCCGCACTCGATTTGCCTTCGACGACGAGTTGCAGGACCTCCCGCTCGCGTGGGCTGAGGCGCGCCAGTGGGCTCTCGGCTTCAACTGCCCCGCGCTGGTGCGCGTAGTCGTCAATCATTTGATCCGAAATCCTCTGGCTCAGGTGACGACGGCCGGCGTGGACGGCGCGGACGGCTGTGACCACCTCGATGCCGGCCGATTCCTTCAGCAGGTAGCCGCGCGCTCCAGCCTGCAGCGCGCGAAAGACGTGTTCGCTCGTGGAATGCATCGAGAGGATGATGACCTGGGCAGACGGGCAGGTTTCGCGGATTTGCCACGTCGCCTCGATGCCGTTTAGATCGGGCATGGCGATGTCCACGATCACGACGTCGGGGCGAAGTTTGGCCACCTGGCGCACCGCATCGCGCCCGTTGGCCGCAGCGCCGATCACCTCAATGTCGTCCTGTGCCTCCAGCAGGAAGCGCAGCCCGTCGCGAACCACGGCGTGATCGTCGGCCAGGAAGACTCTGATTTTGGATTTCGGATCTCGAATTGTGGATTGTTCGGTCATAATGTGCCGTTTTTCGTTCGCTTCTTGGCCGTATTGGTGGAGGTGACCATGTTGGTAATCGCCACCTCCACGACGACCCGCGTGCCCTGCCCGGGGCGGGACTCGATAGTACAGTGACCGCCCATGGCCTCGGCCCGCTCGGTCATGGTCAGCAACCCCCAGCCCTGGCGTTCATCGGTCCGAGCCACACGCGCGGGATCGAAACCGACGCCGTCGTCGGCGATGACTAGGCGCACGGTTTCGCCGTCTACCTCCACCGTCACGGTCGCCTGTGTGGCCTGCGCGTGCTTGGTCACGTTGGTCAACGCCTCCTGGGCGATGCGGAAGAGAGCGTTCTCGATGTGTATATCCGGTCGGGGGTCGGGCTGCTCACCTTGCACGGTGACGGCGATGCCCGTCCGGGAGCCGAACCGCTCCCCGTGCCAGTGCAGCGCGGCCACCAGCCCGTAGTCATCCAGCACCGGCGGCCGCAGGTCGGCCATCACGTCACGGACGCGTTCGGTCGTCTCCTTCACCAGCGCCAGCGAGTCGTCCAGGCGGGAACGCATCAGGTCTGCCGCCCACTCGGACATCCGCGCTCGCATGATATTCAGGTTGATGCCCAGGGCGGTCAGGTTCTGCCCCACCTGGTCGTGCAGTTCCCGCGCCAACCGCTGCCGCTCGGTCTCTTCGACTTCTGCCAGCCGCGCGGTCAGGGCGCACAGTTGCTGGGCGTGCTGCTGCAACGCCTCCTCCGCCCGCTTGCGCTCGGTGATGTCTTGAACCTGAGTCAAATAACCGCTTACAGATTGTTCTCCATCCAAGCCTAGCGGAGTCATCACTGCGTCAAGATAGACAATCCCTGATTTTGCCGTTTTGTACAGCCTATGTTTCTTAACCAGTTCAAAATCAAAGCGGTTTTCAAATCTCACCATTTCACCCCCAAGCAGTCTCTCCCTTACTTCGTCTGGCAGATTGGGGTCCTCAAAGAGTTTGAACCCTTTTACCTCTGCAACATCGGCGATGCCGAACATGTCCAAACAGGCTTTGTTTTGATGGAGCAATTGACCATCGGAATCGTAAAGTATAATTCCGATGGGTGATTGTTCGTAGATGCTTCTGAACCGTTCCTCGCTCTCCCGCAGCATCTTCTCCGCCCGTTTGCGCTCGGCCAGTTCTTGCTCGATTGTTTGGTACAGCCGCGCGTCCTCGATGGCGATGGCCGCGGGTGCGGCCAGTGACTCCAGCAACGACAGGTCCGTTGTGTCAAAGCGGCCGACGTCTGTATCTGCCGCCTGGAGCACACCGATCACATCCTGTTTGAGCTGCATCGGGACGGTGAGGATGGACCGCAGAGTAAGTCCAACTGTCTCTCCCACCTCACTGAAGTGGCGCTCGTCGCTCTGCGCGTCCGACACGAGCACGCTCTCCCCGTTGTGCGCCACCCATCCGGCAATCCCCTGTCCCGGCGCCAGTCGCCAGCCGCGCACCATCTCGCTCTTGGGGCCAGCAGCCTGCCAGCAGACCAGTTCGTCCGTCTGCGCATCAATCAACCAGACCGAAGAGGCGTCCACACCCAGCAGATGGCGTATCTCCTCCAGGACAGTAACGAGCACATGCTCCAGGTCGAGGGTGGAGCTGAACGCCTGACCGGCGCGGTTGAGCAGTTGCAGCTCGCGGTTGCGCTGCCGCAGTGCCTCCTGCGCCCGCTGGCGCTCGGCCAGTTCTTGCTGAACCGCCTCGTATAGTCGCGCGTTCTCGATGGCGATGGCCACCTGGTTGGCGAAGGTGGTCAGCACGGGCAGTTGACCGTGAAAAGCACCAGGGCGCAGGCTGTGCAGATAGAGCACACCCAGTATGTCCCCCTTGGCCATCAGGGGCAAGCCTGCGACCGACCTGACACCAGCCTCCACAATGAACGGATTGGCAGAGCGCACCGTTCCTTCGCCCAGCTCGGGGGTTATCGCGCCGTGCGCCCCGATTTCATCAACGATCACTGCCTGACGTGAACGGACGATCCAACTGGTGAAGCCCTCATCACGGATGCGGTACTTTATGGAAGGCACGCCTGGCAGATTCTCGGCGCTATGACCCAGGTGGCCTGCCTCGTCCACTAACACCACGCTGGTATAATCTGAGCCCAACACCTGGCTGGCCAGGGATACAACCTCGCCCAACACCTGGTCAGGATCGAGAGAGGCGGTCACAGCCTGAGACGCCTGGCTCAAAGCAGCCAATTGCTGTGCCCTGCGCCTGAGCTCCTCCTCCGCCCGCTGGCGCTCGGCGATCTCCTGCTGCGCCTGCTCGTACAGCCGCGCATTCTCGATGGCCACGGCAATTTGATCGGCCAGGGTTTCCATGGCCATGAGGTCTGTCTCGTCGAAGGCGTTCAATTGGGTGTCCTGAACATCCAGCACGCCCATGACCTGGTTGGCCAGTTTGAGGGGCACGCACAACTCTGACCTGGTCAGCATCTCTTCCAGAAAGCCAGGGATGTAACGCGGTTCCTGGCTCACATCGTTGGCCAGGAGCGGCTGACCGGTCTCGGCCGTCCAGCCGATCATCCCCACCCCCACCGCCTGACAGTAGTCCGGCGCCGCCACGTCCTCGAAACCACCAGCTATGGCCGGCATCTCCAGCTCGCTGGCAGTTTCATCGAGCAGGAAAAGGGCCACGTTATGGTACTCGAAACCCTGCTGAATGGCAGTGACTGTCTCCTGCAGAAGCTGATCCGGGTCCAGGATCGAGACGATCTGCCATGCTACCTGGTTGACCACGGCCAACTGAGCGACTCGTTTCTGCTCTGCCTGGTACAGCCGGGCATTCTGCACAGCCATGGCCACCTGGTCGGCGATGGTGGAGAGCAGCAGTTGGTCTTCCTCACCGTAGGCGTGGGGGTGGTAGGACTGTACATTGATGACCCCCACCACCTGTTCGCCGATCCGCATCGGCACCCCCAGCCAGGATGCGGGGCACTTCATCGTCCCAAACCACCCTCCCGGCGACGGTGCCAGGCGGATTACCTCTTGTTCATCTCGAGCGAGCACAGGCTTCTTCTCGGCGACGACGATGGAGCTCAATCCAACGCCCAGCGGGAACCGCTTCGGGGGATAGCGGACCCCTTCGTCCACCTGGAAGCGGAAGTCCAGTTCGTCGGTCTCCTCGTCGTAGAGGGCGATGAAGAAAGCGTCCGCCTGGAAGATGGAACTGATCTCCTGGTACACCGTCTCCATCAGGTCATCCAGGTGCAGGGTGGCGCTGGCAACCCCGGTGACGCGGTTGACGGCCGCCAGTCGCTCGGCCCGGTCGCGGGCCTCCTCGTACAGCCGAGCGTTGCGGATGGCGATGGCCGCCTGAGTGGCGAAAAGGCTCAGCATCTCGGCGTCGGCCGGGGAGAAGGTCTCCGGGGTATCGGCCACAACCATCAGTACCCCCAGGAAGTCGTCGCCCCAGCAGACCGGCACGCCCACGACGGCAGCGAGAGAATAGCTCCCAATGTCGCTCACTCGTCCCTCCCAGCGCTCGTAGTCGTCCACGATAAGCGGTTCGCCGGTCTCCCAGACTCTGCCAGCGAGCCCCTCGCCCCGGTGGAGGATGGTCTCAATGGGCATCAGATCAACGCTGGCGGCCGCAATCCATTCCAGCACGTCCCGATCCGGCCGGTAGAGATCGAGGCCGCCTGCGCTTCCTCCTAGCAGTTTGATGGCCCGCGAGACGATGGAGTGGAGAAGGGTGTCCACGTCCAACTCGGCGGTGAGTTCCAGCCCCACCTGTCGCAACGCCTCCAACTGAGCCGTGCGCTGCCGGACCTCCTCCTCCGCCCGCTTGCGCTCGGTGATGTCTCTCATAACCCCGATCATCCCCACGATTTTCCCTCTTTGTCTCAGAAGAGAACCCCGAAGTTCAACGTCTAGTTTTTCCCCTGCCTTTGTATAGACTTCCACCGCAAAAGGAGGAACCTGTTGACCTGAAATCAGCGTGGCAAAATTAGAAAGCATCTTTGCAAGGCTCTGAGGAGAGAGCATCTTTAGAAGCTGAAATCGTTTTCCAACGATTTCGTCTTCAGTATATCCCCCGACCTCTAATACCCGTTTATTGACTCTAACAACCTTACCCGTCACATCAAGTAAAGCTATGCCGTCTCCGACACCGTCAAAAATCGCTCTTAGCTCCTCCTCGCTCTCTCGCAGCGCCGCCTCAGCCCGCTTGCGCTCGGCGATTTCGGCCCGCAACGCTTCGTTGGCCACCGCCAGCTCTGCGGTCCGCTCCTGAACCCGCATTTCTAACTCGTCGTAGGCTCTGCGCAGCGCCTCCTCCGCCCGCTTGCGCTCGGTTTCTGATGCTTCCAACTCAGCAACTCGTTGGCGCAGCGCCGCCAGTTCATTGATGAGTTGCTCTTGTGTTTCACGTTCATCTTTCATCTCACGTACCTCGCTGAGAAGGCTACCGTTTCACCCATCACACGGTTGTGATAAATGCGCACCCGTCGCACCTGTCGGTGGACGGGCCTGAGTAGTGGTTCGACGTTTTCCGGCCAGGCGCTTCTGCTACCTTGGGCTCTGCTGCGGGCGTGAACCGCTTTTGCCCCATTGTTAAGAGCCGATTCCATTATAGAACAGCTTTGCGCCAAGCACAAGCCCCCGTGCCCAATAAAAGCCGCCGGGCCCGTGAGAGAGCCCGACGGTTCATCTGGGCAGAAACCAGGTTTTTCCGAAAAACCCGGTTTCTAAGCCGCGAGGACGGTATCCAGCATCTCGTCTGGCAGTATCTTCTCAATATCTTGGGGCATCACTGTCTCAAGCAGCATTTCAGCCTGGACGACGTAGCGAGCATCCCCGGTTGAGTAGCGACTTGGGCTGAGTAGCCGAAGGCGTATCGAAGCCAGCATATCGAAACCAAGGATGCGAGCGGCTCTGCAGCCAATCCGCTTGGTTTCGATACGGCTTTCGCTGCGCTCCAAGCCTGCTCAACCGGCGCTAAATGTACTTTGCCCCACTTTACTGAGAAGATACGTCTGGCACGTCTTGGTGAAGCCTGCCTATTGACGACGCTTCTTCTTGCGCTTCCTCCTGCGAGAGGCGGGACGGTGAACCGGCGGCTCTGGAGAGTGAGTCCACTCGCCGCTCTCGTCCCACACTAGCGGCTGCCCGCAGTCAGGACAGAGCGGTTCGCCCCAGGTGGTGTACCTCAAGCGTTGGGTGTTGTCTAACTCGTCGTAAATCAGGCGCGGGTTGTACGGCGCGGTGGTCTTGAGACGCGGTGATTTCTTCTCCGCTGGTGGGACTGGAGTCCCCAGTTGCTGCAAAGCCCAGTGAATGTAGTCTGAATCCAATGCATCGGCGCTCCGATCGTCCAGGGCAGCTTTGAGGAGAGGGATAGCACGGCGGTCGCGCAGGTCGCCGAAGGCCAGGGCCACCATACGCCGGTTCTGACGCCAGTCGGCGGCCTCCCACACCTGGCGCAGGAGGTCGAAGGAGTCCTTGCTCCGCCGGCCGACGTGGCCCAGCACCTCGGCCAGGGAAGTCTTGGTCTCGATGTCACGCCCGTAGCGGAAGTAGGCTTGCACGGCGGAGAGGGCAGGGCGACCAATGACCATCAGGCTGAACAGAGCAGCATCGTTGATGATGTCTCCAGGCCGTGAATCGGCGACGGCGCTTACCAGGGCATCGGCAGCATGGGTGGCTTTGAGTTCGCCCAGCAGGCGTATCGCCAGAATAGCAGCCCATCCCTCTCCTGGCCCATCCTCGTACCAGTAGCGCCTGTCTTCCACGATGCGGATCAGGTGTGGGATGACGGCGGCACGCTGGTGAGCAAAGCGGCGGCGTTGCGCCGGCGGGAGGGTATCATTTTTCTGGGCGATGAGCAGGTCGAGGAGTTTTGCTACGGGCGGCGGCGGCTCCTCCCTTTCCCTTTCCAACGCCTCCGTCAGCGTCGCAGACAGTTCCTCCGGCCCCGTCTCCGGGGAAGGGCGCAGCGGGATCTGCCCGATGCGCTCCAGAGGGCGGCGGAACTCGATCAATCCCTCCAGCCAACCGGATAGCGGGCGGTCGGCTTCGTCGGGCCAGCGGGGCCAGAGGGTGCGGCCATGGAGGACGAGGGCCCCCGCCTGTCCGAACAATTGCCGCAGCTTCTCGTCGTCAGGGGGAAGTTCGCGGGCAGCAGCCAGCAGTTGGTCCGGGTCGTCGGCGATGTCGTAATCTTCGCTGAGGTAGTGTTGGAGAGATAGGAGCACCCCGGCGAGGTGGAGTTGGAGATCAGGGCCAGCACACTCGGCCAGGTGGTTGTAGGTCTTGCGCAGCCAACGAGGGTAGTCCTTGATCGTGGCATCAAAGGTGAGTGCTTCCACTGCCTCGAGCAGGTCGGCCGTCAGGGGCAGGGATATCCCCGACGGCAGGATGATGGCCTGCATGGCGATCAGGCTGTTTAGTCTGTGCCGTTCGACCACGGTATAGGCATGAGCCAGGCCGTCTGGACGAGAGTGCCACTCCTTCGGCGCCATGTCGGCGAAGGTCATCAGGTTTTCTGGGTCGCCGGTCTCCAGCAGGATGGAGCGAGCAAATCCCCCTATGCCCAGGTCAAGTTCAAAGTCAAGCGTCTCCAGGTCGGAGGGCGGTGGGGGCGCTTCGACGCCTAGTTCCTCCAGAGCGCATGCTATCTCGTTGTAGTCCAGCACGTTGTCCAGATCGGGGTCCTCCAGGGCAGCCTCGAGCAGTGGGATGGCCTGCTCGCCACCGGTCTGGGCCAGTGGATAGGCCAGCAAACATTTTCCCTCTTCCCAGGTCGCCTCCTCCCACACTGCGACCAGCGCCTGGTAGGCCTGCTCATCTCCCTGGCCGACCGCGCTGAACAATTCGGCCAGTTTTACCTTGACCTCCACGTTCCACGAATAGCGCATGAAGGTCAGCACCGGCTTCAGCGCGGGCTGCCCGATCTGTTTCAGAGCGTAGAGAGCGGTGTCGGAAATGATAGCTTCCATATCAACGTCGGCCACGATGTCAATCAGCGCCGGGATGGCCTCCACCGCTTGCAGTTCCCCCAGCAACTGGACGGCGTGGATGGGGGCATACCCCTCACCGGGCGAGTCCTCCATCTGTAGTTCCTCATCTTCCACCAGGTCTATCAGCGCCGGGATGGCCTCCTCGCGGTGGGCCTGGCAGAGCTCCAGTTGCTCCTGCGTGAAGGGCTCCTCACCCTGCTCGATCAGTTCCTCGATCAGCTCGTCCACCGGCGACGGTTCAGCGGCAGGGGACTCTGGCCTCTCTTCCACCTCTCGCAGAGATGTTTCTGCATCTGCGCGGGCCTGCTCAAGGGAACCAAGAACCATCTTGCCACCGCCGGTGTAATCCTCGACCAGGTTGGCCATGGTGACCAGCCAGGGTCTGGCAGGGCCATCAGCCTCTATCTGCCAACGCCACCACAGAGGGTGACTGTGGAGCGCGATGGCGCCAGCCTGGGCGATCAGGTGGTGTGCGCGCTCCAGGTCATCCTCGGCGGTTTCCAGGGCCTCGGCGATGAGTTCGTCGGGATTGGCGTCGGGGTCGTAATCGCCGGCGACGTAGCAGTTGAACAGGGCCTCCATCGCCTCACCCAGTTCCGTGAAAAGCGGCGCGGCTATCTGGGCAAAGCGGTCGTAGTAGCGGCGCTCGTGCCGTTTGAGACGTCTCTGTCCCTCGTCGAAGTCCAGGTGGGCCAATGTCTCGCGGATCTCGCCCAGCGCGGCCGGAACCTCTTCTGGTGGCAACCGGAGGGTCGCAAAAAGGCTAGAGCTTTCGACGAACCAGTTTGCCAATAGATAGGCGTAAGCCATGCCGACCTCATCAGGGTCGTCTCCACACTCCTCGCGCAACCAGGAGAGGTTACCGCAGAATTGCTCCGCCGAAACTGCCTCTACTGCGATGTCCAGGGCACCGCGCCACGGGAGTTGAGGTTCCTCGGGCATGGGACTCCTTTCCTCATCTTGAAAGATGCTCGATGATCACATCCGGCATCCAGTTACAACACCAGTTTAGCGATAGTGACACCCTCGCCGCCTTCTTTGTCGCTACCGGCCTCGTAGGTGCTGACGAGGGGGTGGTCAGCCAGGAAGTCGCGCACTGCCCGCCGCAACGCGCCGGTGCCTTTGCCGTGAATGATGCGCACCCACGGCAGTCTGGCCCTGAATGCCGCGTCTAGGTGGCGATCCAGACGCCGTAGTGCTTCCTCGACGGTGCAGCCCCGTAGCTCGATGCGCTCACCAGGAGAGGGTGCAGCGGTGACACGGATGGCAGACCCCTCCGGCTCGGGCGACGACGTGGTGCGCAGTTCCAGTGCCCTCAGGCTCACGCAGGTACGGGCTGGCCCCACCTGTACCTCAGCTTCTTCTCCATCTATCTCGAGGACCTGCCCCTCCGAATTCAGCGGGCGCACCCAGACGGTGTCGCCAGGCCGGATGGGGCGCTGATCTATTCCGGGCAGGCTTGGCATCTCCAGCGGTTCTGGCTCGGGGACGGCGGGTTCCAGTTCTTCAATGGCCTCCTCGACCGCGGCTACGGCCTCCAGCGGGGTGATGTCCTGAGCCTGCCTGTCCTGAGCGGAGCCGAAGGTTCGAAGGGCGGCGGCCTGCAGGCGGCGTCGCAGACCGCGCACCTCGGCCCGCAACGTTTCCAGTTCCGCCGCTGCTTCTTCTCGCGCTTGCTCCAGGATCTCCTGGCGTTCTTGCTCAATCGCTTCCAACCGCTCGCGCAGGTCGCGCGTCAGTCTTTCGGCTTCGGCGCGGGCGACGCTCGCCTCATCACGCGCCTGGGCCGCCTGGATGCGCAGCCGGTGGATGTCGGCCAGCATGTCCTCGGTGCGCAGATCGTCGGGCGAGACCATCTGGCCTGCAGCCTCGACGACACCGCGCGGCAGGCCCAGCCGCTGGGCGATGGCGAAGGCGTTGGAGCGACCCGGCAACCCAATGGTCAGTTTGTAGGTCGGGCTGAGCGTCTCCGGGTCGAACTCGACGCAAGCGTTGCGCACGCCGGGGGTGAGTTGGGCGTAGGACTTGAGTTGGGGATAGTGGGTGGCGACGAAGGTCGTCGCTCCACGGCGGCGGAAGTGATCCAACAGAGCACGGGCCAGCGCCGACCCCTCGGCCGGGTCGGTGCCTGCGCCCAGTTCGTCCAGCAGCACCAGGCTGTGAGTGTCGGCCCGGTCGAGGAACGAGATGATGTTAGTCAAGTGGGAGGAGAAGGTGGAGAGGTTCTGCTCGATGGACTGTTCATCGCCGATGTCGGCGTATACTGCCTCGAAAGGAGAAAGGGCCGAGCCTGGCTCGACCGGGAGGTGCAACCCTGCCTGAGCCATCAGCGTCAGCAAGCCCACGGTCTTCAGGCTGACGGTCTTGCCGCCGGTGTTGGGGCCGGTGATGACCAGCACGTGGGTCGGCTCGACTGAGCCTTCGGGCCGAGGGCTTGCCGAAGTCTCTTCGTCCAACACGACGTCAATAGGCACGACCGTCTCCGGGTCGAGCAGGGGGTGGCGAGCGCCGATGAGACGGATGGTCGGGTGGTCGGACGGTCGGGTGGTCGAGTGGTCGGAGAAAGGGATGAGTTCAGGAGCGAAACCGTTGATGGCGTCGGCGTATTTCGCTTTGGCGAAGGCCAGGTCCAGTTCGGCCAGCGCCTCCACGGTCTGCTCGATCTCGGCTGCGCGTGCGGCGACGAGGCTGGAGAGAGAGGCAAGGATACGGTTTACTTCTTGTTGCTCTTCAAGTTGAAGTTCGCGCCAGGCGTTGTTCAGTTCGACGACGGACAGAGGCTCGATGAAAATGGTCGCGCCAGACGCAGATACGTCGTGGACGATGCCCCGGATGCGACCCTTGAAGTCAGCTTTGAGGGGGATGACGTAGCGGCCCTCCCGTTGCGTGATGAGTGGCTCCTGCAGGAAGGTGACGTTGTGAGGCGAGTGGATGATGTTCTGGAGTTTGTCCTGTATGTGGTCGTGGGCGATGCGTGCCTCGCGGCGGATGTGGGCCAGTTCGGGGGAAGCGTCGTCGCGCACGTTCCCGCGCTCATCCAGGCAGCGGTTGATCTGTTCTATGATCTCCGGGCAGAGTTGGATGCGGCCAGCCAGGCGCGCGAGGTGGTGGAACTGGCTCTCCAGCCGGGTCAGAGTGCGGTGGAGGTTGCGGGCGGCGACGAGGGTATCGCGCACGTCGAGCAGTTCCGGCGGTGGCAACACCGCTCCTCGTTGGGCGGCCTCCGCCAGGGGGCGGACATCGTGGGCGCCACCCAGGGTGGTATCGGGCTTGGCATCCAGCAGCGCGCGGGCCTCGCTCGTCGTCTCCAGCCGCCGGCGGACGTCTTGCAGGCTGGTCGCTGGCGTGAGCGCGCGGGCCAGCTCCTCCCCGGCGGAGAAACTGGCGTAGGTCGCCAGACGAGCCAGGACTTTGGGGAACTCCAGCGTGATCAGGTGTTTAGCGTTCACCGTGGCACGTCCAAGTCGTAGACGTAGATCGGCGGTGGCCTCTCGGGGAACCAGAACGACTGGGCGATTTGGAAGTGCACGTAAAGCACCTGGTTGAGTCTCGTGCGGAGCAGGGCCTCGTCGTGCAAGCGCCGCAGCCGGCCGTAGCCAATCGTGTTGAACAGGAGACTGGCGACCAGAGCGCCGATGACCAGGTGGATGATCAGGCCGCCCAGGTTATCCAGGACACCCAGCCCGGGCAGGTGCGTGTCCCTGAAGGAGACCCAGAAGATAACCTCCAATACAATCCAGAGGATCACTGTCACCAGGCCGAAGGAGAAAGCATAACTGTCGCGATCAACATGTCTGTCCATGGAACCGCCGAAGTCATGGGTGAGCGGGAGCGTCACGAACCACCGGACGGCATCGGCGTAGGGGGCGAGCGGGCGATAGAGAGCCGCTGCTACGGCGGTGGCGAAGTATAGTATAGCGACGGTTATGACACCATGGACAACGCACCGTGTGTAGCCTACAGCGACGAAGCCCACCGCGACGAGCAACAGCACCAGGTCAATGGGCTGGAAGCCGGGAACGAGGAAGTAGAGCGCTACAACCCCAATGCTGCCCAAGGCGCCAAGTAACAGAGGCGGAACTACCTCTTTGGCCGACGGCCCTCGTTTTCTTGTTTTTTCTATTAAGGTCACGATCCCCTCCACTACGCTGCATCTGGTTGGGATGCCGCTGGCGGCGCACCTGCAACCCAGCGCCGCCGAACATTCCCTTGATCGAAAAGTGCGTTTGATGTACTATACCACACGGGAAGGCAGGTCGCAAGCCAAGTCCCATCTTGCCACAGGTGGTGCATTGTGTCAAGTGGTCATCGTGTGTATAATGGGGCGCAATGGCATTGCTGCGTATCTTACTGGTGGACGATCATCTGTTGTTCCGCAAAGGGCTGGCCCAGTTGCTCGATGCCCAACCTGATTTTGAGGTGGTGGGTGAGGCAGCGGACGGGCTGGAGGCGGTCGAGCAGACGCGGCTGCTGCACCCGGATTTGGTGCTGATGGACATCCGCATGCCCAATTGCGACGGGTTGGAGGCCACCCGCCGCATCAAAGCCCAGGTGCCGGAGGTGCGGGTGGTGATGCTGACCGTCTCCGACGACGAGCAAGACCTGGTGACCGCTGTGCGTCACGGGGCGGACGGGTATTTGCTCAAGGACCTCCGGCCGGAGACGCTGTTCCAGCAGTTGCGGGGTTTGATGGCGGGGGAGGCGCCGCTATCGCGCATGATGACGGCCAAACTGTTCCGCCAACTGGCGCAGCGAAGCCAGCCGGCCGTGCAGCCAGCGGCCACGGCTGCACTTTCGGCGCGCGAGTGTGATATCCTGCCGCTGATCGTGAGAGGTTATTCCAACCAGGAGATCGCGGAGGAACTGGGCATCACCCGCAACACGGTGAAGAACCACCTGCGCAGCATCCTCGCCAAGCTGGGGGTCAGGAACCGGGCCCAGGCGGCCGCCTATGCCGTGAGCCACGGGCTGGTGAGCTTGCCGGCGGAGGAGTGACTCGTTACACTTCTTCACGCAGCAAACCTTGACTTCTTTGCCCTGCCACAGCGCCGAGCGCAGTGCTCATCCCCCTCTAATAGGGTCACTAGCGAGCAGGCCGCGCAGGTAGGGGAAGAAAGCGACCGTCGCCTGTTCTCCCTCAGGATCGGCCAGCACGTCGAACTCGTCAAAGAGTAACACCAGCGAGCAACCCTCCGGCAGGTCGTTCAGCACGGCAGGGAGCCACTCCTCGCGGAAGACGGCCTCGGGGTCGTCTCTTAGTACAGCCTTTCGCAAGTTCGTTCCCAATTTGTCCGGTGCCAGCGCGGGGCTGAAGACCCCGCGCT
>JBHIET010000082.1:0-14644 GCA_046760785.1 Anaerolineae bacterium | reverse complement strand
AAGAGCCGGACCACCCGTCTGGGTAGGCCTGTTCGGGCTGCTTGTGTGACCCAGGTTAGTTCAGAGCCAGCTTCCAGACGGAAGCTGGCTCTTCTCTTTTGCGCGATGGTATCATTCCGTCGCGCTTTTGTTTTACCCGACCGCTATCATACTCAGGAGGGAAAAAATGAAAGGCAATTTCAACAAAATGGTGCTGGCCTACTCCGGGGGGTTGGATACATCCATCATCGTGCCCTGGCTCAAGGAGAATTATGGCTGCGAAGTCGTAACCTTCACCGCCGACCTGGGCCAGGGCGGGGACGAGCTGGTCGGATTGGAGGAGAAGGCCATCGCCAGCGGGGCCAGCAAGGCGTATGTCGTAGACCTGCGGGAGGAGTTCCTCTCCGAATACGCCTTCCCTACCATGCAGGCCGGGGCGATCTACGAGCGGTTGTACTTGCTGGGAACGTCGTTCGCACGCCCCGTCACCGCCAAGCATCTGGTCAGGGTGGCCGAGCAGGAGGAAGCCGATGCGGTGGCTCACGGCTGCACCGGCAAGGGGAACGATCAGGTGCGCTTTGAGTTGACAGTCAAGGCGCTCAATCCTTTTCTTCACGTGATCGCTCCCTGGCGGGAGTGGGACATCCGTTCACGCGAGGATGCGCTGGCTTACGCCCGCGCCCACAACGTGCCGGTGGCGGCGACGGAGAAATCCATCTACAGCCGCGACCGCAACTTGTGGCATCTGAGCCACGAGGGGGGCATTCTAGAGGATCCCTGGGTCGAGCCTGAGGAAGAGACGTTTTGCCTCAGCGTTGCGCCCGAAGCTGCCCCCGACACTCCGCATCGCCTGACCATTGACTTTGAGGAGGGCATGCCGGTGGCGATTGACGGCAACCCGTTGGGGCCGGTAGAACTCCTCACCCGGCTCAACGAGATTGGCGGCGCCCACGGTGTGGGCCGCGCCGACTTGGTGGAGAATCGGTTGGTGGGGATGAAGTCGCGCGGCGTGTACGAGACCCCCGGTGGAACCATCCTCTACACCGCCCATCAAGGGCTGGAGCAAATTTGTCTGGATCGAGAGACATTGCACTACAAGGAGTTGGTAGGCCACCGCTTTGCTGAATTAGTCTACTACGGCCAGTGGTTCACCCCGCTGCGCGAGGCACTCTCCGCCTTTGTCGCCAAGACACAGGAGCGGGTGACCGGCACGGTGCGGGTCAAATTGTACAAGGGGAGCTGCATCGTGGTGGGCCGCAAGTCGCCCTTCAGCCTCTACCGTGAGGATTTTGCCACCTTTGGTCAGGACGATGTCTACGATCAGAGCGACGCGGAAGGGTTTATCAACCTGTTCGGCCTGCCGATGAAGGTCAAGGCGCTGATTGAAGCGGAGAACGGGAGGACGGCGGGGATCAAGGCGCCGGATTATAGTGTGTTCAAGAGGGACTGAGTGAGTCGGCGAGTCAGCAGGAGGCGAGGGGAATGACGCTTTGGGGAGGGCGGTTTGCGGCGGAGACGGACGAGTTGCTGAGGCCCTTTGGCGACTCTATTGGGTTCGACCGGCGGATGTACGGGGCCGATGTTCGGGGTAGTATCGCCTATGCCGGTGCGCTGGCGCGGGCAGGGATCATCACCGCCGAGGAGCACAGGCAGCTTATCGCTGGCCTGGAACGGGTGCGGGAGGAGTTTGAGGCCGGTATCTTTCAGGTTCAGCCCGGTGACGAGGACATCCACACCGCCGTCGAGCGGCGGCTGGGCGAGTTGGTGGGGCCGGTGGCGGGCAAGCTGCATACCGGGCGCTCCCGCAACGATCAGGTAGCCACCGATCTGCGTCTCTACTTGCTGGATGAGATGGCATCTTTGCGACAGGCGCTGATCGAGTTGCAGGGGGTCATCGTCGAAAAGGCCGAGGCTCACTTGGATGTCATCATGCCCGGCTACACTCACTTGCAACAAGCGCAGCCTTTGCTGTTCGGCCATTGGCTGATGTCCTTCTTTTGGAAGTTCCAGCGCGACCAGGAGCGGCTGGCAGACACGGCGCGGCGCACCTCGGTGTTACCGCTGGGGGCGGGGGCGCTGGCCGGGAATCCGTTCGGCATTGACCGTGGGGCGTTGGCCGCCGACCTGGGTTTTGCCGCCGTGAGCGAGAACAGCGTGGACGCGGTGAGCGACCGGGATTACGCGGTCGAATTCCTGGCCTGGGCCGCACTGCTCCAGATTCATCTCAGCAATCTGGCCGAGGATCTCATCCCATGGTCGAGCCGCGAGTTTGGCTTTGTGCAGGTGGCCGACGCCTACTCCACCGGCTCCAGCCTGATGCCGCAGAAGAAGAATCCCGACTCGTTGGAGTTGATGCGTGGCAAGAGCGGGCGGATCATTGGCCACCTGACCGGCCTGCTGACGACGTTGAAGGGGCTGCCCTCATCCTACAACAAGGACTTGCAGGAGGACAAAGAACCCCTCTTTGACGCGATTGACACGCTCAAGATGGAGTTGGTTATCGCCACGGGGGTCATCCGCACGCTGGAGGTGAACGCCGAGCGTATGCAGGCGGCCCTCGACGATGGGATGTTGGCCACCGATTTGGCCGATTATCTGGTGCGCAAGGGGGTGCCCTTTCGTGAAAGCCACCGCCTGGTGGGACAGGCCGTCAGGCGGGCCGAGGAGTTGGGTGTGCCTTTGCAAGAGCTTGGCCTGGCCGAATATCAGACCGTTCATCCGACTTTTGCCGAGGATGTGTACGAGGTCTTTGATTTTTGGCGCTCGGTAGAGGCGCGAGACGTAGAAGGGGGCACGGCGCCGTCGGCGGTGCGTGCACAGATAGAGCGGGCAAAGAGGCGAATGAGCGAATCAGTGAATTTAAGGAGGTTTTGAGATGATTTCTTGTCCAGAATGTGCAGCGGAACTAGACCTGCCTCCCGATGTGGAAGCGGGAGAGATCGTGGTCTGCCCGGACTGCGGGGTTGAGTTGGAGGTGTTGAGCGTGGACCCCATCACGCTCGAGCTGGCCCCGGAGGTGGAGGAGGATTGGGGGGAGTAAGCGAGTCGGTGATAGAGCGAGTTAGTAGCCAATGGGAGGTAAGAGAGACAATGGGGAAGTAAAGATTGGGGTAATTTGTTCGCGCGTACGGGTTGAGGAAAAGATGCTCTTTGCGGCTTTGCAGGAGCGGGGAGTGGACTATGATGGCATTGATGTACGGGAGGCTGTCTTCGGCCTGAACTCGTGCCCGTTCCATCCTCAAGAGAACGCCGTGATCGTACGCTGTCTGAGTCATTCACAGGGTTATTATATCACCCGCTGGTTAGAAAGTCTGGGGGTGCCGGTGATCAATCCCCACCACACGATAGCCGTCTGCGGCGACAAGTTGTTCACCAGCGCCGCCTTACAGGAGGCCGGGGTGCCCATCCCACGCACGCAGGTCGCCTTCACGCCGCAGGCGGCGTTGGAGGTCATCGAGCAAATGGGTTATCCGGTGGTAATGAAGCCATTACACGGCTCGTGGGGGCGGCTGCTGGCCAAGATAAACGACCGGGAGGCGGCCGAGACGATCCTGGAACACAAAGTCACCCTGGGAGGATACCAGCACTCTATTTTTTACATCCAGGAATACATCGAGAAGCCGGAGCGCGACATCCGTAGCTTTGTCATCGGCGACGAGACCGTGGCCGCCATCTACCGCCACTCATCTCACTGGATTACCAACACTGCGCGGGGCGGCCGGGCTACAAACTGTCCCATCACCCCGGAGGTGGACCGCATCTCCCGCGCCGCAGCGCAGGCGGTGGGAGGCGGCTTTCTCGCCGTGGATATTTTCGAAGCGCCGGACGGCCGCTTGCTGGTAAGTGAGGTCAATCATACCCCGGAATTTCGCAACAGTATCGCGCCCACCGGGGTTGATATTCCGGGCCGGGTCGTTGATTATGTGCTGGAGGTTGCCAGAATGGAAAAGAAGCCGGGGCGATAAGGGTTGGTGTCCTCTACTCCCGCGTGCGCCTGGAGGAAAAGCTCATCTTCCAAGCAGTGCGGGAGCGGGGTGGGGATTTGGAAAGGATAGATGCACGGCGGGTCACTTTTGACCTGAACGGCGCGAGGGCAAGGGGCTGCGATGTCGTCTTGATCCGTTGCCTGAGCCATTCTCGCGCCCTCTACGCCGCCCGGTTACTGCAAATGCAAGGCGTCAAGACGGTCAACGGTTACGAGACGATCGCCACTTGCGGGGATAAAGTGTTGACTACGTTGGCGTTGGCCGAACGCGGTGTACCTACTCCCCGCACGGCCGTTGCCCTGGCGGAGGAGGCGGCGCCGGCGGTGCTGGAAGTGATCGGTTATCCGGCGGTGCTAAAACCACCAGTCGGCTCCTGGGGCCGGCTGATGGCCAAGGTCAACGACCGAGAGGCCGCCGAGGCACTGGTCGAGCACAAGCGAGCGTTGAGCCGTGCGCAGGAGATACCTTTTTATGTGCAAAGGTACGTCGAAAAGCCCGAGCGCGACATCCGCACGCTGGTGGTGGGGGACGAGACGGTGTATGCCGTCTATCGCCACTCGCGCCATTGGATCACCAACACGGCGCGGGGCGGGAGCGTTTCGCGCCTGGAGCTTACGCCGGAGATTGACCGGCTCTCCCGCGCCGCCGCCCAAGCTGTGGGAGGCGGCATCGTCGCCGTGGACATCCTGGAATCGCCCGACGGCTCGCTGTTGGTCAATGAAGTCAATCACACTCCCGAGTTTCACGGGGCAAAGGAAGCCACCGACGCCGATATCGCGGGAAAGATGGTGGATTATGTGTTGGAAATAGCAAAGGAGAGGGTATGATTCGAGCTGCTATTGCGGGGGCATCGGGTTATGCCGGAGGGGAGTTGCTCCGGCTACTGCTGGCCCATCAAAAAGTGGAGGTGGCACAGATCACCTCAGAGAGCTATGCCGGGCAGTATGCCCATTTTGTGCATCCCAACCTGCGGGGGCAGACCGAGCTGCGCTTCACGCGCCTGGTGGACCTGGCTCCGTGTGATCTACTGTTCCTGGCCCTGCCCCACGGCCAGGCGATGGAACGGATCGAAGCATTTGCGGGGCTGGCCGAGCGGATCGTGGACTTGTCGGCGGACTTTCGGTTGCGCGACGCGGCGGATTATCCACGCTGGTACGGGCACGAGCATCCCCATCCTGAGTGGCTTACGCGCTTTGTCTACGGGCTGCCGGAGCTACACCGCGAGGAATTGGCGGGGGCAAAGTACGCCAGCGGCGTCGGCTGTAACGCTTCGGTCACGCTGTTGGCCCTGTGGCCGCTCTACCGGCGCGGGCTGGTGCGCGAGACGGTGGTCGAAGTCAAAGTCGGTTCCTCCGAAGGAGGCAACAAGCCCAGCTCCGCCTCTCACCATCCGGAGCGGGCCGGGGTAGTGCGTTCCTACAGCCCGGTGGGGCACCGCCATATCGCCGAGTTGCTACAAGAGCTGGAGGTCGAGGGCGGAAAATTGCATTTCTCCGTCACATCGGTGGGGATTGTGCGCGGGGCGCTGGCGACCTGCCACTGCTTATTGCACGAGGAGTTGGACGAAAGGGGTGTGTGGGGTTTCTACCGCACGGACTATGGGGATGAGCCGTTCGTACGGCTGGTCAGGCCGAGGCGGGGGATTCACCGCTACCCGGAGCCGAAAATCCTGACCGCCTCCAACTATTGTGACATCGGTTTCGTCGCCGACGCGGGGCGGCGGCGGCTGGTGGTCATCGCCGCGATTGACAATTTGATGAAAGGGGCGGCGGGCAGCGCGGTACAGACGATGAACGTGATGTACGGCTGGCCGGAGAGGTTGGGGCTAGAGTTTCCGGGGTTGCACCCGGTCTGAAATATTGCGTGTCGCGTATTCCGTTTACGCAACACGCAATACGGAATGCGCAACAGGAGGAGAAAATGATCGTCGTCAAAGCAGGAGGCAATGGTAATTTGGACATCGAAGCCATATGCACTGACGTAGCCGGATTGGTGGCGCAGGGCGAGCAGGTCATGCTGGTGCACGGCGGCTCCCACGAGACGAACGTCATCTCAGAAAAGCTGGGATACCCACCCCGTTTCGTCACCTCCGTCTCCGGTCACACCAGCCGCTACACCGACCGGGAGACACTGGAGATTTTCACCATGGTCGTGGCGGGGCGGATCAACAAATTGCTGGTGGAACAATTACAGCAGTTGGGCGTTAACGCAGTGGGGCTTTGCGGGCTGGACGGGCGGCTGCTGGAGGGAAAACGCAAGTCCGTATTGCGCATCGTGGAAAACGGCAAGCGGAAGGTTTTGCGCGGCGATTACAGCGGCAGGATCGAGCGGGTAAACGCCGAACTGCTTATAACGTTGCTGAAATCGGGTTACACGCCGGTCGTAGCACCGCTGGCGATTAGCCACGAGGGGGAAGCGCTGAACGTGGACGGAGACCGGGTGGCGGCGGCCATCGGCGCCGCCTTGCAGGCGGAAAAAGTCATCATCCTGTCGAACGTGCCAGGATTGCTGCGCGACATCTCTGACGAAAGCTCTCTGATCCGCCGTGTCCCGCCGGAGCAGGTGGAGGAATGTCTCGCACGCTACGCCCAGGGGCGGATGAAGCGCAAGGTGCTGGGCGCAGTCGAAGCACTGGGTGCCGGGGTGGGAGAGGTGATCATTGCCGACGGACGGATCGCCCGGCCTTTACATCAGGCGCTGGCAGGAGGAGGGACGGCTTTTCAAAATCCTTCGGGAGACGGTGGAAGCGTGACATTCGATACAAAAGGGTGTTATTAAAGTCATAGGGTTGCGGCAGTTGTCTTTCCGCCGGATTGTGATCCGGCAGGAGCCGGGAATATCCCCCTCTGCCGGTCAAAGTCAAGTTATCCCAAAAGAGGAGGAGAACACCTATGCAAAAGTGGAACCGAATTTTCGATCTGTCGAATGGTTTCCCCGAAGAGATGCTCACCGCCAAGCTCCAAGGACCCGTCTACATAGACGACACCACTCTCAGGGACGGAGAGCAAACGGCCGGAGTGGTCTTTGCCAACGAGGAAAAAGTCCACATCGCCAAAATGCTCGCTCGGTTGGGTGTCCACCAGATCGAGGTGGGGATACCCACTATGGGCGGCGACGAGAAAAAAGCGATCAAGGATATTGTGGACCTGGAACTCCCGACCAGCATACTGGCCTGGAACCGGACCGTGGTGAGCGACATACAGCACTCTCTCGACTGTGGCGTGGACGCGGTGGCCGTGTCGATCTCCTCGTCCGATATTCACATCCAGCATAAATTGATGCGCGACAGGCAGTGGGTGTTGGACTCGATCAAGCGAGCGGTCGAGTTCGCCAAGAAACACGACCTCTACGTCTCTGTGAATGCCGAGGACGCCTCGCGGGCCGACCCGGATTTTCTCGTCGAATTTGCCCGCACGGTCAAAGAGACCGGCGCCGACCGGCTGCGCTACTGCGACACAGTGGGCGTCTTGGACCCGCTGGAGACATACGAGCGAGTCAAGATCCTCATCGAGGAAGTGGACATCCCCATCGAAATGCACACCCACAACGACTTTGGGATGGCTACGGCCAACGCCATCGCCGGCCTGGAGGCGGGGGCCACCTATGTCAATACCACCGTCAACGGCCTGGGAGAGAGAGCGGGAAACGCTTCGCTCGAAGAGCTGGTGATGGCCCTGCGCTATTGCGAAGGGATAAACCTGGGCATCCGCACTTCCCTCTTTCGCGAGCTTTCAGAGTATGTCGCTCTGGCATCGGGGCGGCCTATTCCGGCCTGGAAGCCGGTGGTGGGAAGCAACCTCTTTGTCTACGAGTCGGAAGGACGGGCCAGCGGAGCGGTGCTCGATCCGGCGACCTATGAGATATTCCTGCCCGGCGAAGTGGGCCTCTTTCGCCGCTTCAACGTGGGGAAATACTCTGGGCCGAGTGTGATCCGGCGCAAACTGCGGGAACACGGCTATCACCCTCTGGAAGAGGAGGTAAACAAATTGGTCCCCATCTTGAGGTCCCGATCCATCGCTCTCAAACGTTCCTTGTTCGATAACGAAGTGATAGAAGAATATTCAATCTTGCGAGAGAGGGAGACACGGTAACATGGTTACAGCATCCAACATCCGATTCCTGGATACCACCTTACGGGACGGAGAACAAGCAGTAGGAGTGATCTTTACCCCCTGGGAAAAGCAGCAGATCGCCACTTTCCTGGCCGAGATTGGCATACCGGCCATCGAGGCCGGCTTCCCCGCTCTGGGGCTGGAGGAAAAAGAGTGCGTCAAGGCGGTCGTGGATGCCGGTCTCCCCCTGGAAGTCAACGCCTTTGCCCGGGCCAAGAAAAAAGACGTACAGGCCGCCGCCGAATGTGGCGTCCACGACACGATCATCTCTATTTCCACCTCGGACATCCACATCGAACGCAAGTTTCGCCGCTCGCGGGACTGGGTTCTGGAACAGATGGAGGGAGCGGCGAAAGAGGCCCAGCGCCTCGGCCTCACTTACACGGTGAGCGCAGAGGATGCCTCCCGCACCGACATGTCCTTCCTACTCGAATACTATCGCCTGGCCGAGAAACTGGGAGCGAGGATGGTCCGTTACTGCGACTCTCTCGGCTTGGAGGCCCCTTACACCACCTATAAACGCATCAAGTTCATCGCCCAAGAGATCCCTCTGCCCATCGAAATGCACATGCACAACGACTTTGGCATGGCGACGGCGAATGTCTTGGCCGGAATTCGAGGTGGGGCCAGCTCGGTAGCCGCCTCCATCGGCGGCCTGGGGGAGCGGACCGGCAACTCGCCCCTCGAAGAGGTGGCCATGGCCCTAAAGCATCTCTACAAGGTGGACTTGGACCTAGACACCTCACGCTTTCGCGAAGTCGCCGAGTACGTGGCCAAAGCCAGTCAGCGGGCCATTCCCATCTGGAAGGCGATCATTGGCACGAACGTCTTTGCCCACGAGTCCGGCATTCACGCCGATGGCATACTCAAGGACCCCTCCAGTTACGAGGCTTTCAGCCCCGAAGAAGTGGGACTGCAACGCCAGATCGTCATCGGCAAACACTCCGGTTCCAAAGCCCTCACCTATAAATTCGGTGCCGAATTCGGCATCGAGCTGGACAATGATATGGCGGGCAAACTACTGGAGCGAGTGCGGGCTATGGCGGTGGAGTTGAAAAGACCGCTGTTCAACAAAGAGCTGATGCTCCTGTACAAAAGACTAGACGTTGGAGGCCGGTGATGGGACAGACCCTGGTGGAAAAAATCATCGCTCGACGGATAGGGCGCCGGGTCACAGCGGGAGAATTTGTCATCGCCCCGGTGGACCTCCTCCTGGCTCACGAAGGAACGGGGCCTCTGGCCCTCGACCAGTTCGCAGCAATGGGAAGAGAGCGCTTGGCCGTCACCACCCTTCTCTTTTGTGACCACGCTGCCCCGGCACCTCGCAGAGAGCTTGCCAATGTACAAAAACGGCTGCGCGCCTTTGCCGGGGAAAAAGGGGCAACCTTGTTCGCCCCTGGAGCCGGCATCTGCCATCAGATCGTGGCCGAGCAATGGGCCAGGCCGGGGCAGATCATTATCGGGGCCGATTCCCACACCTGTACCGCCGGGGCGCTGGGGGCTTTTGCCACGGGCATGGGCTCCACCGACGTGGGGGTGGCAATGGCTTTGGGCAAAACGTGGCTCAGGATCCCCGAAACCTTCCGTATCGAAATAAAAGGTCGGCTCCGCCCCCCGGCCGCGGCCAAGGACGTCATCTTGCACCTCATCAAACTTTTGCGGGCCGACGGAGCGATCTACAAAGCGCTCGAATTCGGCGGGCCGGTAGTCGCCGGCATGAGCATCGAGGAGCGGCTGACCCTCTGTAACATGGCGGTCGAAGGAGGAGCCAAAGCCGGGCTGTGCGCTGCCGACGAGGCCACGCGCGACTTGCTCGCGGATCAAGGGAGGGAAAAAGATTACACCCCCCTGTCACCCGACCCGGATGCTTCCTACGAACGTGTCGTAGAACTCGACGTGAGCGACCTCACACCCCAGGTGGCCTGTCCCCATTATGTGGACAACGTCTGTTCCATCGAGGAAGCGGCGGGCGCACCAATCGACCAAGTCTTTATCGGCACTTGCACCAACGGGCGGCTTCCCGACCTGCGGGCCGCGGCCGAAATCCTGAAGGGGCGCCAGGCCCATCCCCGTCTGCGGCTCATCATTGGGCCGGCCTCGCGGAGGACATACCTCGACGCTATGAGGGAAGGACTGTTAGAGATTTTCACCCAGGCGGGGGCCATCATCCTCCCCCCCGGCTGCGGAGCTTGCGTGGGGGTGCACCAGGGCGTACTCGCGGACGGCGAACGTTGCCTCTCCACCCAGAACCGCAACTTCAACGGCAGGATGGGCAACCCGCAAGGAGAGATATTTCTCGCCTCCCCCGCCACCGCCGCCGCCACGGCGATAGCGGGCGAGATAACCGATCCGGGAGAATTCATCCAATGACGAACAAAGCAATGCGCGGCCGAATCTGGTGCTTTGGGGATGATGTGAGCACCGATCATATCACCCCCGGTCGTTACTACCACCTGCGGGGCGACATCAAGGCCCTGGCCGAGCATGCCCTGGAGGATGCCGACCGGGAGTTCGCTCGAAAGGCCCGGCCGGGTGACTTTGTAGTGGCGGGCAAGAATTTTGGGCAAGGCTCATCGCGAGAACATGCCCCTCTGGTGCTCAGAGAAAGAGGCATCCGCGCAGTACTGGCCCGCTCCTTTGCCCGCATCTTTTTCCGCAACGCGGTGAACGTGGGAGTGGCGCCCATCATCTGCGATACAGAAGGCTTTGAGACCGGGGACGAGATCGAAATAGACCTATCGCAAGGGCGGGTAAAGAACCTCACGAGGGGATTCGAGCGCTCCTTCGCCCCCCTCCCGCCCGTAATGCAGGCCATTTTGGCCGACGGAGGGCTGGCGCCCCACGTCCTTGAGCACGGAGGCTTTGGATGGAACAACACACCGTAGCACTCATTCCCGGCGACGGCATCGGACCGGAGGCAGTGGAGGCGGCTCAAAGAGTCATCAACGCCACCGGGGTACCGATTCGGTGGCAGACGTTCGAGGCCGGGGCGACAGCGCTGGAGAAATACGGCGCGCCGCTTCCAGAAGCGCTCCTGGAGGGGATTCGCCGCAGTGGAGTGGCGCTCAAGGGGCCGATCACCACCCCTATCGGCGTGGGCTTTTCCAGCGTCAACGTGGCCCTGCGCAGAGAGTTGGAGCTTTACGCCAACCTGCGCCCGATCAAGAGCATCCCCGGCCTCCCCTGCCGCTACCGGGATGTCGACCTCGACATCGTGCGGGAAAATACGGAGGGGCTTTACAGCGGCCTCGAGCGGCAAGTCGCCCCTGACACCGTGGAGGCGATCAAGCGCGTGACCCGCCGGGCCAGTCTGCGCATCGCCCGCTTCGCTTTCGATTACGCTCGCAGCCATTCACGCCGGACGGTCACCGCCGTCCACAAAGCCAACATCCTCAAACTGTCCGACGGGCTGTTTCTGGAATGCGCCAGAGAGGTAGCGGAAGGCTATCCGGATATCGAGTACCGCGAGCGCATCGTGGACGCCCTGTGTATGGACCTGGTGCTCGATCCCCGGCGGCACGACCTGCTCTTGTGCCCCAACCTCTACGGCGACATCGTCTCCGATCTGGCCGCCGGGCTGGTGGGAGGGCTGGGCCTCATCCCGGCGGCGAACATCGGCGACGGGCTGGCCGTTTTCGAGGCGGTGCACGGCTCTGCCCCCGACATCGCCGGGCAAGGCATCGCCAACCCGACAGCACTGATCCTGGCCGGGGCGATGATGCTCTCCTATCTAGGGGAAGAGGAGACAGCCCAAAGGATCGAAGAAGGAGTACGAAAAGTGTACCGCGACGGTGTTAGCCTCACCCCAGATGTAGGCGGCGCAGCGAGCACCTGGGAGATGACCGACGCAGTGCTCAATACAATGGAGGAACGATGATGACAACCGATGAGATCATCACTTTGGAAAGCCACTACGACAGCGACCTCTACCTCAAGCAACCCCTGGCCATCGTGCGGGGGGAAGGAGCGCGGCTGTGGGACGCCGACGGCCGGGCCTACATTGATTGTATGAGCGGCCACGGCGTAGCGAACGTAGGCCACGCGAACCCCGTTGTGCTCCAGGCGATAGGAGAACAGGCGCATCGTCTAGGCGTCTGCCCCGGTGGATTCTACAACGACCGCCGCGCGCTGCTGTTGGCCGAACTGGTGCGCATCGCGCCGCCGGGATTGGAGCGGGTCTTTATGTGCAATTCAGGGGCCGAGGCGGTGGAGGCGGCGCTCAAGTTCGCCCGGGCGAGCACCGGCCGGATCAAGATCGTGGCCGCGATGCGCGGGTTTCACGGGCGCACCTTTGGCGCGCTCTCGGCTACCTGGAACAAGCAGTACCGTGAGCCGTTTGAGCCGCTGGTGCCCGGCTTTGAATTCGTGCCCTATAACCGGCTGCAACGCATGGAGCAGACGGTGGACGAGGAGACGGCAGCCGTCATCCTGGAGGTGGTACAGGGAGAGGGAGGCGTCATTCTCGGCGACGGTGATTACCTGCGCGGGGTGCAGAGGCTGTGCCGGGAGTGCGGGGCGCTGTTCATCGTGGACGAGGTGCAGACCGGCTTTGGGCGCACGGGGCGCATGTTCGCCTGCCAGCACTATGGCTTGCAGCCCGACATGATGTGCGTGGCGAAGGCGATTGCGGGGGGGTTGCCAATGGGAGCCGTGCTCATTGGCCCGCGCGTGGGAGAGTTGCCCAGAAAAGCCCACGGCTCCACCTTTGGCGGCAACCCCCTCGCCTGCGCGGCGGCCCTGGCAACGATCCACTATATCGAGTCGGAGGCGCTTCCCCAACGGGCAGCCGAACTGGGAACGCGGTTAATGGACGGATTTAGGGCAATTCCCTCGCCGCTGGTGCGACAGGTGCGCGGGCTGGGGCTGATGGTCGGCGTGGAGCTAAAGGGCAAGTCTGCACCGTACCTAGCCGCTCTGGCCGAGCGCGGGGTGCTGGCCCTTTCGGCAGGAGCCACGGTGATGCGCTTCTTGCCGCCACTGGTGATCGGCGAGGAGGAGCTGGACACGGTGGTGGAGCGGGTGGCGGCTACGCTGGAGGCGTGACGTGGACCGGGTTGTTTTCCTGGAGGAATTGCTCTCCGTTCCCAGTCCCTCCGGCAAAGAGGACGCGGTGGCCGAGTTTCTGGTTGAGCGGATGATGGTGCTGGGTTTCCAAACACATCGAGACGAGGTGGGCAACGTCGTGGGTGCGATGGGAGATCCAGAGGCCGGGCGGGAGATCGTGCTGTTAGGGCATATGGACACCGTGCCCGGCCTCGTCCCCGTGCGGCGGGAGGGGGGGCGGCTATATGGTCGGGGTGCGGTGGACGCCAAGGGGCCGTTGGCGGCCTTCGTGCTGGCGGCGGCGCAGGTGGCTCCCCAGTTGAGCGGGGCCAAGCTGGTGGTGATCGGCGCAGTGGAGGAGGAAGCGCGCTCGCGAGGGGCGCGTCACCTGACGCGCGCGCTGGCGCCGCCGGATTGCGCCATCATCGGCGAGCCGAGCGGTTGGCAGGGAATCACGCTGGGGTACAAAGGATCGCTGAGCGTTGACTACCGACTGGCGCAACCGTCCAGACACGGTGCCAGCGGGCGGCATGCTCCGGCGGAGGAAGCGGTGGCTTTTTGGAACCGCCTGGTGGATTATGCGGTGTCGCTCAACAGAGGCCGGGCATACCGCTTCGACACGCTGGACCCCGCTTTGCGGGCCATCCGCACCTTTGGCGATGGGCTGGAGCAGGGGGTGGAGATGAGCATAGGGCTGCGGCTGCCACCGGGGGCCGACGTGGCAGAGTTGCAGTGGCGGATGAGAGACTGGAGCGATGGAGCCGAGCTAACCTTCCCCTACGGCGAACCGCCCTTCCGCGCCGCAAAGAACACCCCGCCGGTACGCGCTCTGTTGCTAGCCATCCGCGCCGAGGGCGGGCGCCCGCGCTTCAAGCTCAAGACGGGCACCTCGGATATGAACGTCGTTGGCCCGGCGTGGGGCTGTCCCATCGTGGCCTACGGGCCGGGTGACTCGTCGCTGGATCACACACCGGATGAACACATCGAGATCGAGGAATTTCGCCGGGGGATAGAGGTGCTGGCGCGGGCGCTGGAGATACTCACCGAGTCGTTGACTTGCCGATTCGCTGCAATCGCGGTTTGACAATTCTTGCCCTTCATAGTAGGATACTTCTGGAGGTTGAGGTATCCGCAGTTCCGGCCTGCTCTTGTATATTGGGATTGGAAATGGAAATCACTGCATCATGGCCCGTCCTCCTAAGAGAGAAGTTTATCGCAGAGTTTTTTGGCAAGCCGACCTGCCCGATGGGCGGGCGGCAGGCTTGCTGCCCTAGATCGCTCAACTGGGCCTCGACCATGTCCGAGAAGTCCGGGTGAGCGATTTATATTTCCTGCGTGGCGCTCTCTCGTCCGCGGACCTGAAGCGCCTAGCGAACGAACTCTTGGCCTACCCCGTTGCCGAGGGCTATCACATCCAACCTGTATCTGTCCCCTCCCACTTGGGAGATACAGGACCCCGCGACACCTGGAGCCGACCGCGCCTGGCGGGTGCGCCGTGTCACGCACTGAGAGAATTGCCACCAG
>JBHIET010000081.1:0-14789 GCA_046760785.1 Anaerolineae bacterium | reverse complement strand
TTGCCCGGAGTTCCTCGAGGGTGAGAAAGTAGTGAGCGGTGCTGCCGGTGCTGCTGACGATCAGATACGCCACGGCGGCTACGATCAGTAGCCCCGCAGCAATGAATTTGGTACTACCTGCCATAGATATGCTCCCTTTCATACCCGGCAGACCGCGAGGGGAGAAACCCCAGTGCCTTGCCGGGAGCATGGAGTGTGGGACAAACTATATCATGAATGGGGGATGCTGTCAATGTGTAGGTTTTGTCTCCCCATATCGTGATGGGTAGTTTTACCCATTAACTGTGGGGGGTGAGTTGTGGGGGAGTCCGCATTCACAGAGTTGCCACGACCTAAAGGAGGTGCCTATCGAGAGAATGCAAACCGCAAACCAATTCTAGTCGCTCAGTAAGAGCAGCGGAAGGGAAAAGTAGAACCTGAAGTCAACTCACACCAACAAGACAAAATCGTTACCCGACTTTGCGTGTTGCCTGGTCATACCTCCCGATCGCCTCCGATGATCACGTGGCGGGTGCGCCCAGCCGCTTCGGGTGGGCCGATGATGCCCATTTCCTCCATCATTCGCATCAACCGCGCCGCACGTGGGTGACCGATGTGTAACTTCCGCTGCAGGAGCGAGGCCGAAGCACTGCCAGTCCTCCGCACCAGCGCAATCGCCTCCTGCAACAATTCATCCTCCACATCGCCCTCGATCCGACCACGCTCCTCCGGCCGCATTATCCGCTCCCAGGGGGCCTCCTCCTCGACCAGGCCCACCTGCTCGCGCCAGAACTCCACCACGCGCTCCACTTCCTCTTCTGAGACGAAGCAACCCTGCACGCGCACCGGATAGCCCGCGTCAGCCGCCAGGTAGAGCATATCGCCTCGGCCCATCAGTGTCTCCGCGCCTGGCATATCCAGGATCACCCGCGAATCAACCTGGCTGACGGTGGCGAAGGAGATACGGGCCGGGAAGTTGGCCTTGATCAGCCCCGTGACCACGTCTGTGCTCGGTCGCTGCGTTGCCACGGCCAGGTGGATGCCGGTGGCACGGGCCATCTGGGCGATGCGACAGATGGTGCGCTCGACCTCGTCGGGGGCCAGTATCATCAAGTCGGATAACTCATCCACCAGCACGACGATGCGTGGGAGGAGTGGCTCATCTTTTCGCTTGCGGTTATAATCGTCGAGATTGCGGGCGGTGGCAGCGGCGAAAAGTCTGTAGCGGTTATCCATCTCCAACGCCACCCAGCGCAGCACTTTGACGACCCGCTTCAGGTCCACCTCCACCCGGCCGTAGAGGTGTGGCAGGCCGTTGAAGCGCACCAGCTCCACCATCTTGGGGTCAATCATGACCAGCCGCAGGTCGTCGGGCGTGTTGTTGTAGATCAGGCAGGTGGTGAGGGCCTTGATGCAGACCGACTTTCCCGACCCGGTGGTGCCTGCGATCAACAGGTGTGGCATACTGGCCAGGTCGGCCACGACCGGCTCACCGGCCACGTCGCGCCCCAGTGTGAAAGCCAGCGGCGAGTTGGACTGCTGCAGCCTGCGGAACTCCTCCGACTCCATCACCTCGCGGGCACCCACCAGTTGGACCTTGCTGTTGGGAACCTCGATCCCGACGATGGAACGGCCGGGCACAGGGGCCTCTACGCGGATGCGGGGAGCCGCCAATGCCAGTGCCAGGTCGTCTGCCAGCGCGCTGATCTGGCTCACCCGCACCTTCCGGCCGCCGGTCCCGGAACGCTCCACGATGCCGGGTGTGACGCCGAACTGAGTGACGGTGGGGCCAATGCGCACCTCAGTGACCTCCACAGGCAGGCCAAACTGTGACAACGTTTCCTCGATGATGCGCGATTTCTTGCGAATCTCCTCGTCGGTCAGCGCTGGCCCCTCGGACTCGTTCAGCAGATCGAGGGAGGGCAGGGTGAGTTTGCGCTGACGGGGGCGAGAGGGAGCGACGGAAGGCGCTGGTGTAGCTCGGGGCTTGACCCTGGCCAGGGGAGGCGCGGCACCGCGTGCTTTCTTGGCCGGGCGCGCCTGGGGCGGTGGGACAGTCGCTGGTGGGGTGGGTTGCTGGCGGGGACCGGGTCGGGCACGCGCGGGCCGCGATGGGTGCGGTCGCTCACGTTGCGTCGCGGGGCCAGCCGGACGACGCGCCACTTGACTCCCCACAAGACTTGCGACCTGCCTGACGTCAGCGAGGGTCACGTCGAAGGCCAAGCCCAGACCAAAGGCCAACAGCGCCAGTAGAATCAGCACGGCCACCGGCCAGCCCAGGTAAGTCGAAAGGACAACAGATACCGCCCATCCAATCAGCCCGCCGCCCCACTGTTCCCCCACCAGTCCCCACGGGTCGTCCCGGCCGACAATGGTGTGCGTCAACGCCAGAAGGCTGAAGAACGCCAGTTCCGCGCCGACGAAGGGACGCCAGCGCCACTTCAACGGACGGTCCAGGTGATGCCGCAGCCACAGCAGCCCGGCTAGCAGGATAGCAACGGCAGCCGGGTAGGTCCCCCAGCCCAGCCAGTAGTACAACAGGCCCATCCACGCATCAGCCCAGTGTCCTGTCGTTACCCGGAACAGCGTCAGCAGCGTGATCGCGCCCACCGCTATGATGATCAAGGCCAGAATCTGTTGCAACAGCGGGTCAGTCAGGATAGCGCGCCAGTTGATGCTCCGCCCTGGCTGCTTCTTTGTACCCCGTCTGGTCATTTTCCGTCCCTGTTGTCTGGAAGCCAGGTTTCTCCGAAAAACCTGGTTTCCTCGACCTGTAATTATCCCGTGGTGACAGGCTTCTCGACCTGTCGTAGACTCAATCCCATCCGTCGCCGCTCTTTATCAATATTGAGAATACGAGCAGTCACGACGTTGCCTTCTTGTACCACATTGCGGGGGTGGATGAAATTTCCCTCTGCCAATTCCGAGACGTGGATCAACCCCTCCACTCCCTCTTCCACACGCGCAAAGGCTCCGAAATCAACCACGTGGGTGATGACGCCTTCTACAATTTGGCCCACCTGATAACGCTCCTCGACAAACTGCCAGGGATCAGGCCACAAACGCTTGGTACTCAGACCCACACGCCCGCGTTTACGGTCTACGTTGATGATGTACACCTCAACGGGTTGGCCCGGCTCGAGGACGTCGCCGGGATGCTTTACTCGCCCCCACGAAAGCTCCGAGATGTGCACCAAGCCCTCCAGTCCACCCAAGTCCACAAATGCGCCGAACGAACAGAGGTTGGTTACGCGGCCCTGGCGTATGTCACCCGCACAGAGTTCGTCCAGCAATTCCTGGCAGCGGGTCTCGTTGAAACGGGTGGCCCGCTCTGAAAGGACGAACTGGCGATGCTCCGGATCCAGTTCAATGATCTTGAGGCGCAACCGGGTCCCGATGAGCCGTCGCAACTCGCTGTACCGCTCATCCTCGTTCGCGTAGGGTGATAGGTCCACCAAGTGGGAAGCGGGGACAAAACCGCGCAGGCCATCCCACCCGACCAGCGCTCCACCGCGATTGCATCCTATCACCGGCAATTCAAGCACCTCTCCTCGTTCCATCGCCTCGTGTGCATCTCTCCACCGCTTGTCAATGGTCACCGGCTCCGCCGATGCCGACTCCTTGGGCGTATCGGAGCCTCCTCTGTCCCACTGGGATACCTGGTCGGCGGTGGGGGCCGCCTGTCCGTTCTCACCATCGCGCAACAGTGCTTCCCAGTATCCTTCGTCGGGTAGTGCATTCCCAGGAATCCATTGCCCCATCTGGCCCATCACTCTTTCGCCTCCCATTCTTACGCACTTACACATTACGCATCCCGTTTCACACCTACTCGCGTCTCCGGCTCCTACGTGTACCGATTGTATGGCGATGCCAATGCCTTGTCAAACGATCACTGTCAGACCGCCTCGGAATCAGCCTCCCGATTGTTCAACTCCTCCCGTTCCATCTCTGCCAACATCTGGGCCACCGCCTCGATCGCAATGCGCTGCTTGCGATACAGGTCCGACTCACTCATGGCCAGCCGCCGCGCGATCTCGCGCACCCTGCGCCCCTGGAGGAACTTGAGTTCGAGGATGTTGTACAGAATCCACTCCGGCGCGGTCATCTGACGCTGGCCGTCGGGGCGCAGGTACTCGATGGCCTGCCTGAGCACGGCCCGCAGACCATGCATCGCGTTGCCATCGTGCTCTCGCGTTGCACGCTCCACCACGCGCAGAGACAGGAGCGGACTCGTGGTCAATTTCGGCCCTCCCCAGTAGTGGCTGAGCGCGCCTCTGACCCACTTTCGGAACTCGTCGGCCTCTACCATACTGAACCCGGAGAGTGCCTGTTTCCCGACGTAGTGCATCACCCCACGCCGGCGTTGGATATCTTCAATCTCCGGGATAATCCGTTCCAGTGCGCTGAAGAGTCCCTGTTGAAGTTGGCGGTCTTCCAGGGCCGCTGTTGCCTGGGCCAGCAGGGCTTCGATACCCTCATGCTCTTCTGGGCTTAGGTCCGGCTCAGGCGCACGGGCTGCCACGCCCACCATGCCGATGACGGCGTCCTGGCCTTTGGTGCGCAAGGGGATCAACCAATAACCGTTCCACACGAACAGCTCGCCGTGCCGTTCAACGTGTCGCTCTTTCGCTGCTTCGGCTTCAGCAGCGGTGCCCTGAGCGGCTTGGCTGAGCGCCCCGACTGAGCTCGGTGAAGTCTCGCCGAAGTCCTGCCGAACGGGCCCTTGCCACGCCTCCGGCGGCAGTTGTGCTGCTGTGCTTCTCTCTAGAGAGCCGCAGACAACTTCCAGGTGCGGCCTGCCGCCGTCTATGACGGCCACGAAAGCCGTGTCTACCCGCAGCAGGTCACACAGCGCTGTAAGTACATTTTCCAGGAACTGACGCAGGTCGGTTGTCATAAGCAGCCGGTTGCTCAATTGCTGAATCCACTCAATCTCTGGTTGGTCCTGACGATAGAGTGCCCGGTCAATCAGCGGCTTGGCCGCTTCGATAGCGAGTTGCAACAGGAGAATGATACCTACGACGCCGAAGAGCATCAAGCGACGGCTCGGAAGGCCAAGCCATCCCTCAGCCTGCGACGCGGCAATGATGACTACGACGACCAGCGTGGCGACGAATGGCCCGCGCAGCAAGAAACGCACCAGCCGATGCTTTACCACCCGGTCGGGGGTAAGCGCGCCAAAGAAAGCCACGCTGTAAGCCAGTAGCACTAACATAAGCCCGATGCCCACGTTTCCCATCACCAGCAGTAGCCAGAGCACCATGCCGGGTGCGTAGGCTGGCCAGCCGATGAGGAGCAGGTAGGGGAAGACGCCGGCCGCTGGCGCTGCGATTGTGGCTGCCATATAGGTCATTCGACGCCGCGAAGTTGAGGTGAGGCAGCGACCACGCGCCCACAGGACATTGATAGTTCCCCAACCCGCGGCAGCGAAGAAATAAAGGACGAAGAACGGAAAGATCGGCCCCGGCAACAGGTGGGGAGCGTGGTGCGTCAATATGCCGCCGCGTACTACGGAACTGCTGAAGGCCACCCCCAGTAGCAGGAGCGCGCCAAGGAGGTAACTGAAGTGCACTGCAATGACGCGCAGCCGGCTTCGGGCACCGGTAGTGGCCAACAGGGCGTTGGAGAAACCCAGGTAAGCGGCCGGGGTGAAAGCGATGCCGACCCACTGGAGTCGCAGCCAGGGGATAGCCGTGTCGGGATTTTCAGTGCCGAACAGCGCCAGATCTACGAAATAGGTGAGCAGCACGCACGACAGAAGGGCGATGAACGAACGGGCCACATTGTTGCGAGGATTGTAGATAGCGAGGTAGAGCAGAAAAGCAAAGGAGACGATCACAATCCCCGAGGCGAGAGCAACGTTAATCAGTTCGAGAAGCTCTTGCAATTCTAGCACCAATGGAAAATCCATCAATCGACACAATGGGTGAAGTCTAGGATAAATCGGCTGGATATTGGTTTAAGCTGCTAAGATTAAGCTAGGGCACCTATTGTACCCTGTGTTTAATTTGAGGTCAAGGCAGCGACTTCTGCTCACCTTTGCTCTGTATGCTGACTTGCTCTCCCTTGAATTCTCTACTACAATAGTTCCGGTCTAATGCTGATCACTCACGCGCGCTTAGCCACACTGGGGGACGAACCCAGTCTCACCGAAGATGGCGCCCTGCTTGTCGAGGGTGGTCACATCACTGCGCTTGGCACAACCGCCGAACTGACTACGCGCTATCCTGCCGCCGAGCGTTGGGATGCAGCGGGTCAACTGGTGCTCCCGGCCTCCATCTGTGCCCACACCCACTTCTACGGGGCCTTCGCCCGCGGGATGGCCATCCCCGGCGAGCCGCCCGCCAACTTCCCCCAGATTCTGGAGAGCTTGTGGTGGCGGCTGGATAAGGCCCTGACGCTGGAGGACGTGCGCTACTCGGCGCTGGTCTGCCTGATAGACGCGATGCGCCACGGCACGACGACGCTGGTTGATCACCACGCCAGCCCGAATGCCATCGAGGGCTCGCTCGACGTCATCGCCGAGGCGGTGCAGGAGGCGGGGCTGCGGGCCTGCCTTTGCTACGAGGTCACCGACCGGGATGGGCCGGAGCGGGCGCGGGCGGGCATAGCTGAAAACGTGCGCTTTGCGAAAGAGCAAATTGCAAATTGCAGACCGCAAATTGCAGCCACGTTCGGCCTGCATGCCTCCCTCACGCTCTCCGACGAGACGCTGGCGGATTGCGTCGCCGCTGCGAGCGACCTGGGCCTCGGCTTCCACGTCCACGCCGCCGAGGACCTGGCTGACCAGGAGGACTGCCTGCGCAAGTCCGGCAAGCGCGTCGTACATCGGCTTCGCGACGCGGGCATCCTCGGCCCCCGCACCATTGCCGTCCACTGCGTCCACGTGGACGAGAGCGAGATTGAGTTGCTGGCAGAGACCGACACGTGGGTCACGCACCAGCCGCGCTCGAACATGAACAACGGCGTGGGGGTGGCCCCCGTCGAGGCGATGTTGCGCGCCGGGGTGGGCGTCGGCCTGGGCAACGACGGCTTCTCCAACAATATGTTTGCCGAGATGAAGGCCGCCTATCTGGTGCACAAACTGGCCCAGCGCGACCCCCGCGCCAGTCCTGCCGACTTGGTGATGTGCCTGTCATACGCCGAGAACGGGCGCCTGGCCCGCGTCTTCTGGCCCGGCCTGACGCTGGGGGAACTGCGGGAGGGGGCGGCGGCCGACCTGGTCTTCCTGGACTACCACCCCACGACGCCGCTCACGGCGGGGAACCTGCCCTGGCATCTGCTCTTCGGCGTCGAGGCCTCGATGGTCACCGCCACTGTCTGCGCCGGAGGGGTGTTGATGCGCGATCGCCAATTGCTCACCCTCGATGAAGAGGCCATCACTGCCCGGTCGCGGGAGTTGGCGGCGCAGGTTTGGAGGCGAGTGTAATTGCTCTTCTGGACTTTCGTCTTGCCCACGCCGCAGCCGTTCCGCCCTGCCTGCCTCCTATAAGCGGCGTGGCGCACGGGCAGGCTTGACCTCCAGCGCCCGGTCGGTCTCGTCGTTGAGAATCTTGCGCCCCAGTTCGTCGCCGTAGATGGTGAGTTCGGGGATCTTGCTGACGTCGTCCATCGCGATCGGCTCGCGCAGGTCTATCTGGAAGCGGCGGAAGTCGAGCTGCTCGAAGAAGGTGCGCACCAGGTGCACCTGTTGGTCATCGGCCGACTGGAGGAAGGCACCCAACACCGGCCCGATCCAATCCCAGGCCCAGAAGCGGTTGGCGTCGCCGGGCTGGATCGTGTGCGGATCGCGGCCCGTGCCCAGGCTGAGGAGCGTCGTCTCGGCAGGGTCCCACTCCAGGCAGAAGCGGGCCTCGTAGGCGGCCAGGTAGCAGGGGTTGACGTACGACCCCACGCCGCCGTCCACGTACTGTCCCTCCACCACGGGGAAGTAGGTGGGCACCGCCGAGGAGGCCAGCACTGCCTTGACCACCGACCACCCGGCATACTCCTCCTTCCACGGCTTGATGAAGCGGGTGCGGTTGTCCACCAAGTCGAAGGTGGTGATGACCACGTCGCTGGGTGGGTCGGCCAACCAGAAGTCGCCCATCGTTATCTCGCCGATGTGCTCCCTGAGTGCGGCTGCCAGCGGCTCCTGGGGATAGCGGTAGCGGGTGAGCGGCCACAACCAACTGCGCCAGGTCTTGCGGAAAACACTCCCGGCCAGTTCGGCGTAGAGCCGGTGCATCTCCGCGCCGGTCAGCCCCACTCCGATGCCAGCCGAGATGACGGAGCCGGTGGAGGTGCCAGCCGCCAGCCGGAAGATTTCGTGGCACGATTGACCCAGATAATCCTCCAGGACAGCCAGCGCCCGGGCGACTATCACCCCCTTGATGCCGCCGCCGTCAATGGCGATGGCGACGTGGTTGCGAAATGGTTTCATATTTGCTGCCTCCCTTCTCTCGTTGGGCATTGGCTTGCCTTCTCCAATCGCGAGGGTCGAACCCCCACCGTCTGGCGTGCTGCCTGCGATTATACTCACCTCCGCGCAGCGCGCAATTTTGGTCGCGATTTACTGAACGAAACTGCCGCCGGCAACGCTGAAAGGCGTGCATTTCAGTTTCGGGGTCAAGAGTGCCCAACGGCCCAATAGCTGGTCGCCCGACTGTCGTTTCTCGTCTAACTTCCTACTCTCCCTCCCCAATCGTGAACAGTCTCCCATCCGCCCGCCCAAACACCTCCGGGAAGTAGAACTCGTGAGCGGTGGTGGGGATGACCCGATACTCACCCGGCAGGGTAGCGCGGAAGGTGTAGGTGTACTCGTAGGTGCCCGCCGGCAGGTAATCGGCGAAGAGCACCACCTTGTCGTCGCGCATCTCGCTGCGACTGTACCAGCGGAACCACCAGTAGTAGAAATCGTACCACGGTTCCTCTTCCGCCTCTCGGTATAACCCTGCTGCCTGCGCCAGTTCGCTCGTCGTATCCAGACCGGTGTCAATCGCTTCGCCCCCGGCAGGCAGCGGGTCTTCGACGACGACGTAATAGAGGTCGTGCGGCGCGATGATGGTCAGCTTCACCTGCACCACATCGCCGACCGTGGCCCCGTCCACCTCCGGGCATTTGGCTCCCTCGGTGCACTCGGGGTCGGTGTAGCGGCGGGAGACGATGATGCCCCGGTCGAGCGGCTCGATCTCCTCCACCGGCAGGTAGACCTTGAGGTGAGCGGTGTAGTACAGCCGACCCTCGCCTGGCCCGCGGCCGATTGTCAGCCGGTTGCCTGCGTCAGCAAGCAATTCCGCCACGTCCACCCGCAGTTGGATCGGCTCGCCAACCGTGTCCGGCGTGATGGAGCCTGTGGCCAGGCTTTCGTCGTTGAGCCACACGCCGTAATCGTACGCGCCTTCAAGCTCGCCAGTGACGGCCATCCAGTCGGTGAGACCGATGAGTGCCCAGGCGGTCTCCTGCGTCGTCTCCCAGATGCCATCGCGGCGGGCGATCATCAGCCAGCGCACCACGTTGGGGATGAGTGCGTTTTCGGGATCGAGCCTGACCAGCGCATCCAGGATGACCCCGGTGGAGCGGGTGTCGGTGTTCATCGCCCAGTAGTCGTAGTCCGCCTCCTCCCAGTGCGCGCCGGTGGCGCTGAGGATGGCTGCGTTCTGCAGGTCGGAGAGGAGCGTCTCGATGCGGTTGTCGTTCTCGTCAATCAGGCCCAGCGTGAGTGCCAGAAAGGCCCGCCCGTAGTGGCTGAGTTTGTCCCGGCGACGGTACAGATCGCCGACGTACTCGCCGGCCTGGCCTGTCTCGCCCGCCTCGGCCAGCACGTAGAGCGCAAACGCCTGCCGGTTCGCCTCACGGTAGGATCGGAGTTCGCGGGCCGAGACCAGTGTGCTCTCCAGGTAGTTCAGGCCACGCTCTAGCACGTCTCCCCGCACCTCAAAGCCGGCCTCCCGCGCCTTGACCAGCGCGAAGAGGACGTAACCGGTCAGGTAGGGGTTGCTTTCCCCCTCGTACCACCAGCCCCAGCCGCCGTCCCCGTGCTGACGCAGATAGAGCTTGTTCAGCCCCTCCTCGACCAGGCCGGGCAGCCTGGCCTCCAGCTCTGCATCTGTGATCCCCAGCTTTTGCAGCGTCCGGTAGGTCAGCACGTTCGGCAGGAAGCGGGACACAATTTGTTCTGTGCACTCGTAGGGAAAGTTCTCCAGGTAGTCCAGGCCGTCAACCATCCCGGCAGCCAGTGAGGGGTCGAGTCGGACGGAGAGCGCCCCCTGGCGATCATCGTACCTGGGGGGCAGGGCCACCACCTCGGTGCGGGCGTCCTCGTCCGCCAGTTGCCCGCCGGTACCCACGATCTCCGGCGCGGTGTAGCGGTACACGAGCAGCGTCCCCTCCGGGCCGGTGGTCAATCGCGGACGGGCGGCGTCGGTGTATTCACCCGCGACGGCGCTCATCGCCACGTCCACTGCCTCCACGTCCTCGACCTCGACCCACCAGGCGACTTTCGTTTCGCTGCCGGGTGGAATCGTCACCGGGACCTCGTGCTGCGCATTGCGTGTTGCGTCGAGTGTGAGGCCTGTTGCGTGCAGAGTGACCAGCGCGTCGAGGGTTTCGCCGGTGTTGTTGCTCACCAGCGCGGCCAGTTGCACCCGGTCGCCCACGACGAAGAAGCGGGGCGTGACGGGCCGTACCAGCAGCGGCTTGGTGACCAGCAGTTCGGTTGTCTCCTCGCCCACCTTCGTCTCGGCGGTCACGCCCACGCCCCGCAGCACCCAGGTGGTGAGGTTATCCGGCAATTCGATCTCGACCGTGGCCCGGCCGGCCCCGTCGGTGACGACGGTCGCTTCCCAGAAGGCGGTGTCCTCGAACTCCTCCCGCAGTTCGACGCCGGGTGGGAGCTCGGCCGTCGCTTTGCGCATCTCTCCTTCTTCGGCGGCCAGCTCGGCCACCGCCGTGGGCATTGGCGCTCCGGGGACCATCTCCTCCCCTCCGCCGCCCACTCCCAGGTCCTGCGCAGCCAGGTATTCTTCCACCTCCTCCATTTGCTCCAGCAGCAACCGGTTGATGGAGATGACCAACCCGCTGGCGGTCGAGACGCCCAATCCGCGCCGTCCGTAGAATGCTTCAAGGATGGCATCCTCCGTGCGGGGCTTGAGACTCAGCACCGCCTTGTCCACCAGGTCGAGCGAGAAGGCGGCCTGCACCGGCTCGCCCTCCGCATCGGTGGCCCGCACCTCGAAGGAGACGGTGTCGCCCGGCTCAGAGACCCCAGGGGTTTCGAGCGTGATATTCAATTCCTGCTCCACCGGCTCGACGGTCAGCACGACGTAGCCCACCTTGTGCGTCGCCACCGGCTCGTTCGCGTCGGGTCCCTTGACGATGACGGCGGAGACGTAGACGTTGGGCGCGTGGTCGGCGGTGATGTCCAGCCGGTAGACGGTGGAATTGCTCTCCAGGCGCAGGATTTCCTGCTGCAGCACGCCCCCCCGCTCGACCGTGATCCAGGCCCACTGCTCGCCCGCGAAGGGGCTGGGGATGAGTATCTCGGCCGTCTCGCCGGGGACGTAGGTGGTTTTGTCGCTGATGAGGGTGATGCGGTCGTTGTTTTCCCGCCGCCAGGAGACGTGTTCCTCCCCACTGACCCACACCCAGGTGGAGGAACGTATTGCGTATTGCGTATCGCGTGACTGGACGACGACACGGTAGGAGCCGCCCTCCTGCGGCGTGAAGGTCACCACCCCCTCGGCGTTGGAGTCGGTGGTGAGCGTGGAGGTATAGACGAGCGTGTCTACCGTCTCCCACTCCCAGGTGCCGCCGCTTGTGGTGAGCCCTGTCGAACCGCCCAGCTCGCTCTCGACGAAGGTGTTGACCCACTCGCGGCGGAAGACCTGCACGTCCAGGGCTTGCCCCGGCACTCGCCCTCCCTTCCAATCCACCGTCACCACGTCCAGCGCCAGCTCCTCGCCCGCTTGGCCCACGTACTGCTGCGGCGCCAGCCCCACGTAGAACTCGCCCTTGTGGACCACGACATCGCTGCGGCCGGAGATGACCTGCCCGTCCCGGCCGTAGACGGTCGCCTCGATGGTCAGCCGCTGCCCGCCGGTCATTATCTCGGTCGGCAATCCGATGGTCAGGTTCCCATCATCGTCGGTCTGGCCTGCGCCGCTGAGGATGACCTCAGGGGCGGGCGGCTCCCACCACCAGCACCAGCGGCAGACCCAGGGGTTGTCCTCGTCGGTGAAGTCGTAGCGGCCAAACTGGGCCGGCTCGAAGCGGTAGGGTGCGGAGAGGACGTTCCACTCGACGCTCGCATCGGCGACGGGGCCGCCGAAGAAATAGCGCACTGCGATGGAGGCCTCGGTCGCCTGCCCGGCGGCCAGTTCTGCCTCCTCCGGCGTGACGGTGACCTCGAACTCCGGCGGGCGGTAGGCGGCGACGGTGAAGTCAGCGTAGAAGCTTTCAGTGCCGAAGGTAGCGTTGATGGCATACTCACCCAGCGTTGCGCCCTCGGCCAGCAGAAGTTCGCCGTGGAAGGCACCGAATTTGTCCAGTTCCAGTTCCTCCTGATACACTTGCTCCCCGGCTCCGTCGTAGATGGTGACGTCTACCGAGCCAGCAGAAGGCAAACTGTAGCGCACGTCGTCCTCGGCGCGGATAATACCTCGGAAGTAGACGGTCTGACCGGGCCGGTAGATGGGCCGGTCGGTGTAGATGTGGACACGGTGGTCGCTATCTCCGTAGCCCACCTCCAGACCAAAGTCCCAGGGGCCGATGCCTGCGCTCCAGTCCCATTCAGTTCCGCCCAGGACGAACGGTTCCTGCCCCACGACGTAGACCGTGTCGTAGTACCTGGCGTCCAGAGCGAAGCGGGCCAGGCCATCCCCGTCGGTGATCGCCGTGCCGAGGGAGTCGCCATCGTAATTCCATGCCGTCAACGTGAGGTCGGCGACGGGCCGTCCGGTCGCCAGATCGGTTGCCCAGGCCCACATCTCATCACGGCCGGTCTTGAGCGTCAGGTTGTACTCGGAGACGGCCAGCAGCTTGCGGTGGCCCCAGCGGTCGTACTCCACGCCGGCAGCTTGCATATCCAGCAGATAGAGGCCCGGCGCAAGCGTTCCCCCACCCTCGACCAACTCTGCCAGCGCGTAGCCGGTCTCGTTGAGGGGGGCCTCGACGGGAATCGTCCACTGGCGAACGGGGGCGCTGGCAGGTTCATACTCCCACCAGTCCTGTTGGGCGCGGAAGAGTTCGGACAAGTTGAGCCGATAGAGGCTCAGGTCGAGCCGGGTGGTGTTCAGGTACCCGATTACGACGCTGGCCGGCTGGTGCGCGTCGTAAGTGCCGAGCATGCCGGGGATGTGGATTTGGGCCGAGGGGTCGAGCGCGGCAGTACGGAAGCGCACGGTCATCTCCTGCCCGGTCGTGTTGCCGTAAGGGTCGGCTATACGAGGGCCGATACGGACCTCGTAGTCGGTGGAGGGCTGCGCACCGAAGCTGAGCACGAAGGTGTTATCCCAGGTGCGGAAGTAGGTGTAAACCAAAGTGGGTGAGAGCGGCGGGGTCATTTCCAGGTTGGGCATCACTGTGTCGGGGTCAATGGGCGCGTTGAAGGTGATTTCGAAGTCGGTGTAGGGCCAGGCGTCCTGCTGACCGTCGTGGGGGTTGGTGCCGAGGATGCGCGGCAGCGGGACGGTGGTGAAGCGCCAGCCGTAGTCGCCACGCATGCCACTCCCCCCTCCGGCACTACGCACGCCCGCATCCACCCGCGCTGTGTAAGTCGCGTCGAAGGCCAGCCGCTCGGTGGGTGTGAAGGTCAGGGTGTTCTCTACGCACTCGAAGAGGCCGGGGATGGAACGCAGCCCGGCGCGCAGGCTGAACGACCCGGTCGCCGAAGCGCAGTCCACCGGCATGTTGAAGACGACCTGGACGGCGGTATCCACCCCCACCAGTTCCGCGTCCTCTGATGGCGAGACCCACACGACCTGTGGTGGCTGGGTGGAGAAGGACCACTCGTAGTCCTCGGGCAAGATGCCGCCAGTGGTGTCTTCAAGCCCGGCCGCGATGCGAGCCGTATAATCAGTGCCGCCGGCCAGCGGTTCGGCAGGGGTAAAGACGTAGATGGAGGTGTTGAGCCACTCGCCCTGGCCCTCGATCTCCGGATCGAATGTGACCGGCCGGGGCAGGTCGGTGTAGGTCGGGTCGCTCACGGCGGTCAGGGGGACGACGGGCCGGTTGAAGATGACGGTGACGGTGCTCGTGGCTTCCACGTCCTCCGCGCCGGGGGCGGGGATGACCTGAGCCACCTCCAGGTAGCCGACGGTGCGGAAGCGGAAGCGGTAGGCTCCATCGAGGGGGTCGCCATCGGCTGCTTTAGCCCCGGCACCCAGCGTGACCCAGTATTCGCTGTCCCGCTTCAGGTCGCGGGCAGGCTTGAAGCGCACGGTGCGCTCGTCGGCCCACTCGAGGCTGCCCCGCACATCCGGGCTAACCTGGAAGGCGGCCTCGACGGAGGCGCGGTCCATCGCCCGGTCGAACACCAACTGGATGCTGCCATCGGGCGGCAGTTCCTCGCCCCGCTCCGGTGTGCGCTGGACGATGACGGGGGAGACTGTGCCGGGCGGGGGCGGGGTATAGGGAGGAGATGGGCTGGGCGTGGGTTTGGGACAACAGGCTCCCAGCAGCAAACTTAACAGCGTGATAAGAGCTATGGTTTTGTAAAGGGATAGATTTCGCATCGGGTGTGCTCCTTACGTTTCACGTTTCACGCCTCACTTCAGTATCAGTACTTGAGAGAAGCCATGTCGGGGCCATCGTGGGAGCAGCTCTCGGCAGCG
>JBHIET010000080.1:0-15093 GCA_046760785.1 Anaerolineae bacterium | reverse complement strand
AATCAGTCCCATGTGGCGTCAAAAGCCACCAGGCGGAGCACCTTCGAGACTTCCGAAGTCCGGCAGTTTGAATTGCGAAAGGCTCTCTACAATATGAAACCACCGCTCAGAAGTCAGCCGTATAGGAACACCGTCAACAGAATAGGCGACATCCATCGTCTCTCGCCTATTTCCACGACGTTTGCTGTCCTCATTATATCACATAATCACTCACAGCCGAACGACCCAAGAGCGGTAACTCACTCTACCTGGACATCCTCCATCAACACGCCGGCAGATCAATCCGCCGTCCACCCTCCAGCGTCACCCGCCAGGTTGGCACCCAGGCCAGGACGCAGAACTCGACCGTCACGTCGGCGCGGTGGGGCTTGACCTCGAACTCCTCAATCTCCTCCAGCGTGTCGGCCCAGCGGTCGTTGAGCTCGGCGACCTGCTCCTGCCACTGAGCCTGCGGATCCTCCAGTTGCCCCTCCAGGTCCTCGAGGGCTGCCTCCGATTCTTCGACGTCGGCCTGGGCCTTTCGGTGACCTTGCCCTTCTTCAGGTCGTACTCGCGGCCCAGGTAGAGCTTACCGCGCTTGTCGCTTGCGCTCATCCTCGCGCACCTCCCGTTGTGGTGTGGTGTCCATTGTACTCGGAGCGGGGGAAGATGCAAGTTGGCCCCCACCCCGGCCCTTCCCCATGGGGGAGGGAGTAGGTGCTGCGAGGTGTTGACTTCTGGGCGAAGCTAGGCTATACTGAGTGTGCACCAGGCCTCAGGTGGAGATGGCAGACGCCCACAAACGTTAAAGCCCGTTCGAGGGGCTCCGCCATTCTGGCTGAGAGGCTCTACTAGGGCTTTGTGGTTACATTATACACCAAGGATATGAGGATGTCAATCGTTCGGCCGAAAAAGCCCGCCTCAGAGCCGGCCGATGTGTCAACGGACGTAACCCCCACGCGGCAAGCATTCCTGCTTGGATGGACGCTGGCGGAAATGCTGGGCCGGTTGCGGCGCGGGGCACGCCCCGTTCGCCGTCGCCCTGTAAGCGAGGACTACGCCCCCCGGCTGAGCGTGAGCGACAACGAGCCCGGCGGCAGCGGGCGCGCCTTCTGGACCGCGGCCCGACGGCTGCTGGCCCTGGCCGAGGCCCTCGACCTGCTCGAAGAGGACGCCGATCAGCGCGACGCCTGGGAGCAACAACTGCGCGACCTCCCGCTCCAGATCGAGACAGCCGAGGCCCAGGGAGACATCCGTTACACCACACCCGCCGAATTACGTGAGATACTGGATCGCTGGTCGCTCGCGGCCCAGGGACGGCTGAACGCTCGTAGCCCCGATCTGACCCAGGCGTTGACTGCCGGCGCCAGCCTGGCTGACACCTGCTGGTACCTGCGCTCCCCACCCCGTCCCTCAAAGACAGAGCTGAGCCGCCCGCGCTCCGAGAGGCTGGCAAAACTGCTGGATAGACGTCTCGCAGCCGGGGATTGGCGGCGACTGCTGTCCTACTACCGGTTGAACGTCGAGCGGACGCGGGTGAACAGCCTGCGCTATGCCCTGCCTTCCTACGTCCCTGACGTGCTCATCCGCCACCTGCGGGCCTGGACTATCGGCGAGGTGTTGTACTACGACGATCTCTCCCGGTTGCGTCGCCGCCCCTGGTGGCAGAGCCCCGCCTTCCAGATGTGGCTCCCGCGCCGGATGCGCCGTCAAAACCGCTCCCCTATCCTCCTGCCCGAGGACGAGATCGCGCTGGTCAAGGCGCTGAATCAGCAGGAGACCCGCTGGCGGCAGATGTTATTCGGGTTCCGGCGACCGGAGGACTTCTTGCATCGCCGCGACTACATCACCATCTGCTTGCTGCGCCGGCTGTTGCTCTCGCTCCTGTTGCTGGGGATCGGTCTCGCAGCGGGCGTGCTCCTGTACGCGCTGGGGCTGATCGCCACAGCAGCGGTCTGGCCAGCTTTCCAACCGCTGATGCAAGGTGTGGAACTGGGTGACTGGCTCAAAGTCATCACTACAGTCGCCGGCTGGCTGAGTGTCCTGGGATTGCTGGGCAAGGCGCTGTTCCAGTGGACGCGGGAGGCGCAGGCACACATTCACCACTGGCTGGTGGTGCTCTTTATCGCTCGCCGCGCCTACGTACCCTGGGACCGGATGATACGGGAGCGGGAGCGGGGCAAGGCTTAGTGTGGTAGGCGGCCTTCGGCGGCAAAGCGGTATCTCAATGGCCTACATTTTCCATCATCAGGGCCGATTCCTTGAGCCTGGTGCAGAGAAGCAGGCTGAGACCCATGAGCCCGATGAGCACAACCAAAGGCGGGGTCATCGAACCTGTTACCGGGGACTTGAAGCTATCCATTCCAAAGATGAAAACGATCCCAGAGATTTGCCCCATGAGCAAGAGCAGGCCGTTTGACGTACCTTCCGGTGCTGGATAGGCAACTTCGGCGCCATACTGGAATCCGATCGGGCCTGCGCTTAGCAAGAAGAGACCCAGGACAAAGGCTGAGGCGAGCAGGAGCCAGTAGTTTGTGGCATAGGTGATGCCGACAAGTCCCAGAATCGCACCAGCCAAGGCCAAGACCATGAAAGGGGTTCTCTTCCGGTAACGGTCGGAGAGCGACGGTATGACCAGGGCGCCAATAATGCCACCTACGATCATCAAGCCTCCGGTGATTCCGGCCTGAGTGATCGAGAATCCTCTTGGCCTTACGATGTCTTCGATCCACGTCGTCACCCCATTGAATACCCCCAGGCCCACGAAGAAGATGAGCATCAGGAAGGCAAAGTCCCTCTTGCGTAGGGTTTGCCTGAGGCCGTCAAGAACAAGGGATCGCTCTTCCTGGTCCGGGGGGCATGGAGGCGTTGGAGGACGTTCCCTGGCGAGTCCGAAAAAGACAAAGGCGACGAGCACGGACACGATTCCGTAGATGACAAGCATGCCGCCGATGCCAGATCCGATCGTGAGGTACGGGGTTAGCGCCAACCCCAAAACAATGCCGAGGTATATGGCCAGCGTTCCAAGACCCGATGCGGTCGCCCGCTCCTGAATCGGAAACCAACGAGCAGCCACCTTGGTTATGGCGTTGAGGATGAATGGCTGCCCGATGGCAATCCCTATTTGCGAAATGAGCACTAAGGTGTAGTCTGTCGCCACCAGGCCTCGCAGCAAGCCAAAGATGCCCGTCAGCGCGGCCCCTATTCCCACGGCGACACGGATTCCATAGGTGTCTATGACCCAGGAGGCGGGGATCGAGATGATAATGTAGACGATCATAAAGCTCATGGACAAGAGACCGATGCTGAGGTCCGAGACCCCATAATGCCTGGCGGCGCTGCCTGTGATCGGGGCAAAGGTTATCCATAGGAGCTGGTTAATGGCAACGACAAACATAAACGCAAGGAGCACGATCCAACGGTAGTTATAGACCTTGAAGCCGGTTTGTTCCATGGTAAGACCTCCTCCTGTTAAGCTGATTTAGCAAAAGATCAACGCTCTCGCTTGGCGGAGAGATCCATCGTCGTTCAGATCTCTACCTCTTTCTCGTCTTTCATTGTGCCATGCATCCTGCGCCAATGCAGGTTCAATCTTCGTGTCACGCACCACCATCTTTACGCCAGTGCTATCATACACCTTTTCCTCATCCAGGCCAAGTTCCTCCGTTGGTTTGCCTTCGAGTTGGTTATGTTGTGGTAGGATACGACAGGATGTCCAGGGGACTCAGTCGTGCTGGCTGGTTTTCGACCCATGCCCACCGCTTCTTGAACCAAAAGAGATGACAGCAGATATATATAGCGGGGTGAGACAATGACTGACGACGATTTTCCCAGACCAATCCAGCCCCGTGAGCAAGAGGTGCGCAAGCTGTTACTGTCGGCCGGGACTGCGTACGGCCTCATCTTCGGCTTCAGCTTTGCGTTGTTCACGTGGGGGTACGACGCGCTGCTACTGGCCTCTAGCACAGCGCATCTGGCGTGGACGAAATTGCTCCTCGGCCTGCCCCTCGCTATCGTCATCGGCAGTCTGACGGGCCGGCTGGCAGCCTCGTCCCCTTCAACGGCTGTCTCTGTCACGCTGTGGGCGGCCGCCGGCGGGTTGTTCGGAGTAATCGCCGGGCACATCCCGTTCGATGGCGGCAACCTGGCGGCCTGGCTCGCAGATCGGCGTCTGTGGGGTGTGCCTATCCTCGCTTATGGGCATGCGGCTGCGGTGAGGACGACGCTGGTAGTATTCATAAACGTCGCGCTCGGAACCGCCGTGGGGTTTGTCGAGAGCCTGGCCGTGCAGTGGGCCTGGGATCGAGCGACGCCAGATAGCATGATGAGTGGGGGATCATGGGCCGTGCTGCTCGTATGTGTCCCCCTGGCCTTACTTCTGGCGGTGAGCATTGACGGATTCATCAACCAGCCCCTGCGAACTCCACAGTGGGCAGTCAGTGAACTCGTCAGGCTAACTGTGACCGCATCACCTGAAGTGACAGAGGCTCAGGAAGCCAGCTACCGCTCCATTGAGCCCTTTCGCGAAGCACTCTCAGAGCACTATGTGAGCCATTTCGTGGGGTTCGGCTCGGACACGGAGAGCTGGTACTCAGCGTATGTGGACGTCATCTTTGACAACGGCTTCGTCCTGCGCTGTGCAACGGTGGGGAAGAATGTGGTCTACTGCGGTGACTTCTCCCAGAAGTTCGCCGCCTGGATGGGCGACCTGGTCCACGCTGGACTGTACGACGAACGCCCCTGGCTGGATGCAAAAATGCGACGCCTGGCCGTGAACGACGTCGTGGTAGCCTGGCTGGCTGCCCATAGCGATCAACTCAGCGAGACCTATGAGGTGAGCCGAGATGGGCAGCAGGGCGGATGGGTTTTCATGTCCGCACGGTTTGACACCGGTTTCGAGATGGTGTGCCGTTTCCGAGGGGCGACACCGGTACTCGTTGATCAGTGCCTGGAAACAAGCACATCCTCACGGTGATCGAAAGGAGAGCCAGTGTGCCACCCATGCTGAAGTTTCTCATTCGGCGCTTGATGGCGATCCCCATCACGCTGTTCATGATCACCGCCGTGCTATACGGCATCATCATGCTGGCGCCGGTCGAAATGAGAGCCCAACTTTACATGCCGAGAGGGCTTTCGCATAATCCCAATCTTCGGCCAGAAGTGCTGCTTCATCAGATTATCGAGGAACATGGCCTGAACGACCCCTACCCGCTTCAGTATGCCCGCTGGGCTTTCCGCCTGCTCCAGGGTAACTGGGGTTGGAGTCCACAACTCCGCGGCGATGTGCTGGAAGCCTTGCTCGTGCGGACTCCTGCCACAGCAGAACTCACTCTCTATTGTGTCCTGCTGCTCATCCCATCCGGGCTGGCGAGCGGTGTGATCGCGGGATGGAAGCAAGACCGTCCCTCTGACCACGGATTTCGCCTGACTGCCTTCATCGCGACGTCAATCCCCCCGTTTATCCTCGGGCTCGTGCTTCTCTCGATCTTCTACGCGGGCTTGCGCTGGTTCCCACCCGGCAGACTCGGCGTTGCTGAGGACTTCGTGGTGAAGTCCTCTTCCTTCAGGAGCTTCACCGGCTTGCTCACGATTGACGGGCTGCTCAATGGCCGGTTCGACGTCACCTTCGACGCGCTTCGTCATCTGGCCCTGCCGGTCATCACCCTGAGCCTGGCCCATTGGGCGACGCTTGGGCGAGTAACGCGCGCCGCGATGATCGGGGAACTCGGCAAGGAGTATATAGTCGCCGCGCGCGGGCGGGGTCTCCCAAGACGCTCTGTCCTCTGGCTGCACGCCCTGCGCAACGCCATGGTCCCGGCACTGAGTAGCAGTGCCCTCTCGGCAGCCTCGTTGATCATGGGCGTTTTTGTCGTCGAGGTGGTGTTTGGGTTTCCCGGCGTCTCGAAGCTGATCATCGGGTCCATGCAATACACGCCGGACGCGCCGGTGGCGATGGGTTTCGCCGTCTATAGCGTCCTGCTGGTGCTGCCGATCATGCTCGTTCTAGATATCATCCAGGGGATTGTTGACCCCAGAATCCGGGAAGGAGTCAGCGAATTATGAGAAGCTTACATCGCTTCCTCCTCAACTGGCAAAACCTGCTTGCCCTGGCGATCGTGGGGTTCTACGTCTTTGTCGCCGTGGCCACACCCTGGCTGGCCCCGCCGGATGACCCCAGCAATCCAACCCCACTTCGGACAGTTGTCGCCGGTGACACGGTGGCTGCTCAGGCTGCCTCCAGGGGGGTTCCACTCCCACCCGGCCGGGATCTGCTGCTAGGCACCGTACCGGGGGGGTTGGACGTTTTCTACTCACTGGTCTGGGGTACGCGCCCCGCACTGCGTTTCGGTCTCATCGTCGCCCTGACCACTGCCGGCTTTGGGATTCTGGTGGGGGCCATAAGTGGCTATTCTGGAGGTCCGATCAATCGCCTGACCATGCGCATCACCGACGCATTTCTCACCTTCCCCCCGATCGCAGGCGTATTCCTCTTTCAGCAGATTATGGGGCAGATTATGTGGCTGATGATGCCTGGCAGCAGCCCAGAAGCCCCGCCGTCGGCACTCCAAACGTTGCTCCTCACCCTGAAACTGGACCCTGTGATGCTGGCGCTGATCCTGTTCTCCTGGATGCCCTACGCCCGCATCATCAACGCCAACATAGCCCGGTTGAAGCAGGAAGAATACGCGCTAGCGGCCAGGACGATAGGCGCGAGCCACTTGCGCATCGTCCTGCGCCACTTGCTCCCCAACGGTGTTGCACCGGCGATTGTGCTGGCCGCCCGAGACGTAGGCGGCATGGTGATGCTGGAAGCGGCCTTCACCTACATTGGCGTCGGCGGGGGGTCTCCCTGGGGTATGCTGTTGGTATCCGGCCGCGACTGGGTCATCGGTCCGGGTGGCAACCCGTTGACCTACTGGTGGGTGTTCCTGCCTGCCACCCTGGCGCTGGTTCTCTTCGGCATCGGTTGGAATCTGCTGGGGGATGGGCTGAACACCGCGCTGAACCCGCGGGCGGTTCAGCGAGGGCGATGGTGACGACCGGCGCCCAACGAGCGACGGAGACCGAGGGAGCGGAACGCGGTATCCGCTCTCTTTTGTATACTGCTTCGCCAGGATAGGGTACGGATGGCGCGGCTGGCCTGCTGGGCAGTACGGAGATCTCCTGAGCGGGGGCTGTAGGTCGTGGCGTGGTACTCGGCCAGTAAACGTTGAACAGGATCCGCAGCCACAGGGAGCAGGCGGGTCAGGGCTGCAGCGCGTTCGGCTGGAGTTTCGGCGGGATCAGGGGGGGCATTCAGGCGGGCCAGGGCATGGTCGAGTTCCAGGTAGGCACGCTCCAGGGGGGATAGAGTAGTACGGAGGGCCCAACGGCGCAGGGCGACGGGTGGACGCAGATCGAAGCGGCGCAGGCCCGCTTCCAGCAGCACAGGGAGAGGCGGCAGGCCACGCTGACGGCGCTTGCGCCAGACAAAGGTGATCAGGATCAAGCTCAGGATCAGGGGCAAGGCCCAGAGAACCGCAGGTGTCCTGGAATCCGGAGCGGCAGTGGTGGAGGGTTCAGAGGCCAAGTCCTCCAGGGCCAGGAGTTCTTCCAGGCGGTCTTCCCAGCGGTCGTGCTGGGCACTCCCAACATCGCCAGGCGTGGGGCCTTCCGCAGCGCCGGGCTGGCTCTCGCCCGGCGGGCGGTAGAGAGAAGGCTGGGAGGCGGTGGGTTCAAATTCAATCCAGCCCGCGCCGGGGAAGTAGACTTCAGGCCAGGCGTGGGCATCGCGCTGGCGTACGAGATAGGTGTTGCTCCGGGCCTTCCGCTCGCCCTCAGCAAAGCCCACGGCCAGGCGAGCAGGGATACCCAGCGAGCGTAGCAGGACGACCTCAGCGGAGGCATAGTAGTCGCAAAAGCCCTGGCGCAGGTCGAAGAGGAACCAGTCCAGGGGCTCTTGCCTTCTCCTCTTTCCCCCCCCGGCAACCGGGGTGGGGAGGGGGGGGACAGTCTCGGTGTAATGAATGTGGGTGCGCAGGAAGTCGGTGATCCCGGCCGCGATGTCGTAGGGGTTGTCCAGGCCAGCGGCAAGCTGGCGGGCCAGCTCTCGGGTGCGAGGGGTGATAGTAGGAGGAAGTTGCAGATAACGGCTGGTGACCCACAGGGGGTAGTCGGTGCCGGCCACGCGCAGTTGGGCGATGGTGACGTTGCTGAGAGAAGATCGGGCCTGGTAGGTTTCGTCGGCGTACAGAAGCGGGGTAGCGTGCAAGACGGCCAAGTCGGCAGTACCGTCGGGATTGAAAGCTATGTCAGCCTGGGCGGGGCGATTGACCCACCGGGGCTGGGGAGCGGCGTAGAACGTCGCCATAGGGACGGCGGGTGTCAAGGTGAGGGTAACTGTTCGACGACCCTCCAATTCGGGGAAAATCAAGCCCAAGTCGGTTGGAAAGACGGACTGTGTGGTGGAGAAAGCGACGCTGCTCCATTGGCCATCGGCGTAGTGGTCGTAGACGCGGGCGCGCCAGTAGTAGCGGATGCTCGTCGCGGTGCGGTGCGGGGCCTGAACGGTCAGGATAAGGGCGTCGGTGAGTTCGCTTCCTTGGCCCAGGGAAAGGCTTTCGCCATAGCTATCGGTGACCGCGACGACGGCGGCCGCACGGCGCAGGGATGCAAACAGGTTTTCCAGGTCTTCGCCTATCCTTATCCGCCAGGGATCGGTGGCGTCCTGCCAGGCTTCCCTGGCAGCGGGCAGGACATGGGGCAGAGCAGGTATGATCCAGGCCAGTAAGACGAGCAAGGCCGTGGCCAACAGCACGATGCGAGTGAGGTCCAGGGCAATGAAAGGGGGCACGTGGGTGCGGGTTTCGCGCCAGCGGGCGCGGTGGCGCAGATAGGTCAGGCGAGCGAGTAGCAGAAGTGACAGGAAGAGGTAGACAGCCACGAACCAGGCACGGGAGGCTACGTTGGCGTCGGAGATGTGGATGATGAGTAGCACCAGGCCAGTGGGGAGGGTGGCTCGCCAGACGTCACCGCGGCGGGTCAGGGTGTAGCCAGCGTGCGCACCTAGCGCCCAGAAGAGAGCAGACATCCAGAATAGAAAGAGCAGGGGGTCATACACGGCCTCATGCCGCGCCAGTTGGCCGAGGGCGCTGACCAGGCGGCCAGCCAGGATGATCAGGCGATCGCTCCAAAGAATATCGTTCCCCAACGTGAGGCCGAGTTGCCAGGGTACAGCGAACAAGCCGTAGACCAGGCCAAAGGTAGCGCTGAGGGACGGAGAAAAGACGCTCTTCCCCAGGGTCAAGCCAGCCAGGACCCCCAGGAAGGTCAAGGCCTGAATGACGTTCAGGTGATCGGTCCATTCGGTGGCGACCAGGCGGCTGGCGGCGACGATTAGAGCAGCCAGCAACAGAAAAGCAGCGGGCAGGTCCCACGTTCGGGCGGGCGATGGCCTCATGGGTCTCATCGGTTCATCAGGATCTCAGACACTGTTCATGCTCAAAACGGTTCCCAGGTCTGCACCATTCGTCACCTGGTACAACGGCACGTTGAGCATCGTGATAGCCGCTGCCAGGGCTGCCGTTCCTGGTGGTCCACCAAAAGAGGCGGCATCGAGCAAGACGACCACCGGCCGCAACCCTCGTCGCAACAAGACATCCACAGCCAGGGCTACCTCCTCCCGAACAGAGGGGGTGATCAAGATCACCGTGCTGCCGCGCGGCAGGTGTTGGGCTTGGGCCGTCAATAGAGCTGAGATGGGCAAGTCCCCTTCAGCGCGCAATAGTGCCAGAGCTTCCAGTATCTTTCCTAGTTGCCGTCCGCCCCGATCGGGGGGCAACACGTTTGGGCCTCTCCCAGGCGACTGAGAATAACTCACCAGCCCCACCGCACGCCGGCGTCGCAGAAAGTAGCGCCCCAGCGAGGCGGCAATGCACACCGCGTACTCCTCTGTGGAAGGGGGTAACTCCACCTCTTCGTAGGGACGCCACATTGCTTCATAGGGACGCCACATTGCATGGGCAGCATGAGAGGCAGGGGTATAAGGAAGTGCGGCTTGCACTTCTCGGGCAGCATCCAGGAAAATCCAGACATCGGCCAGGGGATCCAGTTCAAACTCCTTAACCATCAGGTGCTCTCGCCGTGCCGTGCTCAGCCAATGGATGCGGCTCAGGGAATCGCCGGGTTCATACTCACGCACGCCCGCTGCGTTCGGAGTCACTTGATGTGTGCGGCGACGCAGGGCTTCTCCTCCTGGCAACAACCCCGGCGGGCTGGGAAAGGCGCGCACTTCCACCATCATGGGGTACACTAACAAAGAAGCGTCCGATGGCACAGTACGGCTGACCGGGAACAGACCGAAGAGGTCTCCTGATGCCAATACAGTTGGCCCCAGGGTGAACACGCCCCGCTGCACCAGGCGGGTGCGCACCGAGTATGACCGTCGTTGCCGTCCCTTCACCAGGGTGAGCACACGCGATCCCCGCGAGCCTGGCAGGACAGCTTGATTATGCACTTCCAGCCACAGACGTGGCAGGCGACTACCGTTCTGAATCTCAAACAACTCTTCAAGAATCTGGCCCACCCGAGCGCGCTGGGTGCGCGTCCTGCGTTGCAGCTCTATCCCTCGCAGTGCCAATACAGCCCAGACCTTACTTCCCACCAGCAGGAATCCCCACAGATAGCTTAACCGCGCGTAAATGGGCGCGCCGGTAACTGCCAGAGCCAGCAGGCTGAGGCCAAGCAATCCCAGCACGACGTACAGTGAGGCAGTCATCGGGCATATATAGGAGTTGGGAGAGCGTTGAGAAGGAGTACGTCCAGCGCCGGCCGAGTAGGAGCGGAGCGACGTATCGAGGCCAAGCGGGTTGCCTATAGGGCCACTCGCTTGATTTCGATACGCTTCGCTACTCAATCGGCGCTCGCTCCCCCAACATTTGCATACGCCCATGGCCATCTTTTACCCTTCACCAGTCAAATCCCCACCAGGCACCGGCAACGTCTCCACGATTTCCTCCACAATACGCTCGGCGCTCACGTCCTGTAGACGCGCCGCGGGAGATGGAATCACGCGGTGGGCCAGGGCTGGCAGTGCCAGAGCCTTGACGTCATCCGGGAGCACAAAGTCTCGCCCCAGCACAGCCGCCCGCGCCTGCCCGGCCCGGTATAAGGCCAGGCTGCCACGTGGACTGGCACCCAGGTACACCTCACGATGCTTCCGCGTCCAGCACGTCAGTTCCACGAGATAACGCTTCACGGCCGGTGACACATACACCGCCTTCACTGCCTCCTGCGCCTGGGACAATTCTTCCACCGAGGCCACCTGCTCCAGGTCCTCCAGTGGGTGGCGGAACTGCTGCCGCTCCAGAATGTCAATCTCGTCCTCCATGCCGGGATACCCCAGGCCCACGCGCAGCAAGAAGCGATCCAGTTGGGCTTCAGGAAGCGGGAAAGTGCCCTCGTACTCGATCGGGTTTTGGGTGGCCAGCACCATGAATGGCCGTGGCAGGCGATGCGTCACGCCATCTATGGTGATTTGGCGCTCCTCCATAGCCTCCAGCAGGGCGGCTTGCGTCTTGGGCGTGGCGCGGTTGATCTCGTCGGAGAGGACGATCTGGGCCATCACCGGTCCCGGCCGAAACTCGAATTGGCGACTGGCCTGGTTGAAGACGGAAACCCCGGTCACGTCGCTAGGCAGCATATCAGGGGTGAACTGGATGCGGCTGAATGAACACCCCAATGAGCGTGCCAGGCTGCGCGCCAGCATCGTCTTGCCCACTCCGGGCACGTCCTCTATCAGTAGATGCCCCTGACAGAGCAGGCCGACCACGGCCAACTCTACTGTATCCCGCTTGCCGACAATCACCCGCTCGATGTTCTCGATCACACATTCGGCAAAGGTCTGGACTTGAGATTGAGACATAGAAAACTCCCTTCAAAGAATTCGTTAGGCACCCACAATGTCTACTGGCGAAGGAGGCGAAAGGTTCACTGTCAACCAAGGAGCCTTTGGGTTTTCCGAAACCCAAAGGGTCTAGAAGATACCCCAAACAAAAGGGCACGCTCCTCAACGGTGCGTGCTCCCTAGCCTCATTTCTCCGTTTCCTTCACGATGGCAACTTCAATCGCTCCGGGTCTCCTTTCACTACAACATTACCTGCCCACAGCAGGCTATCGTTTAGCGCGATCCCTGGAGTCTCGGGTCGAGCACGTCACGCAATGCGTCCCCCACCAGGTTCCAGGCCAGTACAAAGAGCACGAGTGTCACCCCAGGGAACGTCACGATATACCAATACTCCCCTAGCTGTGTCATCCAATCGCGGGCGAAGGAAAGCAACTGGCCCCAATCGGCGTATCCCACCTCGGCCCCGATGCCCAGAAAGCTGAGAGCGGCGAACGTAATCACGTAGCTGCCTATGCGCATAGAAGCCAACACCAGCGTGGGAAAAATCGAATTGGGCAAGACGTGGCGGAACATAATACGTGCATCTCCCACGCCAACTACCTTTGCCGCCAGCACGTATTCACGCTCCCTCACGGACAGGACGTCACTTCGCAACAGCCGGGCGAATCCTGTCCATCCAAAAACCATCAGAGCAATCATAGGCGGAAAGAGACCCCGCCCTATGACCGGCGTAAGGACGGCGGACAGGGTCATGGCAGCCGGCAGGAAGGGGAAGGCGATGAAGATCTCGACAATGCGCATCAGAACCATGTCCACTGCGCCGCCATAGTAAGCCGAGATGGCACCGACGATGATGCCGATGACAGCTACGACAGCCGTAATTACCAGCCCTACCCGCAGCGCCGTGCGCGTTCCCCAGATCACGCCATAGTAAATATCCCATTGCCCACTAGCCGTGCCCATCAAATGAATCCAGTAGTCTTTGCCCACGATGGCTTTCCACCAGAAGGGGATAGGCGGCTGACGGCTCCTCCACTCCGTGCCGGGACGCTGCGGCACCTGGCCGTATCCATCACGTGGGATTTGGTAAGGATCGCTGGTTTGGGTCGGTGGCGCCAATATGGGAGCCGCCAGCGCGACAAACAAGAAGATGCCCAACAGCACCAGCCCGGCCACGGAGACCGGGTTGGTCGCTAACCCTTTCACCATCCGGTAGGCATCAACCCCCAATTGCCGTTCCAGCCACCCAGGCTCCTTCCTACCGGCCAATTCTTTCTTCTCTTTCTTCGCCATAATCGCTCCTACTCCCTCTGGGACTAGTCCAGCCGCACGCGCGGGTCAATGTAAGCGTACAGGACATCCACAAACACGTACGCGACGATCATAATCAAGCCATTGAGCAAAGTGAAGGCGAGTACCGTGATCATGTCAAGCTGCACGGCTGCTGTAGCAAACGCTGAACCCATGCCGTGATAATCGAAGACCGTCTCGACGATGATTACCCCGCCAAGCAAACCCACCACCATATTGCCCCCCAGGGTCACCACCGGCATCAACGCATTGGGCAAGGCGTGCCGATTGATCACCACCCTTTCATTCAGCCCCTTGGACCGGGCGGTGGTGATGTAGTCCTGGCGCAGCGTCTCCAGCATGGAGGAGCGTGTCACACGCATCTGCAAGGCCCACCACAGATAAGAAAGTGTGATCACAGGCAAAACCAGGCGACGTAGGGCATCCAGGAAGATATCGAATCGCAGATTGAGGAGCGCATCTATAGTGATCATTTGGGTGTAGTTATGGAACTCCGGGGACATGATGACCTGATTGGCCCAGTCCGAGACGCGTCCCGGAGGGAGCCATCTCAACTTGGCGTAGAAGAACATCAGAACCAACAAACCGAACACAAAATCCGGAAATGACCAGCCGACGATGCCAAAAACGCGCGCCAAGTGGTCAATGAGTTTGTTGTGGTTGATGGCAGCGATCACACCCAGGATGACGCCCCCACTGACGACAGGAACCACGGCCCAGAGCGTCAGTTCCAGCGTGGCTGGAAAGCGGCGTTTGATCAAATCCGCTACTGGCTGGGAAGCCGTGCGCGAGTAGCCGAAATCGCCCCGCAGAATCCCGCCTCTTATCCCACCCGTCCTCGGGTCACGGGTGCCGACCAGCCACTTCCAATATTGTATATAGATCGGCTGATCCAGCCCATACGTCTTGATGACACCCTGCAGCACCCGCTCGTTTCTGGGGATATCACGCACGTAGAGCGCCGAGCGCTCCACCGGGCTGAGAAACTGCAGCATACCGAAAATGAGAACAGTAACCCCAAACAATATCAGAGGAACCAACAACAGGCGACGAATGACATAATTGACCATATCCTAATCCCTCCACGAAGAACAGGGGGAGCGGGAGAGAGCACGAAGGCCCTCTCCCGCTCGTTGACGCGCTGGATTACTCCTTGGACAGGGTGAAGTAGCGAGACTCCAGCGTGTATATGGGGTTGTAGTAATAGCCACTCATCCAGCGCGGTTCGTAGTGCCGAGCGGTGGCGACCGCCAGGCGGATGGCAGGCACATATTCGTAGTCCAGTTGCGTGGCCTGCTTGTAGATCTCGGCCCGCTCCTCCGGCGTGCCCGCGGCCACACCGGCACTCACCAGCTCCTGGTACGCAGCCACCATGTCTTCCGGCATCTTCTGGCGGTGCGCGTAGGTGCCCACCAGGAACGGCTGCGCCCAGTTGTGTGGGTCGTGGATGTCCTCGATCCAGCCGCTGATGTAGATCGGCAGTCGGCTGGCGCGGATGGCGGCCAGGAAACTTGGCCACGGCAACCCGATGATCTCGATGTTGTACTTGGGGTCAATGTCGCCCAGGTTGGCCTGCAGGATCTGGGCCACCGTCTGGCGGGTGACGTTGCCGGTGTTGTAGCCGATCTGGAAGCGGAAGCCGTTCTCAGCGACCGCGCCGTCCCACGCCAGCTCCAACTCCGCAGCGCACTGGTCAGGGTCGTAGGTGTAGTGCGGGCCGTCGGGATCGTAGCCCAGCATGCCTGGGATCAGGTAGCCCACGTTCTGCACGCCCTCGCCAGCCAGCGCATCGGCGATGAAGGCATCCCAGTCAAAGCAGTAGTTGAACGCCTTGCGCACGTGCTCATCCGAGAAGAAGTCGGGCGGGATGCCGTTGCCGTCCAGCTCGCCGCTGCCCACGTAGGGGTTGCCGCCCTCGA
>JBHIET010000079.1:0-15097 GCA_046760785.1 Anaerolineae bacterium | reverse complement strand
GGCTCGTGCTTGCGCCGCCGATGTTTACCTCGTCGCCATCGGCAAGGCGGGCAAATCCTTTCCATCACACACCCAAATCCCACCAGGGTGGGATCGGTGAATGGTCTCTCTGAAGCGATGTCCTGAGCCTGTCGAAGGGTTGTTCAGGTAGAATGTGGCTTTCTGGTACTGCGCTCGCTTGTGGTCCGCTGATAGTATGGCAGCAATTATCTCAGTTGTGAAGGACATTACCCAACTTGACACTTCCTGCCAATTGCGGTATACTCCTGCGCGATGCTTGGAGAACGGCCTGCAGCCAATCTACAGCCACAATGCGCACGGGGACGCAACCTGCATCCCCATTCAAAGCATTTTCCCTGACCTTTGGACACCCATCCAAAGGTCTTTTTTTAATGCACACCACGAGCTGCTGGGCACGCCTACTTCCGCCAGGCCAGCCAACGGAGTGTGGCGCGGATGGCAGTGTTGGTATCGGTAGTTGGTTGGTTAGTTAGGAGGGCAGAATGCCGTATCAGGATATTGAAGAGTCGCGGATGTATGAGCGGGCGGAGCAGTTGGCCGACGAGATATGGGATGCGGTGATTTCGTGGCAGCCCTTTGCGCGGGACACCGTAAGCAAGCAACTGACCAAGTCCGCCGACTCGGTCGGGGCCAACATCGCCGAGAGCAGCGGGCGCTTCCACCCCAAGGATGTGATCAATTTCCTGTACTACGCGCGTGGTTCCCTCAAAGAGACCCGCTACTGGTTGCGCCGGGCCATTCGTCGCAAACTTATCACGCAAGAACAATTCAATCGTTGGATGGACGAACTCACCCAACTGGCCAAAGAGATCAACAGCTACATTGGTTGTAACTACTCAGGCTATTCCGACCTGGACACAGAGATACCGAAAATCTCTCTGTGTTCCTCTGTGAGATGCTCTGTGAAACTCTGTGTAACAGCCCAGGCTGAGTAGTTACCATTGGTTTCCAGCGTAAACGCACTATCAAGGAACCTCGCACTCCCTACGTCATCTCTACCGACGAACAGCCGGCCAACCAACCAACAAACTAACAAACCAGCAAACTAACAGATGAACTATGACTCTTACAGACAAACTCGCGACCTCCCAACAAGCTAACAACTCCTGGCTTTGCGTCGGCCTCGATCCAGTGATGGAACGGCTGCCCGAAACCGTGCTGGCATCGGAGGACCCGCTTCTCACCTTCGGCCGCGCCATCGTCGAGACCACCGCCGACCTGGCCTGCGCCTACAAGCCCAACCTGGGTTTCTGGCTGGCCGAGGGCACAGAGGGACTACGCGCATTGCAGGCCGTCGTCGCTGCCGTGCCCGACCACATCCCGGTCATCCTCGATGCTAAGTTCAACGACGTCGGCCACACCGCCGCTGCCTACGCCCACGTCGCTTTCGAAGTGCTGGGCGCGGATGCCTGCACCGTAAACCCATATCTGGGGCTGGACGGGCCACGGCCCTTCCTGGAGCGGGCTGAGTGGGCGGTCTTCCTCCTGGCCCGCACCTCCAACCCCTCCGCGCCGGACCTGCAGGACCGGCTCGTGGGAGACCATCCAGTGTACGAGGAGGTGGCCCGGCTGGCGGTGCGGTGGGACGCAGAACATCCAGGCACCTGCGGCTTGGTCGTGGGGGCGACGTACCCCGAGGAACTGGCACACTTGCGAGAGATTGCACCCACCCTGCCGTTCCTCATCCCAGGCATCGGCGCGCAAGGAGGCAACCTGGAGGCTGCCGTCACTCACGGCCCCACCCTTGATGGACTCGGCCCGGTCATCAACTCCTCGCGCGGCATCATCTACGCCTCGTCAGGGCCGGACTTTTCCGAAGCCGCCCGCGCTGCCGCACTGGCCCTGCGCGACCGCATCAACCAACTCCGGGAGGCCCAATGCCAACTAACCAACTAACCAACCAACTATTCAACACCGGCTGCATCCAGTTCGGCACCTTCACCCTCAAATCTGGCCTCACCTCCCCCATCTACGTTGACCTGCGGCTGCTGGTCAGCCATCCGCCGCTGCTGGGGGAGGTAGCCCGCGCGATGGCAGAGGTGGCCCGTGGGCTCGCGTTCGACCGCATCGCCGCTATCCCCTACGCGGGCCTGCCCATCGGGACGGCGCTGGCACTGAAACTGGACCGACCCCTCATCTACCCGCGCAAGGAGATCAAACCACACGGCACCCGCCGCGCCATCGAGGGAGCCTTCGAGCCGGGGGAGACGGTGCTCGTGGTGGACGACCTGATAACGCGAGGGGATAGCAAACTGGAGGCCATCGAGCCGTTGGAAGCAGCCGGGCTCGCCGTACACGACGTGCTGGTACTGATAGACCGGGAGCAGGGCGGTGCGGCTGACTTGGCCCGGCGCGGCTACCGCCTCCACGCCATCCTGCGCCTCACCGAAATCCTGGACACGTTGAGAGGAAGCGCCCGCATCACACCGGCCCAACACGCCGAAACGCTGGCCTACCTGCAAGATGCGTAGCGATAACACGCAACACGCAATACGCAACACCCAACTCCCCGTACCTGACCTGTCCACTACCCTCTGTGGCGTCCCCCTGCCCAACCCCACGGTCCTGGCCTCGGGCATCCTAGGGCTGAGCCACGGCGTTCTGGTGCGCGTGGCGCAGGCCGGCGCGGGCGGGGTCACGACCAAATCGTGCAGCCTCAGACCCCGCCCTGGCTACCCCAACCCGGTGGTCCTGGACTGGGGGCCGGGCCTCATCAACGCCGTGGGCCTCTCCAACCCCGGCGTCGAGGTGATGGTGGAGGAAATCCGGGCTGCGAAGGAGCAACTGGCCCCGCCTGTGGTGAGCCCAGCCGAACCACCGGGGGTGCCGATCATCGCCTCCATCTTCGCCGAGACCATCTACGACTTCGGCACCGTGGCCCGCTTCATCTCCGAAGCCGAGCCTGACCTCATCGAGGTCAACATCTCCTGCCCCAACGTAGACGACCGCTACTTGCAGATGTTCGCCGCCGACCCCTACGTCGCCGCCCAGGTCACGCGGCGAGTGAAGCAGAACACCGACGCCCCAGTGCTGGTGAAACTTTCACCCAATGTCACCGATGTAGTGAAAATCGCACAAGCGGTGGTGGAAGCTGGGGCGGACGGCATCACCGCTGTCAATACGCTGGGGCCTGGCGTCATCCTGGACGTCGAGACCTGCCGTCCGGTGCTGGCCCACGGCACTGGCGGCATAAGCGGCCCGGCCATGCGTCCCATCGCCGTGCGCTGCGTGCGCGACATCTGCCGCGCGGTGAACGTGCCGGTGGTGGCGGTGGGCGGGGTGACCACCGGACGCGACGTGGTGGAGATGATCCTGGTCGGTGCGACCGCCGTCGGCATCGGCTCGGCCATCTACCACCGGGGGATGGAGGTCTTCCAGAAGGTATGCGAGGAATTGCGGGACTACATGGAGCGGCACGGGTATGGGAGGCTGGAGGAGTTTCGGGGGAGGGCGGTGGGATAGTTGGTTGGTTGCTGGGAGGTGGGCCACGTCGCCACTCACGGCGATGCCTGCGTGGGTGGCGGCTGCTAGGCAGAAAGCCAACCACCCGGAACACACACAAGGAAGGAGCCCGCGATTGACCCTGCCACAAACCGTCCCCATTCGCGAGATCCGGGATGAGACCCGCACCATCCGCACCTTCGTGCTGGATGCCGAAGTGCCGGAGGCAGAGCCAGGGCAGTTCGTCATGCTCTGGCTGCCTGGCGTGGACGAGAAACCCATGTCCATCGCCCACCCCGCCCCGCTCACGGTGACCGTCGCCCGCGTGGGACCATTCACCATGATGCTACACCGGCGCAAAGCGGGCGACCGCGTGGGCTGGCGCGGCCCCTACGGGCGCGGCTTCTCACTGCGCGAAGACCAGCCGGCGCTGTTGGTCAGTGGAGGGTGCGGCGTGGGGCCGCTCTACTTCCTGGCCACGCGAGCCGTCAAGCGCTCCATCCCCACCACCGTCGCTCTCGGCGCTCGCACAGCCGACGACCTGCTCTACGTCGAGCAATTCCGCGTCCTGGGTGTGGAGCTCATCCTCGCCACCGACGACGGCACAGTCGGCCACCACGGCTACATCACCGACCTGGTCGCCCAACTAACCAACCAACCAACCAACCAACTAACCATCTACGCCTGCGGCCCCGAACCGATGCTCGTCGCCCTCCACCGGCTGTGCCGCGAGCGCGACATCCCCGGCCAACTAAGCCTGGAGCGATACATGAAGTGCGGCTTCGGCATCTGCGGGCAGTGTGCCCTGGACGGATTGCTGGTCTGTCAGGACGGACCGGTGTTCGACGTGGAGCAACTGGACGACCTGCGCGATTTCGGCCACGCCAGGCGCAGCGCCACCGGCCGCCGTCTACCCATCCGATGACAACCAACCAACTAGCCACCAAACCCCAACTCTGCCGCCACTTCCTCCGCCTGCGGGAGAGCCTCTCCCCCCACGAAGTCACCTCCGCCTCCGCTGCCCTCTGCCAGCGGCTGGCAGGTTGGCCGGTGCTGCGAGAGGCCCAGACCGTGCTCACCTACCTGGCCTTCCGTAACGAACCCGACCTGGAACTCCTCTTCGACCTCCTATCACACATCCGTTGGGCCGCTCCCCGCATCGAGGGAAGGCGCCTGGTGCTCCACCCCTACGACCCCACCCACCTGGTGCGCCACCCCTTCGGCATGCTGGAGCCCACAGCAGACCTCCCGGTGGTGGACCCGGCCACGCTCGACCTGGTGCTGGTGCCCGGCGTGGCCTTCGACCAGCGTGGGGGACGGCTGGGGTTTGGCGGAGGGTACTACGACCGGTTTCTCCCCACCACGCCGGCCCTGCGCGTGGGCGTGACCTACGACGAGTGTCTGGCCGACGAGCTTCCCTGCGGCGAGCACGACCAGCGGATGGACTGGATCGTCACGCCTGGCAGGCTATTCGCCATAGAGCCGCCCTGACAAGCACACGGTTCACCCGGCAATGGGTCGGCGCAGGAGGACCCGCAGTTGCACGATAATCACGAGGTGATATAATGAACTCAGAGCGACTCGAAGGAAGTGCAAAGGCGGTGGAAGTGTTATACGATCTGCTGATTGAGGTCGAGGAACTGAACGACGGCAGCGACTACCATTATATGGCAACCAGTCCTGAACTACCTAACCTGATCGTGGTCGGAGATACCGTCGAGGAAGTCCTGGAATTAGCCCCAAGGGTGGCCGGAGCGTTAATCGCCTCGATGCGGTCTGCTGGCGATCCATTACCTGAGACATTGAAGGTTGTCTCATCTATCCCCTTCCAGTCTCGCGTGATGGTGCCGGCATGAAATATGCCGATACGCTGAGGCCACGGGGGTCCAGTTCACCCTGGGTGAGATCGCTGAGGCGGCCAAGGACGTATAGCCTGCGTGTGGAAAAGGGTGTGCTCAAGGAACTGCGTCGCTATCCGCCCAAAATCTTTTCGCTCAATCCTCGCCCAGCCTCAATACCGCCAGGAAGGCATCCTGCGGAATCACCACCTGCCCGAACTGCTTGAGACGCTTCTTGCCCTTCTTCTGCCGCTCCAACAGCTTGCGCTTGCGTGTGACGTCACCGCCGTAGCACTTGGCCAACACGTCCTTGCGCAGCGCACTGACTGTCGCTCGGGCGATGACCCGCCCCCCCAAGGCTGCCTGAATGGGCACCTTGAACATTTGCCGGGGAATGACCTCCTTCATTTTGCGCACCAGCGCCGAGCCTTTCTCGTAGGCATGATCCCGGTGCACGATGAGCGCCAGCGCATCCACCGGCTCCTTGTTGACCAGGATGTCCATGCGCACCAAGTCACCAGACCGGTAGCCATCGAAGGTATAATCCAACGAAGCATAGCCCCGCGTGACCGACTTGAGCCGGTCGTGGAGATCAACGATCATCTCTGAAAGCGGCATCTCGTAAGTCAACACGACACGCTGCTTATCGAGGTACTCGGTCATCCGGTACACGCCGCGCCGCCGCTTGACCACCTCCATCACCGGGCCGAGGTAGTCTGACGGCGTGAATACCTGAACGCGCATCCACGGCTCGCGAATCTCCTCGATAGTAACCGGGTCTGGCAGATCGGCAGGGCTGGCGATCTCGACTACCCCGCCGTCGTGGGCGACGACCTGGTAGGCAACGCTGGGAGCCGTGGCGATCAAATCCAGGTCGTACTCTCGCTCCAACCGCTCCTGCACGATCTCCATATGGAACAGCCCCAGGAAGCCGCAACGGAAACCGAACTGAAGCGCCTGAGAGGTCTCCGGCTCAAAGACCAGGGCCGCGTCGTTGAGACGCAGTTTCTCGAGTGCGTCGCGCAGCGCGTTGTAATCCTCGCTCTCCACTGGATACAGGCCAGCGAAGACCATCGGCTTGGCAGAACGATAACCCGGCAGTGGCTCCGACGCTTGGCGAGCCGCACCGGTGAGCGTTTCGCCCACCTGACACTCCCGCACCGTCTTGAGTCCCGTGGCGACGTAACCCACCTCTCCCGCGCTTAACCGGTCCGTAGGGGTCATCTCCGGCGTAAAGATGCCCACCTCAATGGGCTCAGTCGTGGTGACGGTCGCCATCAACAGCAAGGGCTCATCCTGCAGCAACACGCCATCCATCACACGCACGTAGGCAACCACACCTTTGTAGGAGTCATAGTGGGAGTCGAAGACGAGTGCCCGCAACGGCGCTTCGGGCTGTCCTCGGGGCGGCGGCAAGCGATTCACCACCGCCTCCAGCACCTCCTCAATCCCCCACCCCTCCTTGGCCGAGACGCGCAATACCTCATCTGGCTCGACGCCCAATAGCTCGGCCAGCTCCAGCGCCACCTCATCGGGCCGCGCCGAGGTCAGGTCAATCTTGTTCACGACGGGGACGATCTCGAGGTCGGCTTCAAGCGCCAGGTAGAGATTGGCCAGTGTCTGGGCTTGGATGCCCTGAGCAGCATCCACAACCAGAAGCGCTCCCTCGCAGGCCGCCAGCGCCCGGCTAACCTCGTAGGAGAAGTCCACGTGGCCGGGCGTATCAATCAGGTTCAGCTCGTACTCCTCGCCGTCTGCGGCGGTGTACCACATCCGCACCGCCGACGCTTTTATAGTGACCCCTTTCTCCCGCTCCAGGTCCATCGAGTCAAGCACCTGCTCGATCATTTGCCGTGCTGGAATGGTGCCAGTCAGTTCCAGCAGCCGGTCGGCTAGCGTGGACTTGCCGTGGTCAATGTGGGCGATGATACAAAAATCGCGGGTATGAGCCTGATCCACCGCTCCTCAATCTCCCTCACAGAACGTCTGAGAGGCCTGCTGCACAGGCAACACGACGACGAAGCGGCTGCCCTGGCCTAGACCGCTTTCGACCCACACACGACCGCCGTGCAATTCCACCAACCCCTTGACGATGGAGAGGCCCAGCCCCATACCACCGTGCCGACGAGTCATGTGGTCCTCAACCTGGTAGAAACGCTCGAAGATACGATCCAACTCCTCCGGCGGGATCCCCACGCCCGTATCAGCCACTGAGAACTCCACCTCGTCGCCCCGGCTGCATACCGACACCCGCACTCTCCCGCCAGCAGGGGTGAATTTGACCGCGTTAGAGATCAGGTTGTTCAGCACCACCCCCACCTTGTCCTCGTCCGCCTGGACGAGCACCTCCTCGTCTGGCACTTCGGCCTCCAGCACCAACCCATTCGTCTCTGCGATGACCTGATAGTCCTTGCACGCCTCCTCCACCTCGACCCGCAGGTCAAAGTGGGTAGGCACCACCTGCATCTGTCCCGTCTCCAGATAGCGCAAGTTGAGCATGGCCTCGATGATGTGCTTAAGATGCGTGGCAGCCCGCAGCACCGCGTCCAGTTGCGGCCCGGCTTTCTCTCCCAGTTGCTCCTGGAGCAAGTCAGCGTAGAGCAGGATCAGGCTCAGCGGGGTGCGCAATTCGTGCGAGGCGATGGCAATGAAATCTGACTTCAGTTTATCCAATTCTCCCAAACGCTCGTAGGCTTCCCGCAGAGCCTCCACCAAGCGCGCGTTTTCGATGGCCACCGCCGCCTGAGCAGCCAGTGCGGTCAGCGTCTCCACATCCTCCTGGTCAAACGTACCTCCTCCCTGCTTGTTGATCGTCTCCAGCACACCGATGCGACGATCCTTGATCTGCAGCGGAACCGCCAGCAGCGACCGAGTCTCCGTGCCAATCTGTTGCCCGACCTCCCGGTAGTGGCGGGGATCGGCCTGGGCATCGAGCACGATCATCGGCTCTCCAGACGTCAGAACTGTGCCAGCGATGGAGCCCTCGATAGGTACGAGAATATCGGCCTCCATAAGCTCACCGGACTGGGAGCCGGCTGCAGTGCGGAAGCGCAACTCGCCGGTGCGAACATCCCGCAGGAGAATGGAAGCCCCCTCGCTACCCGTCAACTCCACTGCCATAGCAGCGATTTTCCTCAGGAGCGGCCTTATGGCCACCGTAGAGGTCAGTTCGCGACTGATTTCCAGAATTCTCTCCAAGCGCTGTTGTCGAGATTCTGCATCGCTCATTCTTCAGCCTCCTTTTCGTTCTCCCTCAGACAGGCTGCAATCGCAGCCTCCGCCTCCAGTCCTCGCGCCCCAAGCTCCCACCAACCCAGAAACTCGGCGTTCCCCGCCGGCCCGCGCAGGAGAGAAAGCATCAGACCACGCAGCCCCAGGCCCAGCTCGGCTGCAATATCCAGTACCCGCTCCAATACGCGCCGATGCACCTCCGGGTCGCGCACTACCCCACCCTTCCCGACCTCCCGCCGTCCCGCCTCGAACTGCGGCTTGATCAGGGCCACAACACTGCCCCTGCCCCCCTCTACAGAGGGAGGAGAAGGAGAGGCAAACCAGCGCACCGCCGCCGGCAGGATCAGCCCCAACGAGATGAACGACACGTCGGCAGTGACCAGGTCTGCTGGTTCCGGCAAACTCTCCAGGTAGCGCGCGTTAGTACGCTCCATCACCACCACGCGGGGATCGTTCCGCAATCGCCAATCCAACTGGCCATATCCCACGTCAATGGCATAGACGCGACGTGCGCCACGTTGAAGCAGGCAGTCGGTGAAACCGCCAGTAGAGGCCCCCACATCGGCTGCCACCAGTCCCGTCACGTCCAGGCCAAAGCGCACCAGCGCCGCCTCCAGTTTCTCTCCGCCACGGCTCACGAAACGCGGACGTGCCTGCAGCGTGACCGCTGCATTTGCCGCCACCCGCGTGCCGGGCTTGTCGGACACCTGACCTGCCACGCGCACCAGGCCAGCACGGATCAGCCGCTGGGCCTGCGTCCGGCTCTCCGCCAACCTCCGCTCGACCAGCAAAACGTCCAGGCGTTCCTTTGCCATCGCGTCACTAGCATACCTCAAAAATGAGTCGCATGCAAGCCCGGCAAACCAGCGCCGTCACGAACAGGCAGCACTGGCAGCCATCGAACCACGAAAAAGGCCCCCAGCACCAGCTCTTCAGGCTGGCGCGGCTGGAATAGGGTCAACAAATGTCCGCTGTAGACGAGACCTACAGCCGCTTGAGCGTCGCCGAGGTGCAGGCCGTCATCAGTGCAAGCGTCGAGCGGTTCAAACGGCTGTTGGGAGAAGTCGAAGGCGGGTGCGCTCTACTTCACCAGCTAATCTCCTGTGACATCTCATTGAACAACTCATCGCCGGTCAGGAGCGTGACCTGCCGCACTGTGGCTCCAAGTGGGAACGGCGTGTGCCACCATCCCTCCAGTGAAGTGCCTCCACTCAACTGTAGAGCTTTCATGCGTGATTCTCCCTCGTAAGTGTAAGCCACTCGCACCCAAGCCACGCCCGCCGGATCGCGAACTGCGACCTGGAGCTCCTCATCCTCCATACCCCACCGCCATCCCAGGATCTCCGGTGGGTCGAAATCGTCCGCCTCCAGATGGCCCTGCCAGGAAAAAACGTGCACTTCAGGTGTAAGCGCGTGGCGATAGAGACTGCTCAATCCTTCCTCGCCCGAGACGATCACCTGGACCTGCGAAGGGTGGGCCAGCCCCAAGGAAAAGTCCGCCCGCGAGGCCGCTTTGGTTACCGATTTCAAGAGGCGCGGGTCGAAGCCCATACAGCGGGTCGTGACCGCGTCCACAGTGACCGGGTCAGTGCCGACCACGATGGTGTTCAGCGGATAAGGGTGCGGGTGATACTGGCTCTCCTCCGCTGCCACGATCCCATCTACGATCGCCACATAGCGTCGTTGTCGTTCAGGGTGCAAGATGCCCTGCGCATCGGCATAGAGCAGGATGCGGTTCAGGTCGGCCATCGAGCGCCAGATGGTATCGTTGTCCAAGTATATTCCCCGCGCTCCCGTCGCCTGGTCCACATCGCTGGTGTGTGCGCAGTCCTTGAGCCTCGCCTGCTCATAAGGACCATCCCAGGCGGGAATGATGCCGAGCATATTCTTCATCGCCAGTGTCACGCCACCTGAGCAGTGAACCTTGGCCTTGGGCACGCAGACGACCACGTCGGCCTCCAACACCGACGGCGCGATGCGGTAGCGGCCCACGCCGGGGTCGCCCCCCTCCTGCATCACCTGGCCGTGGGCATCGTACCACACCCGATCCACCGCGCGTAGTTCCGAGGTCGCGCCTAAGTCCACCAGAGGCGCCGTCTCCCGGCTGGCCTTGTTCAAGTCCTTGAGTATCACCGGCACCCCGTGCACAGACACCAGATACTCGACCATAGCCTGAATACCAGTGTTGGCTACAAGGCGGTCGAAGACGCCTGCGGCCCACGGGCCCTCGGCCAGCATAATGTGGCCACCGGGTCCACAGGCTTTGTAGACATAGTCAATGACAGGCCGCAGAAAGGCTGGGTGTGTCGTCTGGCCGTTGACCCATTCGGCGTCGTCCACCAGGTTGGGCTTGATCAGAACACGGTCGCCGGGGCGGATGATGCCGCTTAGCGGGTTCCACTGCGGCGAGCCGAAGCCCTCCGGGTACATCAAGCGCAGGGCCTCCCGCACCAGCCTGTAGGCGCCATTACCGGCTGCCAGATCGCCCGGGGCGTAGGGATACTCGGGGTAGATGCTATCTGGATTGAAGGGGGGCAAGGTGGGATACCCCTGCAGCGCTGGGTCGTGGGGCACGAATACGTGGCCCAGTTTCCCCTCGTCAAAGAGAGGAACGTCGGATATAGGCGTGGGCGTTGGTTCAAGCCGCAGCTTCGGCGATGGTCGTGGCGTCGAAGTGGATATCGGCCCCACTGTCGCCGAGGGGGGCAGGGTTGGGGGAGGCGCGGCACAGCTTGCCAGCCATTGCAGCACTCCTGTCGTCCCCAGAGCAGCCGCTCCGCGGAGGAATTGTCTCCGTGAAATGCCTTTCCCCTTTGCCTCTACAGGTGTTTTGTCTGCCTCTCCCATGTCGCTCAGTCCCAATCTACCAGAATCAGGGTACCCCAAGTCGTCGGGTCACTCCACGTGCGCCTGGTTATCCACAACGCCGCCCCCTATCATCCCCGATGCGCTCACTGGCGCTCAGAATCCCTCCGCTCATCCAGGCGGGCGCAGCCGCCACGACTGCCTGCAGCCTGCAGTTGTATGCCACCAGCAGCAGGCCAGCGGCAGCCCGCTCAATCGAGCCGCTCGGCGATGATGACGGAGGGCACCGGAACGAGGGAGTCAATCTCGACGCGGGTGTCGCCCGCCTGCAACCATAGACCAGTCGAACGCCCCCCGTCCAGATTGAGAGCCACTTCCAGGTCGAGATCTGATTCAATGAGGAAAGTTGCCAGTTCGTGCAAGCTGAAGTGACCCTGGGAGGCCACGACGAAGAGGATGCGCCCATCCCGATCCTGTGCCACAACGGTGCGCCGGGCTGGGTAGTCGCCGAAGGCATCAGGGGAGAAGCCGAGAGTGGGGCCCGGCCTGACCAGCAGCGGGAAGGACTCGACCGCCTGCCACAGTGGTTCGCCGGGCTCGTAGGATTGCTCCTGCAACGAGCGTATCTCCACCCGCCCATCCGTGGTGACGGCGAAGAGACCAGGAAACTTCTCATCAGGGTCAAAGGAACTGCCGTAGACGCGACCTTCTCGGATCAGCAGGCCGATGGTGCGATGTTCAGGCGTGAAGAAACCGGCGTTCACGACCAGGGAGCCTGTCCTGCCCCATTCGCCAATGGTGCGGGGTAGCTTAGGAATGTATACGACGCGAAAGCGGAACGCAGCCGGGTCAAGCCGCACCAGCGTCAGCCGCTCCATTCCCGCTCCTGTACTCACACGTAACCTCCGCAGTTCGAGCCCCTCCTCCACGTGTTCCCAACCCGTGTGTGTGAGCACCGGTGTCGCCGTAGGAGGTGGCGCGGTGAAAGTGGCAGTAACGCAGGGGGTAGCGGACGGGACGAGCGTAGGGGATGGCAGGGAGGTGGACAGGCTCAGGATCGCCAGCGCCTGGCCGGTGCTGTAGGCCAGTATGGTGAGGACAGCGACGGCCAGGACGAGCCAGGGTAGGGCGCGGTGGTGTGTCTCTGGTTCTCTCAGTTGTTGCTCAGCCATAGCACTGCCTTCTGATCGCCGGCGTGCTCACTCGCACTCAGAATCTCCTCAGTCACCTACGACGGCGCAACCTCCACGATTCCCCGCAGACAACACTGGTGGGCTGCCATCAGCAAGCCGGCGATAGCCCACTCAAACGGGCCGCTTGGCTCGATAGTGCCCAGGGCCTCAATCGCCCGCACCAAAGCACGGCCTTGCGTTATGATACGGTCAACGGTTTTGGGATTGTCCATCACTCAGCACCTCGGAGAAGATACCGCCAGTATATCACACTGCCGCCACCGCGCCAACTTGTGCCACGTCGAGCGGGGCCAGCGTGGAGACTTGCGCAGACGAGCGGGATAAGGTAGAATCCAGCACCAGGCGTGCAATAAAAATAACCAGGTTTTGTACATTGTGTCCAATAGCATCTCTGGTATCATCTTGCGCACTGCGATCCGCCATTCGCCACTCACCAGGAGGCCTAACCGTGTTCACCGGCTTAATCAAAACTATGCGACCCAAACAGTGGATCAAGAACGGCTTCGTCTTCGTTCCACTAGTCTTCGACGTCAAGCTGTTCGACCCGTTCTACCTGGGAAGGACTATCGCGGGTTTCCTCCTGCTCTGCCTCACCTCAGGGACGATCTACACCATCAACGATCTGATGGATGCTGAGAAAGACCGGCAGCATCCCAGGAAACGGAATCGGCCCATCGCCTCGGGCCAGCTTTCCAGAGGGGCTGCATTCACCGCCTCCATAGCCATTCCCCTGGCTGCGCTGCCCCTGGGCTTTCTGCTTCAGCCGGGGTTCGGGGCCGTCCTGGCCGGATACCTGGCGCTCCAGATCATCTACTCGCTGTGGCTGAAGAACGTGGTCATCATTGACGCGCTAGTCGTGGCGGCAGGGTTTGTGCTGCGCGTTGCAGCAGGCGTGTACCTGGTGGATGCGGAGCGGTTCTCCCCCTGGATGTACATCTTCACAACACTGCTGGCATTGGTGATGGCGTTTGGCAAGCGGCGGCATGAATTGGTGTTGCTAAAGGAGAACGCAAATGCCCACCGCAACAGTCTGCAAGAGTACAACCTGCCGCTCCTAGATCAGACCATCGGCATCGTCACCGCCGCGGCAGTCCTGACCTACGCGTTGTACACTTTCTCCGCTCCCAACCTGCCCCCGAACCACACCATGATGTTGACCATCCCCTTTGTCCTATATGGCATCTTTCGCTACCTCTACCTGATCCACGTCAAGGGAATAGGTGGTGCGCCCGAGGAGATTGCGCTCTCCGACCGACCGATTCAGGTCACAGTCCTCCTCTGGGGTCTGAGTGTCCTCATCGTGATGTACGCACAGCATCTCACACAACGCGCTGTGCCATACCCTCTGCCATAACCACCCACCACGTACAATGAGCCTATTTGCACCGTGCCAGCAAATGTGATAAGATATATTTAGTTGACAACGACGGCTCAGAGACAAGCGCGCGGAGCATAGCCGTGGGATTCTCATCAGAATGGGGCCGACGACGAGGCCGATAAGAACGACGTATCTCGTCCACGGGATTTGACGGCGCTGCACGCCGAAATGACAATGAGCGGACCCCAAGTGAGAGGCACGCGAGAGCCAAGTGCGGTGAGGCATACGAGCAGCCGCAATAATAATACGATCTCCCTTCTGCGCCGGCTTGGCAAAGAGAGAATCGTGCTTCCCATCGGAGGTGGACTATCCGTTTCCTGGCTTGAGCTTCAGGCGATTCTTCTCTTCATCTACTGCCTGGTCTGCTCGTGCTGCTCGATATCCTCGTACGTCTGGGGCAGCGCGAGCCTCAACACTGCCGGGCCCACACCCCTCCACACCCCCAGGCCAACGCGAACGGCCACCTACACTCCAACCGCGATCTACACGCAAATCCACACATCCACCTCGACGCCGACCAAGACCCCAACGCCCAGTGACACCCCGCGCCCCACCGAGACAATCGCACCGCCCACACCCACACCGACGCTCACGCCCACACTGACCTCAACACCGACGCATACGCCAACCCCGACCAAGACACCCCGGCCAACGCCGACACCGACGCCGACGCCAGGACCAACGACGACCCTGACAATGACACTAACTCCAAGCGGTACCATCCAGGCGACGTCAACCTCGACGAGCACGCCAACTCTGACCTATACACTCACGCCGACGCCGTTTTCCTGTCCGGAGGAACTCTTTTGTGTGGACGTGTGTATATGGGATGTGGAGTACGACCCCCCAGGTAACGAGTTGGAGGGTGAATACGTCGTGATCATAAACGACGGACTGGACGACCAGGATATGACCGGTTGGAAGCTTTGCGATCAACTCAACCATTGCTATCCCTTCCCCGATGGTTTTGAGCTGGAAAGCGAGAGCGAGGTCTGGGTGTGGACCGGGGGCGACACGGAAACGGATACGGATACCGATCTATACTGGAGACGCACCGACCCGGTCTGGGGCAACGACGGTGACACTGCCTATCTGATGGATGACCAATGGGCTCTGATGGATTGCTGGAGCTGGCCCTAAGTACAGCAAGGCATAGATTCGTTCCGAGTTCCCCGTTCGCCACGCCGCTG
>JBHIET010000078.1:0-15947 GCA_046760785.1 Anaerolineae bacterium | reverse complement strand
CCCGCCCCTGCTGACACCCCTGCAAGTTGCCGTTAATTTGGGCGAAATCTAGGTAGATAAAGGGCATGGTTCACGAAGCCCCTAGGAGAGCGCTTCTATATAAACAGGCCGGCGGTTGCTCTTTCACCAGGGGTCTCTGGCTTTTCTTTAGGCGCCCTCTATTGAGTTGCGATTAGTCAAAGGTGTGCTTCTCTCACGCCCAGGCTCTACGGTCCAGGCTGGCGCAAGCCTACGCCTCGGCAACGGTCAATAGAATCCTTTCGGCTTTGTGCGGCACGCTGCGCGCGGCCTGGCTGCTGGGGGCGATTGCGCCAGCCGGTTAGGCGACCGATTACCAATCTACCAATTTACCAGTTTCCTAACCTACACACAACGACAGGAGGACTATGGTCAAGATTCGATTGCGCCGCGTAGGCGCGAAGAAACAACCCAGTTATCGGGTGGTGGTGGCCGATTCGCGATCCCCCCGCGATGGTCGTTTCATCGAGAACATCGGCTTCTACAACCCACGCACCGAACCAGAAACGGTGACGATCAAGGAAGAGCGCGCCCTGTACTGGCTGAGCGTCGGGGCACAGCCAACCGATGCAGTGGCCCGGTTGCTGAAAAAGCAAGGCACACTGGCCCGCTTCGAGCGGCTCAAGCAGGGCGAGCCTTTGGAGGCGCTGGTGGCCGAGGCGAAGGAAGCGACCCAGGCTGCGCCGGAGATTAGTTCCAAGACCCGCCGGGAGCACGCAATGCCTGTAGCGGAAGAACCGGCTGTAGAGCCAGAAGCTGAGGAGTTAGAAGCGGAGCCCGTTGAGACAGGGGATGAGGGTGAGAAAAGCGAGGAGCAAGGGGTAGAGGAAGCAACAGAGGAATGACCTGCTTCCCGTCGCAGTGGAACTCCGCTCCTCCACTGCGTCTCCGTACTGTTTACGGCATTTGCATCAACTACACCTGGAGGGAGGAGCAACTATGACTTCGCTAAAGGAACTGGTCGAATTCATCGCCAAGTCGCTGGTGGATGACCCGTCCCAGGTCCACGTCTCTGAGATCGAGGGAGAGACCTCGGTGATCCTGGAACTACGGGTCGGCCCGGAAGACATGGGCCGCGTGATCGGCAGGGGTGGGCGTACCGCGAACGCTATACGCACGCTCGTCCGGGTACTCGCTGCCAAGCAAGGAAAGCGGGTCACCCTTGAAATCGTGTAAGCGCCAATGGGTGTTGCCATACAACGTGACAATGGAAGTGATTAGGGGCTCAGGGAGAGTGTGCACGCCTGAGCCCCGCTATTTAACAATCGGGCGGATATTGCGGCCGCACGGCGTACGAGGTGAACTGCGCGTCGAAATCATCACTGATTATCCTGAGCGGCTGGGGCAGCACACCGATTTCTACCTCGCTTATCCGGACTCACCTGAGGCAGTGCAGCGCTATCTGGTGGAGAAGCTACGTTTCCACAAGGAGGTGCTGCTGCTAAAACTGGAGGGCTGCGACGACCGCAACAGGGCCGATGAGCTGCGCGGCATGCTGGTGCAGATTCCGGTTGAGAAAGCCGTGCCGCTTGAGGAGGGGGAGTATTATCACTTTCAACTCGTCGGCGTAGGAGTGGAGACGGAGAGTGGGGAGTGGTTAGGCCAGGTGATCGAGGTGCTTGAGACCGGGGCCAACGACGTTTACGTCGTGCAGGGACCGCGAGGCGAGGTGCTCCTGCCAGCCGTGGATGATGTGGTGCTTGAGCTTGATCTGGAGTCGAAGTGGATGGTAGTGCATCTATTGCCGGGCATGTTAGCAAAGGACACGTTGGCAGACGAAGGATGAATGACCTACGTTATTGGATTGGGTTCAACCTCGTGCGTGGCATCGGCCCGGTGCGGCTGAGGGCATTGATCGACTACTTCGGCGACATAGAACGGGCCTGGCACGCGCCGTCCGGCGAACTGCGGCGCGCCGGATTGGACCGCCGCTCGCTGGAGAATCTTCTCGCAGCCCGGGCTGCGCTCGATCTGGATCAGGAGTTGGAACGGATTGGGGCCACTGGCGCACAAGTGTTCACGTGGGAAAGCCCCGACTACCCCCGCCTCCTCCGCGAGATCCCTGACCCACCGCCTGTGCTCTACGTCAAGGGCACAATCACGGAGGAGGATGCCTGGGCGGTGGCGGTGGTCGGCACACGACGGGCCTCGGCCTACGGACGGGAGGTAACCCGCCAACTGGTCAAGGCGCTGGCACGCAGCGGCATCACTATTGTCAGCGGGCTGGCGCGGGGTATTGACGCCGAAGCGCATCGGGCAGCATTGGAGGCGGGGGGACGCACCATCGCCGCGCTGGGCTGTGGCATTGACCGGGTTTATCCGCCGGAGCATCGCAAGTTGGCTCAGGAAATCGTCGCCCATGGGGCACTGGTAGGCGACTACCCGCTGGGGACGCCGCCTGAGGGGAGCAACTTTCCGCCGCGCAACCGCATCATCAGCGGGCTCAGCCTGGGCGTGCTCATCACCGAGGCGGGGATACGGAGTGGGGCGCTGATCACCGCCGACTACGCCGCTGAGCAAGGACGGGACGTTTTCGCTGTGCCGGGCTCTATCCTGATGCGCGGCAGTGCCGGCACTAACGCGCTCATCCGGGATGGGGCCAAGGTGGTACTCGGCCCGGAGGACATCCTGGAGGAACTGAATCTGACGATGGTGGCCGAGCAGGTGGAGGCGCGCCAGGTGCTCCCGGCTGACGAGACGGAGGCGGCGCTACTGGCCCACCTCTCGGCCGAGCCCACCCACGTGGATGAACTTCAGCAACAGGTGGGTCTGCCCATCGCGCAGGTGACCAGCACGCTGGCGCTGATGGAGTTGAAGGGGATAGTGCGCCAGGCGGGCGGGATGAAGTACGTCGTGGCCCGCGAGCCGGGCGTGGAGTACGTGGTGGAGTGATGAGGAGTTGCAGGTTTGCAAGTCTGCAAGTAGGAGGATGGGATGGCTTTCCACGCGTTGATTATGGCCGGGGGGGTTGGGACGCGATTGTGGCCTCTCAGCCGGCGAGATCGTCCCAAGCAGTCGCTCAAGCTGGTGGGGGAGCGCACCATGTTCGAGCACGCGGTGGATCGAATTGCGCCCCTTTTCCAACCGGAGCAGATACTCGTCGTCACGGGTGTCGAGCACGTCGCGTCTCTAGAAGTGCAGGCGTTGGAAGTGCCGCTGAAGAACTTCATCGTTGAGCCGGAGGGCCGTGGCACGGCTCCCGCCATCGGATTGGGGGCGATCCACCTGCGCCGGCAGGACCCGGAAGCGATTATGGCAGTGCTCACCGCCGATCACTTCATCAGCGAAGTGGCACGCTTCCGCCAAGTGCTGACCGCCGCGGCCCAGGTCGCCGAAGAAGGCCATCTGGTCACGCTGGGAATCACGCCCACGTCTCCCTCAACCGGTTACGGATACATCAAGCAGGGGGAGAGCCTGGGCACGGTGGAGGGCTTTCCGGTCTTCCGCGCCGAGCGGTTCACTGAGAAACCGAGCCAGGAGACGGCGCTTCACATGGTGGAGAGCGGGGATTATTCGTGGAACAGCGGCATGTTCGTCTGGCGCGTGGACCGCATCCTGGAGGAGTTCCAGCGCCAGATGCCGGAGTTCTACATACAACTGGCGGAGGTGGAGGCGACGCTGGGGACCGCCGGATATAAGCCGACGTTGAATCGCATCTGGCCTCAGGTTGCCAGGCAAGCGATTGACTACGGAGTGATGGAGGGAGCCGAAGACGTGGTCGTCATTCCGGTGGACATCGGTTGGTCGGACGTGGGCAGTTGGGCCAGTCTCCTGGAGCTGCTGCCATCCGACGAAGAAGGGAATGTAATCGTCGGCCCGCATATGGGAATTGATACGCGCAATACGCTGGTCTTTGGCGGGAAGCGGCTCATCGCCACCATCGGACTAGAAGGGATGGTGATCGTGGATACGGAGGATGCCTTGCTGGTCTGCCCCAGAGAGCGGGAGCAAGAGGTGCGGACGGTTGTGCACCGCCTGGGGCGTGAGAACCGAGGAGAATACGTGTGAACACAGCGATACGGAAAAGGACTATTGCAACCGTCGTGCAAGTCACCGGTACCTGCAATGCGGGTTACCAAATAGGTGATAGAGTCATCATTAACCACGATACTGCTTGCATTGACAAGGAACAGTCGGATACTCTCTGTATTTGGGCACTCAATGCTGTTCTTGCCAATATGTGCCGTATCAGGCCAAGGGAGAAAGCCCTCGCCTCGTGCCCCGACCCGGCCACGGGGCTTGGTGGGAACGTTACCTTCAGCGTGGTGATGGAGGAATATCGTGACGAAGGTATTGGCAAGCCCGACTAGGATTTTGGGGGAGTGCCCTGCAGGTCATCAAATGGGTGACGAGATTATCATTGATGGGACGGTTGCCCGTGCTGTAAGAGGACCGATCTGCTATGTGGCGATGTCGGCGTTCACCGACCAGGTGACGCAGATTAAACGGCGTGAGCGTGTGACCAGTCACCTTTCCTGTCCGGGTTGTTGTTTCGATTCCGATCAAGAGAACAGAGTCGTCTTTGTCCTTGGCAGCGAGGAGGCATGGAGCCTGTCTAAGAAGTACTCCGCGTACAATTGGGGGCGGCTTGATGGAAAGGCCACTGAAACCTCTGCGCGTTACTGCGACTTGTGTTGGGAGCTTACGCAGGCTGGTAACTATGCTGAAGCTGAACGGGCAATTGAGCAGGCCATAAAACATCTCAAGCCTGCTGACTGAGGAGCTACAGGGTTACGCTACCGCAGAAAATCAATGATGAAAAGCGAGGTATTTATGCAAGCCTATTGTGTGAAGTGCAAAACCAAACGCGAGATGAAAGACCCTCAGCCGGTGTTCACCGGCAAGGGGACGCCGGCCACGCAAGGTGTGTGCCCGGTGTGTGGCACGAAAATGTTCAGGATGGGCCATACCCCGGCCCACGAGGGTCTCGATCCCGACGAGCATGCGGTTGTGTCAAAGACCAGAACCGAGCTGGCAAAGAAGCCGAAGATGGTGATCGTCGAATCCCCGGCCAAGGCGCGCACGGTAGGTCGTTTTCTGGGAAAGAAGTACACGGTGCGGGCCTCGGTGGGGCACGTGCGCGACCTGCCCTCCAATCGGATGGGGGTGGACATTGAGAACGATTTCGAGCCCCATTACATCGTCCCCGCCAAGCGCAAGGACGTGGTGCGGGAACTGCGGGCGGAGGTCAAGAACTCGTCCGAGATTTACCTGGCGACCGACCCGGATCGCGAGGGTGAAGCCATCTCCTGGCACCTGCTCCAGGCGCTCAAGTCGGCCATCGGGCGGCGACCTGTGAAGCGAGTCGAGTTTCACGAGATCACGGGCGACGCCATCGAGCACGCCTTCGCCCACCCGCGCAAGATTGACATGCAACGGGTGGAGGCGCAGCAGGCGCGGCGCATCCTCGACCGCATCGTCGGCTACACGCTCAGTCCTCTGCTGCGCGACAAGATGGGGCGGCGTGGGCTTTCGGCCGGACGGGTGCAGTCGGTGGCCGTGCGGCTGGTGGTTGAACGGGAGCGGGAGATCGAAGCCTTCGTGCCGGTTGAGTACTGGTCTATCGAAGCGGAGTTGGCCAAACAGGAAAAGGAGCCGCGCAGCTTCATCGCCAGGCTGCACCGCATTCGCGGGGAAGAGCTGGAGCTCCACAGTGAGGCCGACGTCCAGGCCGTCGTGGCCGAACTGGAGAAGGCTGTCTACACCGTAGCAAAGGTGAAGGAGGGGCAGCGGCGACGCCGGCCCGCGCCTCCGTTCATCACCAGCACGATGCAGCAGGAGGCCTCGCGGCGGCTGAGTTTCACGGCCCGGCGCACGATGCGCTTCGCCCAGCAATTGTATGAAGGGATAGACCTGGGGGATGGGTCGGTCGGCCTGATCACGTATATGCGTACCGACAGCACCAACGTGGCCGAGCAGGCGCAGGCAGAGACGAGGAGGTTCATCAAGGAGAGGTACGGCGAGAAGTTCATGCCGGGCAAGCCGCCGAAATACAAGACGAAGGCCAAGGGAGCCCAGGAGGCCCACGAGGCCATCCGCCCCACTAGTGTCTTCCGCACACCCGAGTCCCTCAAGCCATTCCTGGATCGGAACCAGTATCGGCTGTATCAACTGATCTGGCGGCGCTTCGTCGCCAGCCAGATGGCACCAGCGGTGTACGACACCATCGCTGTGGAGATTCTGGCCACCCCTCCCCATCCCCCAACCCCCTTCCACTCCCCGCTGCGGGGAGAGGAAGGGGGCCAGGGGGCAGAGGTGGGGTGCCTCTTCCGCGCCAGCGGCTCCAGCCTGCGCTTCAAGGGTTTCCTGGCCGTGTACGAGGAGGCGCAGGACGAGGACGCCAAAGCCGAGGAGGAGCGCAAGCGGGAGGAGATTCCGCCGCTGACGGTAGACGAACTGCTCGACCTGGTGCAGTTGCTGCCGGAGCAACACTTTACCCAGCCTCCTCCACGCTACAGCGAGGCAACCCTGGTGCGGGCGCTGGAGGAGTACGGCATCGGTCGCCCCAGCACTTACGCCCCGATCATGTCCACCATCCAGCAACGAGGATACGTCGAGCGACGCGATGGGCGACTGTACCCCACCGAGGTGGGAATCATCGTTAACGACCTGCTGGTCGAGTATTTCCCGGACTACATTGACGTCGGCTTCACGGCCCAGATGGAGGAGGATTTGGACCTGATCGCCAGCGGCAAGCGAGAGTGGGTGCCTGTGCTGCACGACTTCTACGATCCCTTCTCCGCGACGCTGGATCAAGCGCACGAGAGGATGCCCACCGTCCAGATGGGCAACGATCCAACGGGTGAACTATGTCCACAGTGTGGTCATCCGCTGATCTACAAGTACGGGCGGTTTGGCAAGTTTATCGGCTGTAGTAACTTTCCCAACTGCCGTCACCGCCAACCAATCCTGATCAAGACTGGAGCTAAATGCCCGGAGTGCGGCGGTGATCTGGTGGAGAAACGGACGCGGCGCGGGCGCACGTTTTACAGTTGTGCCAACTTCCGGAACGACGACGAGGAGTCGTGTAAATTCGCCGTGTGGAAGCGACCTCTGCGCCAGCCGTGTCCCGAGTGTGGCGGATTGCTCACCGAGGCACGCCAGGGGTGGGCCAAGTGTATCGCCTGTGAGGAGGAGTTCGAGATCGCCAGCCTGCCGCAAGTGCAGACCGAGCCAACAGTGGCGTAATCGGACTACGGATATGGAGAGGCTGCTGGAGCGGTTTCTGACCTATCTGCAGGCGGGCCGGAACTCCTCTCCTTACACTATCAAGAACTACGGCAACGACATTGGCCAGTTCCTGGGCTACTGTCGGGCACAGAGAGTGGGCTCACTGGAGCAGGTAGACCGCTCGCTGCTGCGGAGTTACTTGGCGGAACTGGGCAGGGCTGGCTACGTCAAGGCCAGCATTGCGCGTCGCGTGGCGGAACTGCGTTCCTTCGGCGACTTCCTGGTGCGGGAGGAGGTGCTGGAGCGCAACCCTTTCCGTTTGATCAGCGCCCCTCGCATCCCCAAACGGCTGCCACACTACCTGACGGTCGCCGAGGTAGAGGCACTGCTGGCAGTTCCCGACACGTCCACCCCCCTGGGCTTGCGCGACCGCGCTATCATCGAGGTGCTATACGCGGCTGGCCTGCGGGTCAGCGAGTTGGTGGGCCTGGACGTGGCAGACGTGGACCTGGCACAGGCCTGCGTGCGCGTGATGGGCAAGGGGAGCAAAGAGCGCATCGGACTGCTGGGACGGCAGGCGGTGCGGGCAGTGCGGGCGTATCTGGAGGCAGGGCGGCCCGCGTTGCTGCGAAAGCAACCGACCAGCGCATTGTGGCTCAACCACCGAGGCGGTCGTCTGACGGCGCGAGGGGTGGCGCTGATGCTCAGCAAGGCGGGCAAGGAGGCGGGTATCCGCGCTCCCGTCTCTCCCCATATTCTGCGCCATTCCTTTGCCACACATCTCTTGGATGGCGGCGCTGACCTGCGCGTCGTGCAGGAGTTGCTGGGGCACGCCAATCTCGCCACGACCCAAATCTATACCCATGTCAGTCAAAGCCGGGCGCGGGAGGTCTACATGCGGGCACATCCACGGGCTGACACCTCGGATTTGCCCTAGATGCTACTTTATGGTAAAGTAAGCGTGTATCAATAGCCTTTGTGGCACAGCGGTCCATAGTAGCACTTGACTACAAAGCACACAGGCCAAGAGGGGACTGAGATGAACGCAATCCTGCAACTCCTTCAATTCGTTCAGCAGCACAAAGCCTCGGTGGCGCTGACCATTGGTGCAGTGGTGGGGCTGCTGCTGGGGCTTGCCATTGGCTGGTGGTGGTGGCCGGTTGAGTGGACCAATTCCACGCCCGGCAATCTACGCCCTGATTTTCAGAGTGACTATGTCCTCTGGGTGGCCGAGCAATATACGGCTACCGGTGACGTGGGATGGGCGTACGACAAGCTGGGTGTGCAGTTCTGGAAGGAAGGTCAACTTGCTGAGGTGTTGGAGGGACTGGCGCAGGAGCGCGGTGGTCAGGAGGCAATCAACCTGCGGGCTCTGGCGGAAGACCTGGAAGCCGCACTCGTGGAAGTCACTCCCACAGAGCCAGAGGCAAGTTTCTGGGTGAGGCTGCGTCCGGTGGCGATGGTTTGTGGGGCTGCCGCGTTGACGTTGGCGGTCGTGGCAGGGGCATGGATCCTCGTCAGCCGTTTGCGCAGGCCATCAGTTAAGCCTGAGGCAGCACGGCGGGAGGGGGTAGCCGAAGGGTTTCTTCCCTCTGAACGAGTCTCCTGGGGGGCCGAAGGTCCACCGCTGGCCCAGTTTGTCACCACCTATACGCTGGGGGATGATCACTATGATCCCTCGTTCAGTATTGAATTAGAGAGCGGCGAGTTTATGGGCGAGTGCGGCGTGGGTATCTCAGAGACCATCGGCGTCGGCGCACCCAACAAAGTCACCGCTTTCGAGGTCTGGCTGTTCGATAAGAACGATATTCGCACCGTGACCACAGTGCTGATGTCGGAATACGCCTTCTACGACGAGGCGCTGCGCGCCAAGTTGGCACCCAAGGGAGAGCCGTTGTTGGCCGAGGTGGGAAGCGACTTGATCTTGGAGACGAAGACGCTGCGTGTGCAGGCGCGCGTCGTGGAAGCGGCGTACGGGGTGGGGAATCTGCCACTCAATAGTTTCTTCGAGAGACTGACGGTGGACCTGGCAGCCTGGGTCAAGCCGGGGCAGGAGGGGGCACAGCCAGTTGATCAGGCCGGTGCCCCTGTCATGCCACCTACCCTGTAGATTCTTGGAGCGGCTCTAGCGTGGGTCGTGAGATAGACACCCTCGCCGTAGCGACGCGGCGGGGGTGTTCGCTCGTGAGGGGTGTAATGCGCCGCCTGTGGTGGACCTTTCTGCGATTCTCCTTCTGCCTGCTCTACAACCAGTTCGCCTGGACCTACGATCTGGTGGCCTGGATGGTGTCGCTGGGGCGGTGGGAGGCGTGGGGACGCACGGCGATTGGATACCTGCGAGGAGAGCGGGTGCTGGAACTGGCCCACGGCCCCGGTCACCTGCTGGTGGCGATGGTAGAACGGGGCCTGGCCCCGGTGGGACTTGACCTTTCGCCGTATATGGGCCGTCTGGCGTGGCGGCGGTTGAGAGGGGCCGGACTGTCCGTCCCCCTGGTGCGTGCTCGTGCGCAGACGCTCCCCTTCTGCGACGGATGTTTCGACAGCGCCGTCGCTACCTTTCCCACGGAGTTCATCCTGGACTCTGCCACGTTACGGGAGACGGCGCGTGTTCTACAGCCGGATGGGCGGCTGGTCGTTGTGGCCTGGGCCCGCCTGAGTGAGCACGACCCGTTCTCCCGTTTCATCGGCTGGCTTTATGGGGTGACGGGGCAGGGGGAGCCGGTTCCCGGCGGCAGTGAGGCGATATTGGTAGAGGCAGGTTTCGCTCCACGTACTGTGTGGGAACGGGTCGGACGCAGTGAGGTGATGTTGGTCGTCGCGCAAAAGCGATGACGGGGTGCGCGGTAGGGCTACGCAGGGTGATAGAACTGCAAGTGGGAGAGCCCCACCAGCAGGAGGTCGGCCTCGGTGGGGAAGGGGGCGGGGAGTTCGACGAGTGGGAAGACCTTTGTCTCAGTGATGGGCAACAGGACGGTTGTGACGTCGTCGAGGAAGTCGTTCAGACTGGCCTCGTCGGCCATGTGGAAGTATCCCCGGCACACGGCCACCGGCGTGTAGGCGACCAGCAGTTCCTTCCGCCTGCGCGTGCGGACCGAAGCGCGGGTTTCGGCTGAGGCGAAGTGGAGAAGCACGATTTCAGACCTGCGGATGACGATGTGGGGCCGGAGAAAGCCCTTCAACGGGCCGCCGGGCGTCAGTGGTGTCAGGTAGGCATCGTAGAGCGAAAGGCTATCACGCCCGGCGTCGTTGATGAAACTGAACGGCACCCCTATCGTTTCCAGATGGCCGGCGATTTGAAAATGAGGGGTGATGACGGAAACGGCCTGGCGTTCAACGGGAGGGCCTTGCAGTACCATCGTTTGCTCCTTCGGATGCTTTGTGGTAAAATGACGATGCCTGGTGGGTGTAGCCTAATGGTTAAGGCACCTGGTTGTGGCCCAGGAGATTGTGGGTTCGAATCCCATCACTCACCCCAGAAAGCCGGACTTTGCTCCGGCTTTCATCGTACACAAATTGCCCCCGTAGCTCAATTGGACAGAGCGTCGGACTTCGAATCCGCAGGCTGCGCGTTCGAGTCGCGCCGGGGGCGCCTGGGAAAGCGCATGTAGTATACCACAAAACGGGGAGCGCGGGTAGGAAAACTGCGCTCCTCGCTTCTATTTGCTCTTCACCATGGAGGGTAAGCAGGAAGATGTGAACAGGAATGAGCGAGCTGCCCTTCGAGGAACGCTACGAGGACGTCCTGCAGAACATTGAGTTCGGCATCGTCCGGGTGTACCGCGAGCACCCTGAGATGACCGACTGGGAGACGTTGAACGCTATTGGGGCCTTGCTCCACACATATCGAGCTGAGGCAAAAGGCCGCCAGCCTGCGCCACCCTCCCTGGCCCCCCTGGCCCAGGAAGTCTATGAATCAGTTGAGGCGATGTGCGAGTGGCGGCTGGGGCGCGAGACGCCGTTCCTGGACGAGGAGGGAGAGCCAGCGGAGTTTCCCGTGGAGCTCATTACCCTGGATGAAATCATCGCCTGTTTGATTCGGAGTTTGAGTCCGTTCAATCCGCTCCCCGAATCCGATGACAGCTCTGTGCTGGCAATGGCGATCAGCACACAGGGAACAAACTTGGGCTGTGACTACCTTGACAATGTCACATTTGGCCAAAGGCTCTCAACCCTTGTCCCCAAGGGCGTGTTCTGCGGGCAAATCTCGTTTGAGACGCCCCCGAGGCTTCGTCCTGAGGCTCAGCCCGAAGGGACGGGGGCTACGAGCACCGGCGAGCAAGTGCAGCCTGCTTTATGTTAATCTGACATTGTCAAGCTACTCAGGCTGGATGCAATATTGGGCGAGCGAGCGCTGGTTGAGTAGCTGCGACCAGAGAGAGCAGCATATCGAAACCAAGCGAGCGGCTCAGCATAGGCTGCTTGGTCTGGTTTCCCTTCGACAGGCTCAGGACAAGCGACAAGCTCAACCCGGCGGATACGGCGCTTGGTCTCGGTACGCTTCGCTACTCGACCTAAAGCGCCTACCCTTCGACAGGCTCAGGACACCGCTCGACCAGCGCAGCCTGAGTAGTAACCTTGGGCTTATGAAACAGCCTGATAGCAGGAATTGTAGGTGCGTCGCACCTCTCCCTATAGCGCGACGAACTCGCGTGGGAACGTGGTCAGGCTTTCGGCACCGCTGGGGGTCACGAGCACATCATCCTCGATGCGCACCCCGCCCCGCCCCGGCAGGTAGATGCCCGGCTCGACGGTGAAAGTCATCCCCGGCTCCAGGGGACGCTGGTTCCCCGCGACGATGTAGGGTGGCTCGTGCGTCTCCAGGCCCAGCCCGTGGCCCGTGCGGTGGATGAAGTACTTGCCATATCCAGCCTCTTCGATCACGGCCCGCGCAGCCTGATCCACTTCTTCGGCGGGTACTCCCGGCCCGGCCGCCACCCGTCCGGCTTCGTTGGCTGCCTGCACCACCTCGTAGACCCGGGCCAGTTCCGGCTCCAACGCACCGATGGCGAAGGTGCGGGTGATGTCAGCGGCGTAGCCACCCACGGTCGCGCCGCAGTCCACGATGATGGTCTCGCCCGGCTGGATGGGACGGTCGCTGGGAGTGGCGTGAGGGGAGGCGGCGTTGGGGCCAGCCACGATGATAGGAGGGAAGGACATGCCTTCCCCACCGGCCCGCAGCATTTCAATCGTCAGGAGTGCGGCGACCTCGCGCTCCGTCATCCCTGCCTTCATCTGGCGCGTCGTGGTGCGCAGCGCAGCCTCGGTGACGGCGACGGCGCGCCGCATCTGCTCTATCTCGTGCTCGTCCTTGCGCATGCGCATCTCGGCCAACGCTTCCTCGGCAGGGGTCAGCCGGCAGCCGGGGGCATAGCGTTCCAGGAGTCGCACCTCCAACAGCCGCATCTGCAGTGCTTCCACGCCGATGATGGAATCGGCCAGCTCCAGCGCGACGCATGCTCTCTGGAAGGCTCCCGTGTGCCCCTCTTCGTCGCTGTAGGGAAATGGCTCCAGTGCGATGGTTGTCTGTTCGACCTTGACCGCCTCAAGCGCGGGCAGGACGATAGCGGGTGGCCTGTCCACAGGAAACAATGCGACGACGGGGCGCTCGCTGAGGTGGAACGAGAGACCGGTGATGTAGAACAGATTGGGGCCGGGCACTAACGCCAGCGCATCAAGACCGTGGGCGCTGGTTTGCTCGGCCAGACTATTGAGGCGATTTGCGTACATTTTTACTTCCTCCTAGAAATCCTGCAGTCTGCAATCTCATGGGCTACGACAAGTCTGATAGTCGGCACCGATGATAAGGCGATATTGTACCGGCATGTTGGGATCGGGCGCAGAGATCACATTCCCCGCCGAAACGTTGAACATCCACTGCAAATAGGACACGGCGCTTCCCTTGGATGTGGACGTGAAGTCAATCAACTGGGTCTGGGGATAGTCCCGCCGGTCGGGCTGGCCGATGACCGCAACGAAGCCCTCACGGAATAGCCGGTCGGTCGCCAGTTGGTCCCAATCCGCGGCCTCTGTCCCGTTCCACACCTCCACCGTCTGGAGCGTGCGCCATAGCCGCCCCTCTGGCACCGGCCCCAGCGCCTCGCTCACCACCGGTCCAATCTCCTCCCAGTTGGGCAGAAAGACCGAGGCCCCTCTGGGCGTCGTCCAGGGGATGACCTGTTGATAGCCGATGTTGCGGAAGCGCACGTTCTGCTCGTCGAGCCGGAAGGCTATCCCGGCCAGCATCACCACGTCATCGAACTCCACGTCGGTGACGACCATGCTCCGGAATTGATCCCACAATTGCGGGATTTGAGACAGAAGATCGAGGCTGCGCGCTTTGCGCCACAGGGCTTGCAGCACCTGCTGTTGACGTCGCTCACGGGCGAAAACGCTGGAGGTCTTGCGCGAGCGGGCGTACCAAAGCACCGTCTCCCCGTCCACGTGCTGTATCCCCGGCTCCATCACTTTGATCGGGTACTCGCCGTTCTCGTCGGGGTAGGGCCAGTGATCCTCCAGCCGGCAGTGCACCGGAATGTCCACACCGCCCAGCGCGTCCACGATGCCGATGAGGCCGTCGAAATCGGTGCGCACGTAGTGATCCACCGGAATGCCCAGGTTGTAGAGCAGTGTCTGTTGGAGCAAGGCCGGGCCTCCGCCTTCATACCCGTACAGGTCGCCGTACATATCGGCACAGTTGATGCGGCTCATCCAAAAGCCGGGGACGTAGACGTAGAGGTCGCGGGGGATGGAGAGCACCGTCACGGCCGGTATCAGCGGTTGGATGGAGACGATCTGGACGACGTCGGTGTGCCAGACGTTCCAATCCGGGCGCTTGTCGCTGCCCAACACGACGATGTTGATGGCGCCGGGGGCCATCTCCGCCAACGGCACAGGCGATGGTATGGGGGTGACGTCGGAGATGGGGGGCGTCACGTCTATCAAGGTCGGCTGGCCGAGCGACAGGGGAGTCGGCGTGAACGTAGGCACAAAAGTGGGTGTATCGGTGGGTGTGGCGGTGGGCGTAGCGGTAGGAGTGGGAGAGGAGGTGACGGTGGGAGTGGACGTTGGCTCAAGCGTCGGCGTGACGGTGGGAGGAGGTGGCGAAGGTGTGGGGATGAGCGTGGCAGGGGGCGGCGTGGTGAGCGAGGCGGTCGGGGCCAGCGTAGGCAGCACGAAGATGGACACGGGGTCACCATTGATCAGCAGCGCCCCCAGGAATGTCCCAAAGGTCACAAGCGCCAGGCCAGGGATTATCCACTTGCCGCGTGTCATATAGACTTCTCCTTGCGCGTGGTTGTGCCGCCTGTTCCATGCTATTTGCAGAACGTCCCCATTCTAACCCTGTCGTGGATATAGCGCAACTCCGGGACTGGCGACCCATCGCGGTTGACAAGCTGACAAAGATGTGATAGGCTCTACCCATTCGAAAGAGAGGTGAGTCTATGAGCCAAAGAACCTCTTCCCGCATTTGGGTGATCTTTGGCATCGGCATCGCGGTCATCGCTAGCCTGGGACTGTTGCTGGCGTTGCTGGGACGCAGGCCAGGTGAACCTGCCCCGATGATCACCTTGGCAATCCCCACTCCATCCGGCGACCTAGTCGTGGCCAGCGTCAACGACCACTCGATTGGGTACTCCTTTTGGATGGAAGCGGTCTTGCTCGACCAGGTGATGAGCGGGTTAGCAGGACAGCCAGCCCCCACGCCCGACGAAACGCTGCAGCGGTTGATCAACGAAGAGTTGGTATTGCAGACTGTCTCGCCGGAGCAGCGGCCGACGGCGGAACAGGTCGAGGCACGGATCGCCGCGCTGGAGCAGACCTGGGGTGTAGACGACGCTGCCGTGGTGACGGCGCTGGAAAGGTCAGGACTTACCCGCGCAGCATTCGAGCGGGCGGTCGGGCGGCTGCTGACCGTGCAGGTTGGTCTGGACACGCTCCAGAGCCAGGGGTACGACACCACAACCTGGTTGGAGAAACAGCGGGCCAGCGCCGAAATCCAGATTCTCGAGAGCGTGGCAGCGCTGGCCATCCCCACTGCTCAGTCGCCAACCTCAACACCGTTCAGGTCACCCCTTTCCACCCCTACAGCCGAGTCACCGCTTCCATCACCTGCCCCCGTGCCCGCAACTGAGACACCCTTTCCTACGCCGGTCCTGGCGATCCCGGAAGTCGCCCCCGATTTCACCCTCGAACGAGCCGGTGGCGGCGTGCTCACACTTACGAAGCAGTTGGCCCAGGGGCCGGTGGTGCTGGTCTTTTTCCAGAAATGTGGCTGAGGGCTCGACCGAGCGCAACTCGTGGAGTTGCAGAGGAATTATGGGCTCTTTCAGGAGGCCGGAGCGGAGGTGGTTGCGCTGGCCGTCAACTCCGTTACATCGGTGGATGGAGCACGGCAGGTTGTAGGGGCGGCCTATCCAATGCTGGCCGACCCCGCGCATCAGGTGGCCGAGGCCTACGGCGTGTACAATCTGCTGGGCGATGGCCTCGCTGCACCGGCCGTGTTTGTCATTGATACGGACGGGCACATCGCATGGAGCCGCGTCGGCTGGAGCCCCACCGACCGGCCCAGCGTGTGGACTATTCTGGAGCATCTGCCATAGCATAGCTACACCGGCGGGAGTTGTGAGAGCTCTGACAAGAGCATTGGCGGGACGGGGGTATCCTTGTGGTTCCTGGCGTGTTATAATAGTAGGGAGATAGTAATTGCTCAGCCTGAGCAGCGTAGATCGTTTTCCAGGCTCGTAGCCCCCGTCTCGGGG
>JBHIET010000077.1:0-16256 GCA_046760785.1 Anaerolineae bacterium | reverse complement strand
GTAGGCCGAAGGTCGTATCGAAGGGGCGATTTAGCGGCCCGTCGCCCCCTTCGGCAGGCTCAGGACAGGCTTCGATACGCCGCTTCGCGGCACTCAGGGCGACTGGCCTGATTTAGCTGCTAGCGGAGTGCGAAATCTAGGCTAAGTTTCCTGACCGCTACTGCTGACCTTCATTCGAACAGTCGGGCGATCTCATCCCGCGCAAAACGTGGTAGTGGCCGCTCGCCCGCCGCGCTGCGCAGGACGATGCGCCGTCGTGAACGTGCGGCACTGGCTTGCAGATCCTCCCGCTCGACCACGCGGCCGATGTGTGCCGCTGCGATGCCTGCCTCCTCCAGCGCGGCCAATATCGCAGCCGCATCCCCGCACGCGACCGCCAACAGCAATGCACCGGAGGCGATCAGCCCCAGCGGGTCCAGCCCCAGCCTTTCGCACAACGCTCGCGTCTCGGAGAAAACGGGGATGGCGTCCTCGTCCACCTCCAGGCCGACTCCCGCCGCTTCGGCCAGTTCCCACAGCCCGGTCGCCAGCCCGCCTTCGGTGGGGTCGTGCATCGCGTGTACCTCTCCCATCGCCGTCGCCACGGCCGCGTCGTGCACCACGCTGATGCCGGGTTCTTGCAGAAAGCCCCGACACCGCTCCAGCAGTGATCCGTTTAATCCTGCTAATCCGCTGCTCTTCTCCCGCGCGATGATGGCTGTCCCCTCCACCGCGATGCCCTTGGTGACGAGCAGCGCGTCGCCCGGCCTGGCCCCCTCGGGCCGCACCAGCCGTTCGGGGGCAACTTCGCCCAGCATGCAGCCGACGACGACGGGCCGGTCCAGCCCGTGGGTGATCTCGGTATGCCCACCCACCAGTGCGACGTCCAGCTCGGCGCACGCCCCGCTGATCTGGTCAAAGATGGCATCTACCGATGCCGCGTCGGCGTGGCCCTCCGGCAGCAGCAGGGTGGCGAGGAACCAGCGCACCGTCGCCCCGGTGCAGGCGATGTCGTTCGCGTTGACGTGGACGGCATACCAGCCGATCTCACGGCTGGCGAAGGTGATGGGGTCGGTTTTGGCGACCAGGTAGCGGTCGCCCAAGGAGATAACCGCTGCGTCGCGCCCTACGCCCGGCCCCAGGACGACGCGCTCGTCAGGGGGCGCGTAGTGCTCCAGCAGCCGGGCCAGGTGCTCGGCGGGCAGCTTCCCCAGCGGATACGATGCCTGCATCGCAAAACGAGGCCGTCCCACGGGACGGCCTGCTTCTGGGGAGAAATGCTACTTCTTGTCCAGGAAGCGGGTGATTTCGGCCCCGCACACCGGGCACTTGCCCTTGGCCACGCGGCGACCGGCGGTCTCGGTGATCTTGACGTCCTTTATCACTCGTTCGGTCTTGCACTTGACGCAGTACCCTTTAACTTCCTCTGGCATTTGACACCTCCAAATACGAATTCTTATGCGTTGCTAGCGCAGCCCTTTCCTCTTCAGCAGGCCGTCCACCCACGCCGCCTCCTCCGGCGAAAGCGTCACCAGCGGTGGCTGCCGATAGTCCACGAAGTCCTCGTAGCCGCCGTCGTCGTAGCACTGCATGAACACGGCCTGCAAATCCAGCGCCACGTCGGGGTCGGGTTCCCGCAGAGGAACGCGGAAATGGGGCAGGCGGCGTTGCAATGGGATGGGGTACACCTCGAAACGGTACTTATCCGGCGCCCGATTCACACTGACTAGATAACGGTGCAGTGGCAGCGAGGCCTTCCCTTCCTCCGAGATCGCCACTATATGCAACCCCTCTGCAAGCAGGTCAATCTCGATCAGGTGCGCGGCACTGTTCAGAATCTCCTGCTGCTTGCGATAGTAGAGGCGATGCCCCTCCCCCGGCGTCTTGTTGGCCGGGCTGAGAACCTCAATGACCGTCACGACCTCGTCGCCGGTTGAGTGGACGATCTCGATGAAGGGCTCCCGATGTTCGACCGGCGAGAGGGTTAGGACGACCGGCGCATCCAACTCCTCCTCCTCACCCACCCCGGTCACAGCCACCTCCGGGGCCTGTGTGTAGACGTCCACCGGCGCGGGCTCTTTGAGGGGCCGCTGGACAAGGAGGACGTCGGGGTACAGTGCCCGGGGCGGTTGCAGGATGTACACTCGCTCGCCGATGCGAGCGTGATAGCGCGGCCGCACCTGTGGTTGGAGTGCATTGCGGATGTACGTGATCAGGCTATGGTGCACGTCCGGCCAACGGGCCGGGTCCTCCAGGTAGGGATCCATTCCAGGAAATGGGCCGGGCATCTCTCGTCTCTTGTCTCCTGCCCTCATTCTACCGCACTTTGCCCCGCGCGGCAAATCTCGATGGATTCAGCAAGTCAGGTGCAGCGCGGCCGCTACACGCACCTTCTCGCGCAGGTCGTTGTAGGTCTTTACGGCCTCAGCAGTGGTTGCGGCGATGAGGCGGATACCGGCCGCTTCCAACGCGCGGCGGGTCTCCTCCGTCACGTGCATCATCCCGTGAGCACCGGTGCCGACGACCAGCACCTCAGGTGCGACCTCAAGGACGGCAGTCAGGTCGTCGGGGTGAAGCGTGTGGCCCTCTTTGCGCCACCAACCGGCGATGACGCGCTCGGGCAGAATGATGAGGTCCCGGGTGTGGCGTTGACCATCAACGGTTATCGCACCGAAGCGGTAGTGGTCAATCGTGAGAGACATTATACTCGCTCCATCACCAACTCCACAAGGGTATCCTCTCAATAATTTGGGGTAGGGGCGAACCCTTGCGATCGCCCCTACCAAGGTCTCGTTGTGGTACTAGAGAGTACCGAGTATGCGCAGGAGGCCGAATGTCACGAGCGCGATAATGGCCGTCCATATCAGGCCGTACCACACGACTGGCCAGATGCTTTCGTGTGTGATCCACTGGCCGGCACCGTCTACGTCAAGCGGGTGGCGTAGCGGCAGTCCATCCACTAACGTGGACACCCCTGGATTCGACGGCAGGTATAGGACCGGCTCTTGGGCCTCGTCGCCGATGCGCTCGCTGGGCAACGCTTTGGATGACCCCAGGTATGTTTCTCCGTCGTGCGCCTCGAACTCATAGGTGTACTTGATCACTGGCACATTGTTCACCCTTACGTTGGTCATCTCCTGCGAAAGCGCTTGCGCTCTGGCGATTTCGCCATGGCGCAAAAGCATCACCTGCCGCAGGCCGCCCAGGGTGGCCGTGACGAAGAGCGCCGCGCCGATGGCCGGAAACAGGAGGACTAACGAGAACACCCACGGCGTGAACTGCGACCGCCGCGTCTCCTCCATCGTGGCGATGGTAGGTTCGTCCGGCACATACTGAACCTCCACGCGGTCTTCTGGTGACCACCGCCGGCCGGTGGCGTAGCTCCGCGCTGTGAACGTCTGTCCGTCGAGCGTGTGGAAGGTGAAGTGATACTCGTACACCGGTACGTTGTTCTCCGTGGCGTTCGTCACGATGACCTCCGTGACGGTCCCCTGAGCGGTCGTCGTGGAAAGGGCCAGCCGCAACTCGTCAATGGGGTTGAAGCCGCCACCAAAGGCCAGTGTGAACATTAACCCTAGGATCAAGAAAGCCGCTCCTATGGTGCCGGTGATGCCAAGTAGAGCGCGACACATCACGCGCAGTGGAACCGGGCGTGGTGGTGCAGTCAGGTACATGATGCGATTAGATAGCATAGCGCGGCCTCCGGCCACAACCAAACTTGGGGACGCGGTTGAAACTACGTGCTGCGAAACCGCCTTACGGCGGTTTCCGCAGGTCGGCGCACGCCGACCTCGCAGGACGTAGCCCGCGACGCCTGCCCTGAGCCTGTCCTGAGCGAAGTCGAAGGGCGAAGTCGAAGGGTCGGTCGCCGGGCAACCTCAATCCAGTCCCACGTCCGGTTCCGAAATCTCGCCGCTGCTGGTGGTGAAGCAATTGCCCCCCAGGTAGAAGAGGGGTGGGGCAGTGGCGATGTCGCGCACGTTCTGTGCTAGCACCCCCTCCTCGGCCGACGCCGCCATCACTCGTCCCACCACGATGACGTGGTCACCGGCCGGGTACTCTGCCTCGACTTCACATTCCACGTGGGCCAGCGCCTCACCGATGGCGGGGACGTTTACTGCCTGGGCGGGCACCGGCGTCAGGCCAGTTGTGGCGAACTTATCCACGTCCCGCCCCGAGCAACGCCCGCAGAAGAGTACCTCGATGGCCTGTTCATAAGCCATCACGTTGACCACGAAGGCTGGATTCTCCTGGAGCAGTGCGTAGGAATAGCGTTGTGGCCGGATGGCGAAGGCCAGCAAGGGTGGATTGACACTGACAGGCGTCAGCCAGGCGATGGCAATGGCGTTGGGCTGGCCTTCCTTTTCAGCGCAGGTGATCAGGAAGGCCGGCATAGGCTGGATGAGCCGGGTGTAGTGAGACACGGACAGGGTTTGTTTACTCATTTCGACTCCTGAAGTAGGTTTTACGCTGCTCCTCAGAATGACAAGGTCTCGGCGTGGTTGTAAAGATGCGGATCATCACCAGATGTTTCTCGCCTTGACTGATTGTCATGGTACACTTGTTTTGACCAGCAGTCAAATCTCTTGTTGTACGCAGGTGGTGATTGACAGTTAGGCCGTTCTCATTTAGAATAAGACCAGGGTACATTGGACATCGTGTGGTGGACGCCAGAAGAGGTCAAGGAATGGCGCGGGGCGAAATCGCACTTCATCAATACGGCTTTGCGCGAAGGGAAAGTGCTCTATGAAAAGCCCGCGTGAGCACGCCCTGCGCCTGCTGGGCAAGGCCGAGCACAATCTGGTGGCTGCCAGGGCTACGCTTTCCACCGGTCAGGCCCTGGATATGGTCTGTTTCCACGCTCAACAGGTCGCCGAGAAGAGCCTGAAGGCGCTACTGGCTCTGTACGATGTGGAGTATCCGTGGCGGCACGACCTGGCAGAACTCCTTGAGCTGGTCAGACCACTTGCTCCGGGGGTTGACACGCTGGAGGGGCGAGTGATCCAACTGATGCCTTTTGCCGTCGCAGTGTGCTATGACGAAGAGTTCGAGCCGTCTTTGAGTGAGGCTATGGAAGCCCTGCAGACGGCTACGGCAGTGTATAGCTTGATCGCCCAGGCTATTCAGCCTGGCGAATCTGACGATACGACGTGAGGCTTCAAACACCGACAAGAATCGTCACGTATGACAAGAAGTGAGGTCATAATCCTATGAAGGAATACCACACTGAGCAACTACGCAACATCGTTCTGCTGGGACATGGGAGCGCGGGCAAGACTTCGCTGGCCGAGGCCCTGCTCTTCGCCAGCGGCGCGATCAACCGCATGGGTAGCGTCGAGGACGGCACCACCGTCTCTGACTTCGACGAGGAGGAAACCCGTCGCCACATGTCGCTCAATCTGGCCCTCGTGCCTATCGAGTGGGGGGGCTGCAAAATCAACCTGCTGGACACTCCCGGCTACACCGACTTCGTCGGCGAGGTCAAGAGCGCGATCCGCGTGGCTGACCTGGCGCTGATCCTGGTGGACGCCGTTTCCGGCGTCGAGGTAGGGACGGAGCTGGTCTGGAGCTTCGCCGAGGAGCAGGGTCTGCCCCGCATGGTGGTCGTCAACAAGATGAACCGGGAGAACGCCAACCTGGCTCGCACGCTGGAGGCGCTGCGAGAGGCCTTCGGTCGGAACTTCGTCCCTGTCCAGCTTCCCATCGGCGCGGAGGGAGACTTCGTGGGCGTGATGGACCTGATGAAGATGCAGGCGTTGCAGGGTTCCGAGGGGAAGGTGGCGGAGATGCCGGCTGACCTGGCCAGCCGGGCGGAGGAGGCCCGCGTTCAGTTGATCGAGGCTGCCGCCGAGGCGGACGACGAACTCATTATGAAGTATCTGGAAGGGGAGGAGTTGAGCGGGAAGGAGATCCAGCAGGGCCTGCGCAGTGCGATCCTCAACGGGACGGCCATACCGGTCCTGGTGACGGCGGCGACGGCGAACCTGGGCACACGGGCGTTATTGGATGCTCTGATCGCTTACGCCCCTTCCCCGGCTGACCGGGGCCCGGTCACAGCGCTCACGGCCGCGGGCGAGGAGCAGATCGAGCCTGACGAACTGGCCCCGCTGGCGGCGCTGGTCTTCAAGACGACCGCCGACCCCTTCGTGGGCAAACTGACCTACTTCCGTGTCTATGGAGGGATGCTGGAATCGGACAGCCGCGTCTACAACAGCCGGGCTGAGGAGGAGGAGCGGTTGGGCCAGCTCTACGTGATGCGCGGCAAGGAGCAAATCCCAGTGGCGCACCTGCACAGCGGCGACATCGGCGCGGTGGCCAAACTGACCCACACGCTCACTGGCGACACGCTGTGCGACAAAGGCCATCCTGTGAGTCTGCCCGGCCCGGTCTTTCCCTCCTCCCTCTTCGCCGTGGCTGTCAGCCCCACGAGCAAGGCCGACCAGGCCAAACTGGGGCCCACGCTGACCCGCATCTGCGAGGAGGACCCCACGCTGCGCTGGCACCAGGAGCCCAGCACGCGGCAGACGATCCTGGAGGGCATGGGCGAGGCCCACGTGGACATCGCCGTGCGCCGGATGGAGAACCGCTTCGACGTCAAGGTCGAGACCTCGATCCCCAGGGTGCCCTACCGGGAGACGATCACCCAGACCTACTCTGACCAGTACCGGCACAAGAAGCAGACCGGCGGCGCAGGTCAGTTCGCCGAGGTGCACATGCGGCTGGAGCCGCTGCCCCGTGAAACCGGATTCGAGTACGAGTGGGAAGTCTTTGGCGGGCGCATTTCCCGCTCCTTTGAAAGCTCCATCGAAAAGGGCATCAAGCAGGTGCTGGGGCAAGGGGTGATCGCGGGCTACCCGGTGGTGGACGTTAAGGCGGTGGTTTACGATGGCAAGGAGCACCCGGTGGACTCCAAGGACATCGCCTTCCAGATCGCCGGGCGGGAGGTGTTCAAGAAGGTGATGCGGGAGGCCGGGCCCGTGCTGCTGGAGCCGATCTATCGGGTAGCCATCACCGTACCGGAGGAGTATACCGGCGACATCATGGGCGACCTGAACACGAAGCGGGCGCGGGTGCAGGGGATGGACCAGAGCGGCGGCAAGAGCATCGTCACGGCGCTGGTACCGCTGGCGGAGATGCAGCGCTACGCCACCGACCTGCGCAGCCTGACCCAGGGGCGGGGTATCTTCTCGATGGAATTGGACCACTACGAGCAGGTGCCCGCGCACCTGGCGCAGGAGATTATCGAGGCGCACCAGCGGGAGAAGGAGGAAAAGTAGCGGGGCGCTGGAGGCCGGATTGAGGTGAGATAAACCTCCCGCAGGTTCGCAACCTGCGGGAGGTTCCTTTGACAGCCAGGCGGGGCTGGTGTACACTGCCCTCACATATCCTCGTTCCCTGGGAGGTGAAGCATGCTAGAAGAGTCCCCTCCGCAATTCGAAGTGTCTGAAGAGAGGCAGCAACCAGAAGATACATTGTCCCCTCGCATCGCGCATGTGCCGCTGGCCGACGTCTTGCTCGAAACCGTCAAGCGCATCCAGTCGCCGGTCTTCCTGGCCTCCATCGCTGTTTTGGTCATCGTCGTCCTGGCACTCTTCCTGGTGCCCGACATTATGGACAAAATGCCTGCGCTGCCCTACGTTATGCTGGGCTTTGGGCTGCTGGTGATCCTCATCGTGGTGAGCAGCGCATACGCCGAGGCGCGAGCCAAGGCGCGAGAGCGTGCTTTGACCACCGGGCCGCCGCCTGCCCCACCGCCGGTGGCTCCGCCCGAACCCAAGCCCTCCGCCCCCGGCGACCCGCAGCGGCGCTATCTCCGCTGGCTGCACGACAACCGCGTCCTGGTCACGCTGGCCGGCATTGACCGTCAAGAGGGTGACATTACCCGCCAGGGCATGACCCTGCAAAAGGTCTATACCAAACTGAACACCGAGCAGCGCGCGTTTGCCGGTGAGCGCTACCGGGGTGCCGCAGCAGCCCGACCCTTCGAGCGAGAGCAGATGGGCCGCGAGCGGGAGACCCGCCCTCTGCCCGCGTTGGAGGCCATCGCGGCCGAGCAACGTGCCGTACTGCTGGGGGGACCTGGCTCCGGCAAGTCCACGCTGGTCAACTACCTCACCCTCTGTCTCAGCGGGCACCTTTTGAAACCCCAGGCGGGCTGGCTGGCAAAGCTGCAGCCGGAGTGGGACGGCGGTAGCCCCCTCCCCGTGCCCATCGTCCTGCGCGACTTTGCCGCCTGGCTTTCCACAGACACGGAACGCGGACGGGCCGACCTGGTGGCCCGCTACCTGCGCCACCTGCTGGAGGAGGCCGACGCCGCCGCCTACGCCGACGACCTGCTCAAGACCATCGGACGGGGCCGCGCCCTCCTGCTCTTCGACGGCCTCGACGAGGTGCCGACCGGACGACGGGGTGTGGTGCGCGACTCCGTGCGTGCCTTCGCCGACGGCTGTGGCTGCCGCACCCTCGTCACCTGCCGCACCCTCTCCTACTCCGACGAGGAGTGGCAACTGCCCGGCTGGCCGGACTACCGACTGGCCGTCTTCGATCGCGAGCAGATTGACGCCTTTATCACCTCCTGGTACGACGAGGTCGTCCGCCTGGGCCGCAAGACGCGCGCCGAGGCCGACGATCTGGCCGATGGCCTGCGCCGGACCCTCGACGACGGTTGGGATGAATTCCAGCCCCTGGCCGAGATTCCGCTTCTGATGACCCTCATGGCTATCGTGCATACCAGCGAGGGCAAACTGCCCGATTCCCGCGTCCGGCTTTACGACCGCTGCGTGGAACTGCTCCTCTGGCGCTGGGAGGAAGTGAAACGCGCGCGCCGAGGGGAGCAGCCGGCCGAACTGGGGCTGCTGCGCGACCTGAACCAGCCCGGCGTGGACAAAACGGCGCTGGAGCAGACGCTGTGGCGCATCGCCTACGACGCCCACGCCGAGCAGGGCGCGCGCCCCGGTGTGGCCGACATCCCTGCCAGCAAACTGGCCGCCACACTGTACGAGTACCTGGGGTTGAGCACAGAACAGGTGGATGTTTTCCTGAACTACTGCCGCGAGCGCAGCGGCCTGCTGCTCTACAGCGGCTCCCGCCGGCCGGAGGGGGCGCTGAAGCCGGTCGCCATCTACACCTTTCCCCACCGCACGTTCCAGGAGTACCTGGCCGCCCGTCACCTGGCCAGCGGCCGCAACTTTCCCTCCACAGCCGCCGAACACGCCACCCGGGGCGACCAGTGGCGTGAGGTGGTGCTGCTGGGCGTGGAGTGGAAACGGTGGCAGGGGGAGAGCGACACCGCGCTCGACGTGGCCCGTGCTCTCTGCCCCGCCGAACGGCCCGCCAGGGAGGACGAGGCCGGTTGGCGCTGCGCCTGGCTGGCCGGTGAGGCCGCGCTGGCGCTGGGCACGGTCGTGGGGCCGCGCCGCCGGGAGGCAGAGGAACTGCGGGCCAGGATCGCCCGCCGGCTGGCCGACCTGCTGGAGGCCGGAGTGCTGGACGTGCGGGAGCGTTTCGCCGCCGGCGAGGAGCTGGCCCGCCTGGGCGACCCCCGCTTCTCCGGCCCCTACCTGCTGCCCGAGTTCGTGGAGATCCCCGCCGGCGAGTTCTGGATGGGCAGCGAGATATACGACGACGAGAAGCCGGTGCACAGCGTCTACGTGGAGGAGTTCGCCATCGCCCGCTACCCCGTCACCAACGCGCAGTACGCCGTCTTCGTACACGCCACCGGGCGGGAGCCACCGCGCCATTGGGAGGGCAAAGAGCCGCCGCCCCACCTGGCCAACCACCCCGTCGTCAACGTCTCCTGGCACGACGCGGTGGATTACTGCCGCTGGCTCAGCCGGGAGACCGGGCGGGAGTACCGCCTGCCCAGCGAAGCGGAGTGGGAGCGAGCAGCCCGGGGGGCGGCGGACCGGCGGGAGTGGCCCTGGGGGGATGAGTGGGACGCCGAGAGGTGCAACAGCGCCGAGGGTGGCCCCGGCACGACCACCCCCGTCGGCATCTACCCGGCCGGCAGTAGCCCTGAGGGAGTGCTGGATATGGCCGGCAACGTCTGGGAATGGTGCAGCAGCCTCTACAAGCCCTACCCCTACGATCCGGGCGACGGGCGGGAGGACCTGGAGGTGGAGGGCTCCCGTGTGCTGCGGGGCGGCTCCTGGCTCCTCAACCAGACCCGCGCCCGCTGCGCCTACCGCAACGGGTCCCGCCCCGGCTACTGGAACGTCAACGTGGGGTTTCGTTGCGCCAGGGTCTCTCAATAGGTCATCTGTCACCTGTCGTTTGTCATCTGTCATGCAGTTGAATCCGCGCGAAGCGCGGTCGCGGGTGGTTTCGGGGTAGGGGCGACCCTTGCGGTCGCCCAGGGCAGGCGCAAGGCCTGCCCCTACCACGGATCTTTTTCTGAATATCCATGCCCAAAACATTCAAGAACCTCTACCCTCAAGTCTACAGTTTCGAGAACCTCTACCTGGCCTACCGCAAGGCGCGGCGGGGCGGGAAGCGGAAGCACGACGCCGTGGCCGCCTTTGAATATCGCCTGGAGGAGAACCTGTGGGCGCTGCACACCGAACTGCGGGATAAGACCTACCGCCCCGGTCCCTACCGCCACTTTGTCGTCGGGCCCTGGCGGCGCGACCGGCTGTGGGCGCCCAAACGGCGGCTCATCTCGGCTGCTCCCTTCCGCGACCGGGTCGTGCACCACGCCCTATGCAACGTGATCCAGCCTATCTTTGAAGCCCGCTTCATCCACGATTCCTACGCCTGTCGTGTGGGCAAGGGCACCCACGCCGCTGTGGATCGCTGCCAGGAGTTCGCCCGCCGCTGCCGCTACGTGCTGCAATGCGACGTGCGCCAGTTCTTTCCCAGCGTGGATCACCGGTTGCTGCGCGGGATGCTGGCCCGTCACATCGCCGATCGGGACGTGCTGGGGCTGATTGACCGCATCCTGGAAAGCAGCGCCGGTGTGCCCGCCCTGGCGAACGAGTACGAGATGGTCTGGTTCCCCGGCGACGATCTCTTCACTGTCACCCGGCCTCGGGGGCTGCCCATCGGCAACCTGACCTCGCAGTTCTGGGCCAACGTCTATCTCAACAGCCTGGACCAGTTCGTCAAGCAGCAGTTGCGCTGCCGTTGCTACGTGCGCTACTGCGACGACTTTCTGCTCTTCCACGATGATAAGTCCACACTGCATATCTGGCGTGGCGCTATCATTGACCATCTGGCCGGCCTGCGGCTGACGCTGCACGAGGAGCGGGCGGTCGTCTATCCCACCCGCACCGGCATCCCGTTCCTCGGCTTCCGCGTCTTTCCCTACTACCGGCGCTTGCAGCACCCCAAGGTGCACGCTTTCGCCCGGCGGCTACGCCGGCTGCGCGCGGGGTACGAGGCCGGGGAACTGAGCGCCGAGGAGGTGCGACTTTCGGTGCAGGGCTGGCTGGCCCACGCCGCCCACGCCCAGACCTACCGGCTGCGGGGCCGTCTGCTGGGCGAGGTGAGTTTCGCCGGTGGTGAGACCGCACCGGCCTGAAGAGCCAGTGCTGGGTTTCCAGCGCCGCCTGTTCACGGCGGCGCGGGTTGGACACGTACCTATGCCTGACTATCCTATTTACTCCAAGACCTACGACCTGATCGCCTACCTCATCCCGGTCACACAATCCTTCCCCAAGAGCCAACGCTTCGTCCTGGCCAAGCGCATCCAGGACACGGCGCTGGACTTTAACGACCTGCTCATCCTGGCCCGCAAGGTGAAGCCAGCGGAGAGGCGCGATCTGTTGCGTCGCGCCGATGCCAAGCTGGAGATGCTGCGCACCTGCTTGCGGTTGGCGATGGAGTTGAAGTTCCTCCCCTTCGGCCAGTACGAACACGCCTCCGGGATGGTCGTCGAGGTGGGGAAATTGCTGGGGAGTTGGCGTCAGAAGTTGGAAAATGGCTCGTAGTGACGATTTCAATCGTCCGACCTCACGAGCGACTGAAGTCGCTACTACGAGTCGCCACTACGAATAGTGTGGGGACGGGCCCAAGGTGCTGCGGGGCGGCTCCTGGAACAACAACCAGAACAACGCCCGCTGCGCCTACCGCAACAGGAACCACCCCGACAACTGGAACGACAACGTGGGGTTTCGTTGCGCCAGCGCCTTTCCGACCGCGCCCAGATGCCCACTCCTCACGGGGAGCCGGCTACGGCGAGGAGAGACCCAGGCCCGTTCCCGGTCCGGCGGCAACGCCTGGGCCAAAGACAGCGCGGCCTCGCGCCGGAGAGTAGGCCGTTTGACCGAAACCCGGTGCGAGGCACCATAGCCTAGATTTCGCACTCCGCTAGCAGCTAAATCAGGCCAGTCGTCCTGAGTGCCGCGAAGCGGCGTATCGAAGGGGCGATTTGGCTATGATCTGTACAATCACTGTTACGATTTCCAGGGGTGCGAAAAACAGGCATAGAGAGAACTCGGATTACAGGATAACAACGGATTATCCAGCAAATGAACCGTTCCGGCAACACAACCACCCTCACCACCGCTGGCGTCCTCGTCGTTGCCGCCTACATCGGGGCGCAGATGCTCTCCGACGTGCTCAGTCTCAAGATTGCGTGGGTGGTCGGGTTCAGCATAGACGCCGGCACCTTCGTCTATCCCTTCACCTTCACGCTGCGCGACCTGGTGCACAAGCTGCTGGGGCGGGCGGCCGCGCGCACCGTTATTGTCGCCGCTGGCGTGATCAACCTGCTGATGGCGGGCCTGTTCGCCTTCGCCGCCTGGCTGCCGCCCGACCCCACCTGGCTGCTGCAGCGCGAGTTCGCCGCCGTGCTCACGCCTGTGTGGCGCATCGTCGTCGCCTCCATCGTCGCCGAGGTCGCCAGCGAGTTCACCGACACCGAGGTCTACCACCTGTGGGTCACGCGAGTCACACGCCGTTACCAGTGGGCGCGGGTGCTGACCAGCAACTCCATCAGCGTGCCGCTGGATAGCCTCATTTTTTGCTGGGGGGCCTTCGGTGGCCGGTTGCCGGCTGCGACGGTGTGGTCCATCTTCTGGGCCAACGTTCTCCTGAAGGGAGCGGTGACGCTGGTGAGCCTGCCCGGAATATATGTAGTTCCTGAGAGAGGGAGAGGAGGAGAGGGGGAGACAAGGAGAGGGGGAGAGGAAGAAGGGTACAATGACCGAAACAGAATCCTATAGCCTTGACGAAACATCTCCGGACCACCGCTCCGGCTTCGTCGCCGTGATCGGCCGGCCCAACGTGGGCAAGTCCACGCTGATGAACCGCTTCGTGGGGCAGAAGGTAGCCATCGTCTCGCCCAAGCCGCAGACGACGCGCAGCCGCATCCTGGGCATCCTCACCCTTGAAGACAGGGACGCCCAGGTCATCTTCGTGGACACCCCCGGTCTCCACCGGCCCCGCCACAAGTTGGGCCAGGCCATGGTCGCCACCGCCACCCGCGCCATCCCCGACGCCGACGTAATCTTGTTTATGGTGGACGTCTCGGTGATGCCCACCGAGGAGGATCGCATGATTGCGGGGTTGCTCCAGGAGCGCGCGCAGGCCCCGGTCATCCTGGTGCTCAACAAGATGGACTTGCTGCCGGCGGAGAAGGTCAAGCCGCACACGCAAAGCTATTGGGAACTGGTGCCCTACTTTCACGAGTGGATGATGACCATCGCCACGGAGGGGGTGAACCTGGACGAACTGCTGGGCCTGATCGTCGGGGCGCTGCCGGAGGGGCCGCGCTACTATCCGGGCGATCAGGTCACCGACCAGACCGAGCGGGAGATCGCCGCCGAGCTGGTGCGCGAGCAGGTGTTGCGCTACACTCGCCAGGAGGTGCCCCACGCCGTAGCCGTCGTCGTGGAAGAGTTCAAGGAGCGGGAGAACGGAATGATCTATGTGGCGGCGAATGTCTTCGTCGAAAAGGACTCCCAGAAAGGCATCATCATCGGCCGGCGGGGAGAGATGCTGCGCCAGATTGGGGCGGCGGCGCGGCAGGAGATCGAGCGCATGACCGGCGGTCAGGTCTACCTCGATCTGTGGGTCAAGGTGCGCAAGGGCTGGCGGCGAGACGAGAAGGAGTTGCGCCGCCTGGGATACGGCGTGCGTGGGGGGTGACGATGACGACACAGAGGCAGCCGCTGGGCTTGATGCTCCTCAGTGCACTGCTGCTGATCCTGGCACTGCGTGCTCTGGGGTGGTTGCTCATCGGCGGCCTGCTGGGAGAGCAGGGGCCGGGCTTGACGGGGGGGCTTGTGGGCCTGCTCATAACGGCGATGTTTCTTATCAGCGCTGTTGGACTGTTGCGGCTGCGGGAGTGGGCCCGCTGGCTCACGCTGGCGATATGCAGCATCTACTTCGGGTTGATGCTGGTCAACGTCGTCATCAAGTGGCCGGAGCTGTGCGCCAACCGGACGAATCTCAGCCTGGGGGTGCTGAACGGTGTCGAGGCAGTGCTCGTGTTGGCTATGGCGTGGTGGTATCTCAACCGCAAGGACGTGCGACGGCTTTTCCAGAAATCCGGACAGTCGCGTTAGGTCACCGCTTCGCTGGCGCAGGTTGTTTGTCGTGATTACTCTGTTCGTGTATAATGGATGGAGAAGCGCCGATGGTGTAAAATCGGCAGAGATGGCCCGATTGATTCCAGCATGTATTCTAAAACCAGGAGGTTGGTTATGGCCTATTATTATCGTGAACCTGCACACACTTTTAGCGAGTACCTGCTCATCCCCAATCTGACCCAGAAACGTCATATTCCTGAGAATGTGAGCCTCGAAACTCCCCTTGTGAAGTTCGATGAAGGGGAACAGCCCGCTCTGAAATTGAACATTCCCTTTGCCTCTGCCATCATGCAGTCCGTTTCAGATCACAATATGGCTATCGCCCTGGCCAGGTGCGGTGGCATCTCATTCATCTACGCGTCCCAGCCTATTGAGCAGCAAGCGGGCATGGTCAGAGAAGTGAAGAAATTCAAGGCCGGCTTTGTGGTGAGTGATTCAAATGTGAAGCCTGCTACTACACTGGAAGATGTTCTGGCACTCGCCAAGCAAACAGGTCACACAACGATGGCGGTTACGGAGGATGGCACCTCTCATGGCAAACTGCTGGGTATTCTGACCAGCAGAGACTACAGATTGAGTCGCTGTGATCCGAACACTAGAGTAGAGGAGCTGATGACTCCTTTCTCAAATCTCGTTTACGGAGAGGAGGGGATCACCCTGCACGAAGCCAATGACCTCATCTGGGAGCATAAATTGAACACCCTGCCCATTGTGGATGAGAACCAGAATCTCTGTTCCCTGGTTTTCAGGAAGGATTATGATCAGAGCAAGGAAAATCCTAACGAGCTGGTGGATCAGGAAAAGAGGCTGATAGTCGGTGCCGGTATAAATACGAGGGACTATCGAGAGCGAGTGCGTGCTCTCGTAGATGCTGGCGCTGATGTGCTGTGTGTTGATTCCTCCGATGGTTTCACTGAGTGGCAGCGAGACACGCTCCAGTTTGTCAAGGAAGAGTACGACGGTGAGGTCAAGGTAGGCGGTGGCAACGTCGTGGATCGGGAAGGTTTCCTGTATCTTGCCGAGGCCGGTGCTGACTTCGTCAAGGTCGGTATCGGCGGTGGTTCTATCTGTATCACCAGGGAGCAGAAAGGCATCGGTCGTGGTCAGGCGACGGCGCTGATTGAGGTGGCCAGGGCCAGGGACGAGCACTTCGAGGAAAGCGGTGTCTACGTTCCTATCTGCTCCGATGGGGGAATTGTTCAGGATTACCACATCGTTTTGGCGCTGGCAATGGGCGCCAATTTCGTCATGATGGGCCGATACTTCGCCCGTTTCGATGAAAGCCCTTCGAGAAAAGCCGTGATTAATGGCAGTTTCGTCAAGGAGTACTGGGCTGAAGGATCAAACAGGGCGACGAATTGGCAGAGATACGACGTTGGCGGGGAGTCAAGGCTCGCCTTCGAGGAGGGAGTGGACGGCTACGTGCCTTACGCCGGGAAGTTGAAGGATAACTTGGAGTTGACTGTCAGCAAAATCATTGCCGCGATGTGCAGTTGCGGTGCCCTCACAATAGAGGAGCTTCAGGAGAAGGCCAGAATCACGCTTGTTTCCTCTGCCAGCATCAGAGAGGGCGCTGTTCACGATATCATCCTCAGAGAAAAAGACTCCGCCTACGCCCGCGTGTAACTGGCGACAGCGATCCTGTTGGCTACATAGGGTGATGGGAACCTTGCCGTGGTTTCCTCCGTCTATAACCTAGATTTCGCACTCCGCTAGCAGCTAAATCAGGCCAGTCGTCCTGAGTGC
>JBHIET010000076.1:0-16318 GCA_046760785.1 Anaerolineae bacterium | reverse complement strand
AGACGGGGGCTTGGAGCAATTTAGAGAATCGTTATGTTAATCTAACATTGTCAAGATAGTAACGAATTCGAGAAGATATTGCCGGTCACGCTTTCAAAAAACCTGGGAGTCGAACAATGCAACCAATGCTAGATGGCGTCCGCGTCGTGGACATGGCCCAGATGCTGGCCGGGGGGTACGGCTCGATGCTGCTGGGCGACCTGGGCGCGGAGATGATCAAGATCGAGCAGCTCGAGGTAGGAGATCGCACCCGGCTCTTGGGACCGCCCTTTGTCGAGGGCGAGAGCGCCTACTTTATGGCCATCAACCGCAACAAAAAGAGCGTGGCGCTGGACGTGCGGAAGGAGCAGGGCCGCCGGGTGCTCTACGACCTGGTGCGGGTCTCGGACGTGGTCTTTCACAACTTTCGTCCGGGCGTGATGGAGAAGCTGGGGTGCGACTATGACACGCTCAAAGCGATCAACCCTCGCATCATCTACTGCGGGCTGAGCGGCTACGGCGAGAACGGCCCCTACCGGGATCGCCCGGCCTTCGACCTGGCGATTCAGGCCATCAGCGGGGCGATGTCCATCACCGGCGAGCCGGGCCGACCGCCGGTACGTATGGGCATCCCGATGGGCGACCTGGCGGGCAGTTTCTTCGCCGCGTTCGCCATCTCCGCCGCGCTCTACGCCCGCGAGACGACGGGTGAGGGGCGCAAGATCGAGTTGAGCCTGATGGACGCCAACGTCTCGCTGCTGACTTACGTGGGGCAGTATTACCTGATCGACGGCCGGGTGCCGGGGCCGATGGGCTCCGGACATCTTTCGGTCGTGCCCTACCAGGCCTTTGCCACCCAGGACATCTACATCGTCGTGGCCGTCTTTGTGGAAAAGTTCTGGCAGGCCCTCTGCCGCGTCCTGGGGATCGAGGAACTGATTGACGATCCTCGCTTCTGCGACAACGACCACCGGCGCGATCACCGCGAGGAGCTGGTGCCCATCCTGGAGGGGATCTTTCGCACCCGCCCCGGCGACGAGTGGCTGCGGTTGCTCGCCGAGGCCCAGGTACCCTCCGGCCCCATCAACACGCTGGACCGGCTCTTTGCCGATCCCCAGGTAGCGGCGCGGAACATGGTCGTCGAGATGGAGCACCCCACGGTGGGACGGCTGCGCTCCATCGGCAACCCGGTCAAGACCCCACCGATGGACGAGGGTCCCTTCGAGCCGCCGCCCTTGCACGGCCAGCACACCGACCAGGTGCTGCGCGAGATCCTGGACTATTCGACGGAACGCATCGCCCAATTACGAGAGAACGGAGTAATAAAGTAGCCAGTAGCCAGTAACCAGACTTCTGACTACTGACTACTGGCTACTGACATCTGACTACTAAAAGGAGAGATATGCGCATCGGAATTGACGTAGGCGGCACGTTCACGGACATCGTCCTCGTGGACGACGACACCGGAAAGATTCATTACACCAAAGTGTTGACCACGCACCACAACCTGGCCGAAGGGGTCATCACCGGCATTGACAAGATGCTGGGCATGGTCGGAACTTCGTTCGAGCGTACAGATTACCTGGTCCACGGCACGACCATCGGCACCAATGCCCTCATCGAGCGCAAGGGGGCACGCACGGGGCTGATCACCACCGAGGGCATGCGGGATGTGCTGGAGATCGGACGCATCGAGCGGCCCGACGGAGGGCTGTACGACATCTTTGTGGACACGCCCCTCCCGCTCGTGCCCCGCTATCTGCGGCGCGAGGTGAGGGAGCGCGTCGGCGCGGACGGTTCGGTAGTCATCCCTCTGGACGAGGAAACCGCCCGCGAGGCGGTGGCCTTTCTCAAGGAGCAGGCGGTCGAATCCATCGCCATAAGTTTCATCTTTGGCTTCCGCAACCCCGCCCACGAGCGGCGGGTGCGCGAAATCTGCCGGGAAATGTTCCCCGAAGCCACCGTCTCTATCTCCTCTGAGGTTGCGCCCGAGTTCCGTGAGTTCGAGCGTACCTCGACCACCGTCATCAGTGCCTACCTGCAGCCGGTGCTGGACCGCTACCTGGACAACCTGGAGGGCCAATTGGAAGAGCGGTACGGTGAGGCAGACCTGCGCATCATGCAGGCCAGCGGTGGTTCGATGACGGCCGAGGAGGCGCGGGGCCGGGCGGTGAACATCGTCAACTCGGGGCCGGCGGGCGGGGCGCTGGCGGCAGCCTACGTGGGCAGTCTGACCGGCGACGAACAGATCATCAGCGTGGACATGGGCGGCACCAGTTTCGACATCGGTCTCATCATCGGAGGGGAACCCCGGATGGCCCCGGAAAGCCAGTTCGAGGGCTTCCCCGTCAAGATGCCCATCCTCGACGTGCACGCCATCGGCGCCGGTGGGGGGAGCCTGGCCTGGGTGGACCAGGGTGGAGCGCTCAACGTGGGGCCGGAGAGCGCGGGGTCAGCGCCGGGACCGGCCTGCTACGGATTGGGCGGCGAGCGGCCCACCGTCACCGACGCCAACCTGGTGCTGGGTCGCCTCAACGCCGACTATTTCCTGGGGGGCGAGATGAAATTGCATCCCGAGCTGGCCGAAAAAGCCATCAGGGAGTACGTGGCCAAACCGCTGGGGGTGTCTCTGGAAGAGGCGGCCGGCGGCATCATACGCGTGGTCAACGCCAACATGGTGCGCGGCATCGCTGTCTGTTCTACCGAACGGGGATACGACGTGCGCGAGTTCGCCCTGCTTCCCTTTGGCGGGGCCGGGCCGCTGCACGCCGTCGAGCTGGCCGAGGACGCAGGCGTGAGCCGCGTGGTCATCCCGATGTACCCCAGCACCCTCTCGGCCGTGGGGTTGTTAGTAGCCAACACGCGCCACGACTACGTGACGACCATCGCCAAAAGCGAGGATGAATTGCTGCCTGAGGAGGTGTTGGTCGCCTTCAAGGAACTGGAAGCGCGGGGCCGGGCGCAACTCAAGGCCCAGAATGTCCCCGACGAGCTTGTCGTCATACAATGGTCGGCCGACATCCGCTACCAGGGCCAGTCCTACGAGTTGAACACCCCGGTCACCCGCAAGGAGACGCTCACCCAGGCCGACCTGGCCGAGGTCATCGCTCGCTTTCACGAATTACACCACCGCATCTATGCCTACGGCTCGGCCGAGGAGACGGTCGAGTTCATCAACCTGCGGGTAGGGGCCATCGGCAAGGTGCCTGAGGTTTCTTTTACCCGCAGGGAGAGGGCTGGCAGTGATCCTGGTGCAGCCAATAAAGGCACACGTCCAGCCTACTATCCCGCTCACGGTTTCATTGACACGGCCGTTTATGAGCGTGACCTGCTCCAGCCGGGGAACGTCGTCAGAGGACCGTGCCTGGTGGAAGAGGTCGCCTCGACCTCGGTCCTCACGCCGGGGGCGGTAGGGACGGTGGATGACTTTGGGAACATTATTGTGCAGATACGTGATGCGTGAAACGTGTTACGTGTTGCGTGTTACGTGTTGCGTGTCACGTAACACGCAGCACGAGACACGTAACACGCAATATGGAGTATTTCAGGAGGGAGGAATGAACTACCAGGAATGGGAACAAGGCGTGCCGGTCGAGATCACGGGCGATAGATTGTGGCGGATGGAAGTCTATCGGCTGGCGCTATTTGCGGCCGATTTGGCGTGGAACGATGTGACCAAACTAGCCCAGGATCGCCGCACTCGTGGATTATCGGATCAACTCTACCGGGCCACAGGCTACACAGCCACTGCACCAGACTTGCTCACAGATGTTCCGTTGCCCGAACAGACGCAACACGAAACACGCAACACGCAACACGAAACACGAAACACGCAACACGCGACACGGAGAAAAGAAAACCATGATTTATCAAGCTGATACGATCACTATGCAAGTCATCCGCTACGCGATGGAGCAGGTGGCAGATGAGATGGGCCGCACGCTGGTGCGCACGGCCCGCTCGACGGTCATCAAGGAGATCGAGGACATCACCTGCGCCGTCTTCGACCGCTTCGGCAACACCATCGGACAGGCGCACCACGCGCCGATGTTGCTCACCGGCTTCGAACTGGGAATGCGAGCCCTGGTGGACAAATACAAGCCCGAAGACCTGGACCCGGGCGATGTGATCATCTTCAACGACCCCTACTCCGGCGGCCAGCACGTGATGGACCTGGTCACCTTTGCCCCGGTCCACTACGAAGGGGAACTGGTCGGCTTCGTGGGCAGCATCGCCCACCACTCCGACATGGGCGGCGCGGCGCCGGGTGGGACGGCCGGCGGACTGAACGAGATCTACCTGGAAGGATTGCGTTTCCCCTTCGTCAAACTCTACAAGAAGGGCCAGGAAGACCCGGAGCTGTTCGGCATCCTGGAAAACAACATCCGCGTGCCCCACAAGACGCTGGGTGACATCCGTGCCCAGGCTGCGGCCGATTTCGTGGGTGTGCAGCGGATGCAGGCGATCTTCGACAAGTACGGCGTCGAGGTCGTGCAAAAGTGCCAGGCAATGTTGCTGGACTACTCGGAGAGCCGCATCCGCGCCGGCCTCAAGCGCATCCCCGACGGCACTTACACCGGCGTGGACCACGTGGACGACGATGGCCGCAGCGACATTCCCATCAAGCTCCAGGTGAATATCCATAAGCAGGGGGACGAGGTGCTTGTGGATTTCGAGGGCACGGCCAAACAGGTGGAGGGGAACATCAACTGTCCCCTGGCCACCGTCCACGCCGCCGTCTACTATGCCCTGATCGCCGTCATTGATCCCCACGTGCCACCCAACTCCGGCTGCTATCGCCCCTTCCGCATCGAAGCGGAAGAGGGGCTGATCGTCAACCCCAGGATGCCCGGCGCGGTGGGGGCGCGCACCAACACCTCGCAAAAGATCACCGAGGCCATGATGCTGGCCCTGTCGCAGGCGGTGCCGGATAACGTGATGGCCGGCTGCCACGGTCAGATCACCAACTGCGGCTTCAGCGGCTACCATCCGCAGACGGGCCGGCGCTTCGTCTACATTGATATCCAGGGAGGCGGCGCGGGCGCCCGGCCGACGAAGGATGGCCGCGACGGGCAGGACTCGCACCTGGCCCGTTTCAAGAACACGCCCATCGAGGCGGTCGAGCTGGAGTACCCGGTGCGCATCCTGCGCTACGAGTTCATCCCCGACTCCGGCGGGGCGGGCAAATACCGGGGCGGCCTGACTGTGCGCCGCGACATCCAGGTGCTCATTGACGACGTTACCCTGGCCCGCTACGGCGACCGGCAGCGCTTCGCCCCCTTCGGCCTCTTCGGCGGGAAGGAGGGGAGCAAGGGGCGATTCGTGTTGAATCCCGATACATCCGAGGAGCGGGTGCTCAAGTCGAAGGGGCTGGACGTGCTCAAGAAGGGAGACGTGGTCAGCCTGCGACTGCCCGGCGCCGGCGGCTACGGCGACCCCTTGGAGCGAGACCCCGACTCGCTGCTGGCCGACGTGCGCGATGGCAAGGTCACCCTGGAGAGCGCCCGCCGGGACTACAAGGTGGTGATTGATCCGCAGACGCTGACGATTGATCAGGCGGCCACGGCAGAACTGAGAAGGAATCCCCGATGAGCAACGAAATCTTCGACAAGCTGAGGGTGGAGACGGGCCGGTTGACCTTCAAAGATGTGCGCTACATGCTGATCCGGCCCGACACCGTGGTGGACTTTCAGAAAGCGGTGGAGGCGCTTGTCGGCCCGGAAAGGTGCGCCAAGGCGATGATGGCCGGCGGCTACACCGGCGGCTCCCGCTCGTCCAAGCGGTACAAAGAGGTGTTCAACTACACCGATGAGGAGATCGTCGCCTTTATGTGCAAGATGGGCGGCGAGATCGGCTGGGGCAGGTTCAGCCTGGTTGAGCTGGATGCAGCGAGCAAACGGCTCGCCATCGAAGTCGAAGGGTCGCCTTTTGCCGAGGCTTACATGCGGGACCAGCCCACCACTTCACCGCTTCCGGTCTGCCATATGATCCGGGGCGTGCTGGCCGGTATGGCGGCGGGCATCTTCGGCGGCGACGTTGCCTCGGAAGAGACGGCGTGCGTCGCCAAGGGGGATCCGGTCTGCCGCTTCGTAATCCGGGGATAGCTGGCGCTCCCTACATCTCCCTGCCTTGACTTTCCACGCGATTGTGCGTATAATGTTCGCTGTGTGAATATTCATTTTGTGAGCAAAAGGGGAAAAATGAGTGGTAGGCGGCGGTTGCCATTGGAGCAGGCACTCTTGGGGTTCCTGATGCGGGGGCCGGTGCATGGCTACGACCTGCACCAGCGCGTCCAAGAGGAGTTGGGCGAGATTTGGTACATGGGGATCAGCAACGTCTACGGCGCGCTGAAGCGGTTGGAGCAGGCCGGTCAGGTTGAGTCCAGTGTCAGCGCCCAGGAAAGCCGACCGCCTCGCAAGGTCTACCGCATCACCCCTGCGGGGAAGCAGAGTTTCCGCGACTGGTTGCGGCGGCCTGCCCCCTCCATCCGCGATATGCGCGTGGAATTCCCGGCCAAGCTCTACTTCTTCTGCACGCTTGGCCTGGCGGGCGTGGAGGATCTGATCGCGGCCCAGGAGGCCGCCTGCCGGGAGAGGGTCGAGGGGCTGGAACAGAGAATCGCCGGATGTGCCCCCCAGGATTTCAACCGGTCGGTCTTCGACTTCCGACGCCGCCAGATCGAGGCGATTCTGGATTGGCTCCAGGTCTGCCGCCAGCAATTCGCCAGGAGGGAGGAGTGATCCAGGTCTGTGGGCTGGATGTTCGGTATCCGGAGGCCCATGCTCTGCGGGGGGTGGACCTCTCCATCCCGTCGGGCTCCTTCGTGCTCGTCGGTGGGCCTGCCGGCGGCGGTAAGAGCACGCTGGCCCACGCGCTGATGGGGCTGATCCCCCAGACCATCCCCGCCGAGGTGCGGGGTCTAGTCTCGGTGGAGGGAATGGACCCACGGCGCCATAGCGTGGCACAGATCGCCACTCGCGTGGGGTTCGTCTTCCAGAACCCGGCCACGCAGTTGTTCAACGCGACGGTGGAAGAGGAGGTGGCGTTCGGCCCGCGGAACCTGGGCCTGTCCCCCGACGAGGTCGCCGTGCGCGTGGAAGTTGGCCTTGTGGCGACCGAGTGCGCCCACCTGCGGCATCGTGCGGTGCGCCACCTGTCGAGCGGTGAAGGGCAACGGGTGGCCATCGCCGCTGCCCTGGCGATGCGTCCTACCACCCTGATCCTGGATGAGCCTACGGCGAACCTGGACGCTAAAGGGATACACCTGGTCGTGGAGGCCCTGGTCAGATTACACCGCTGGTTACAGGTCACGGTGGTGGTCATCGAGCACCGGGTGGAGCCTTTCCTGCCCTACGCCGACCGGTTGGTGTGGCTCGCGGATGGTCGTATAGTCACCTATGGTCCCCCGGCCGAGACACTGGCGCGGGTGCAGCCGACGCCGCCCCCTCGCCTTCCACCATCGGTCCCTGCCGATGAACCACTGGTCACGCTCCAGGGGATCACAGCAGGCTACAATGGCCGACCCGTCCTCCAGAACTGTTCGCTCACGCTGCACCGGGGGAACTTCGCCGCGCTGGTCGGGCCGAACGGGGCGGGCAAGACCACGCTGGCCCGTGTGCTTGCCGGTTTCCTTCGCCCCCGCCGCGGCCGGGTCGCCTGGCACACCAATGGGCAAGGCCGGCGGGTCGGCTTCCTGCAACAGACTCCCCTCCATCAACTGGTGTGTGACACGGTGGAGGAGGAGGTTTGCTTTGGCCCGCGTAACCTGGGGATGGAGCGAGCTGGCGAGGTGGAGGAGGTGCTGGCGCGGACCGGCCTGCTGGCCCTGCACCACCGGCCGACGCGGGCGCTCAGTGTAGGGCAGCAACAGCGCACTGCGCTGGCAGCCACACTGAGCCTGCACCCGACGCTCCTGATCCTGGACGAGCCATCGGTCGGCCAGGATTGGCAGCATCTGACGCAGGTGATGGACTTCCTGGCCGACCTGAACCAGGCGGGCCAGACGATCCTCCTGATCACCCACGACCAGCGTCTGGTGGAGCGGTACGCCAACCGGGTGTGGCAGATGGTAGGGGGCAAGATGCAGGATGCAAGAGAGCAAGAAACTAATCACGATTTGGAGGTCAATTGATGTCGTCTTACAAGGTACGAGATTGGGTCACCATCGGGCTGTTCGGTGCGCTGTGGGGCGTGATGGAGATGACCCTGGGCAGTTTCCTGCACGTCATCTTTCCCCCCCAGGCGGATACCTTTCTGACCGGAGTGCTGATGACGGGAATCGGCGTGGTATTGGCGCTGACCGGCCGCCACTTCGTGCCGAACCGGGGTTCGGTGTTTCTCATCAGCGTCGTGACGGCGCTCCTGAAGTTGCTCAGCCCCGTCGGGGCCAAGATCGGGCCGGTGGTGGCCATCCTCGTAGAAGGTGCGCTGATGGAGGCGACCCTCTGGATCGCCCGCACGCCCCGCTGGCCTGCCCTGAGCCGAGTCGAAGGGCGGGCCTTCGTCCTGGGTGGGGCACTGGCCGTGGGCTGGAATCTCCCCCACAAATTCGTCATGATGCGGTTGCTGTATGGCAAGGGCGTCGTTGAGGTTTACACCAAGATGGTGCGGGAGGGCAGCCAGATGCTGGGACTGGACGTCTCGACTGCCCTGCTGATCCTCGCGACTCTGCTGGTGATCCGCCTGGTCGTGGGAGGCATTGCTGGATGGGGAGCGTGGAAATTGGGCAGTGCGGTGGCGCGCCGGCGAGGACAACCCAACTCTGCCGGGAGCGAGGTGGGTCGCTGAGCCCGTGGGGCTACCTGCTGTTCACCGGCTGGGCCGCACTGATGGCCACTCTGGTCGAAGGGAAGTGGCTGACGGGTCTGGCGCTGCTGGAATTGGCCTTCGGCTTGACCTGGAGCCGGGAGGGGCTGCGGTTGCTTCGCCGCCCCCGATTCTGGGCCTTCGTCCTGACGGCGGTGGTGTTGGGGCCGTTTCTGATCGGCGAGCCTGACCTGGCGCTGGGGCCGTTTCGCCTTTCGCAGGAGGGGCTGGCGACGGGCCTGGAGATGGCCGGGCGGGCCCTCGCACTGACGCTGGCGTTTGGCCTGGGGCTGGCCTCCCTCTCGCTCTCCGACATCGTGGCGATATTCAACCGCCTGGGGCTACGGGGGTTGGGGTTCGCCACGGCCCTGGCGATGAACCTGCTCGGGACGCTACGGGAGATGGCGGCCGTGACGCTGCAGACCATCTGGCTGCGGGGCGGGATGCGGCGACCCTGGCCGGCGCTGTGGTTGTTCCTGGTCACGACCATCGCCAACACGCTGCGCTATGGAGATGAAGTGGTCAACGCAGTCACTGTGCGGGCCTTCGATCCCAATAACGGGCAGTCGGTGCCGTTGCCGCTACGCCGCGCTGACCTCTGGTTGGCGGCTGTGCTGGCCGGGTGCACTGGCGTGCTGCTGGCGCTGGACAAGCTGGCGTATTAGATGTCGAATTACATCCCTGCGTCAGGTCAACGTCGAGTTGTAGGATGATGATCAGTCGCCTGGAGCAGGGGTAGCCAGCGTCCGATCACGCATCACGTCTCACGCTTCCCGTATCCCCCAAATGTGTGCTATAATATCGGAGCGTACCGGCATGCCACTGAGTGAAGCGAAGGGAGGAAACCATGTCCGAACGGCATTACGGCGAGAAGTACGAGAAGGAAGAGGAAAAGGAAGAGGAAAAGGCGGAGAAAGAACACGAGAAAGAAGAAAAAACGTGGGACGAGAAGTGGCGTCGCGATCCTCTTAGCGCCGTCGTGTGGGCCGCGATCCTCATCTGGGCTGGGGTGGCACTCCTCGCGGGAAACATGGGGCTTCTGGCCAACGTCGCGTGGCTGGATGTCTGGGGGCTCGTCTTCGTTGGGGCCGGGCTGATCGTGCTTTTGGAGGTGGCTATCCGCGTGCTCGTGCCGGCCTATCGGCGCGCGGTGGGGGGCACCCTCGTTTTAGCCGCCATCCTGCTGGGCATCGGGTTGGGGAATCTGTTCGGCTGGGAGGTGATTGGGCCGCTGGTGCTGATCGCCATCGGCCTGGGCGTGTTGCTGCGCGGCTTTCTCCGGAGCCGCTGATTGCTACCGGACTTCAGGGGTTTCAGAAATCTCCGAAGTCTTCTACAACCGTCCCAGGTTGAGCGTCATAAACTCGTCCCATCCGTAACGCAGGGGTGTCCACCACCGGTCGCGGCCAATGCAGCGGAAGTAGGGCGGGCGGAAGGCGAGAATCAGGTCGCCGATCTTGTAGCGGGGCAGGATGGGCGTCGAGACGATCAGGCTGCCCATCTCGCCGGGCCGCATCTCGTGCAGCATCTTGATGCCCGAGCTTGCCCTGAGCACGGTCGAAGGGCGGGTCTGTACCTCAAAGAAGAACAGATCATAGTTGGGCACCCAGGCTCGCTTTTCGTCCCGCTGCTGGCCGAACATGCCCTCGGTCGCGCCGTAGATTTCGCGGATGGCGATCCGGCCATAGAGCGCGGTGAGGGCCGGTTCGTAGCGCGTGTTGATACCCGGCACGCTGCCCAGCGTCACAACCTGCGTCTTCCATAAGTCCTTGGGATAGACCCGATGCGCCCGCTTGAGGTAGCGGGCGAAACGTAGGGCGGTTGGAGCCACACCGCCTACCAGCGTGACGTTCTCGTCCTTGCATTCTTCGTAAGCCAGTTCGAAGCGCGCTTCCCAATCGCGGATGGTCTTGCCCCCGCCCAGCGCGTCAATTTCCTCTTGCGCGGGCACGGAGCGGATGGGCGTGAAGGCCGAGACGTGCTTCACGTAGATGCCGGAACTGTAGCCGTATTCCACCTCCCGCTCCCCCACCTGCACCGTCCCCACCACCGAGGGGAAATTCAGGTTCAGGTTGACCCCCTCAAACAGATCGTGCCGTCCGCTGCTGACCACGTAGTTCATCATCGCCCGCCCGGCACTGATGCGCATCATCAGGTCAGTGGGCGTCATGGGGATGAACTTGGACTCGCCCTTGGTCGTGCCCCGGGTGATGGCCCAACCCACCGGCTCCTCGTTGAGTAGCAGGCTCACCTCGCCCTCCATCACGCGCTCAATGAGTGGCTTGTAATGTTCATCGTAGGTGCCGACCGGGAAGGCGCTCCGGTAGTCCTCGATGGTTTCGATCTGAGATGCGCCGTGCTGCGCGCCGTACTCCGTCTGGGCGTAGCCTTTCAGCAGACGGTGCAGCACCTCCTCTTGAGCCTTCGCCGGATTGTCTACCGCGTCGTACCAGGGCTTTAAAAGACCTTCGATCATCCCGGCCACCGCCTGGGGGTCTTTAAGGGTCACTATCTTGCCTCCTGAGATGATGCGTTAAAGTCTACCACATCGCACCACTAAGGGCAAGCGAAGCTGCAACTTTGCCCGGCTGTTCGCGTATACAGGGTGCAGACAGCCAGCGACAGTCAGGAGGTGTGACAATGTCAGATATTCAAGAACCAATCGAAAGTGTCCGCAGGCCACGACGAAGCCCGCCCTCTTTCTTCTGGCCGCTGGTGCTCGTTGGCACTGGCATCATTTTATTGCTCTCGAACCTGGGCTATCTGCCCTGGCAGTCGTGGAACGTGCTGTGGCGGCTCTGGCCGCTGCTGCTGGTCGCGCTCGGTATTGACGTGTTGATCGGCCACCGCTCAATGCTCGGGGCCCTCGTCAGCGGGTTGCTGATCCTGCTGCTGTTCGGCTGTGCGGTGACGGTCGCCCTCTTCGCGCAAAACGTCCCGGCGCTGGTCGAGTTGAGCCAGCCGGTCGAATGGCACACCGAGCACATCGAACATCCGCTGGGGAGCGTGGAGAGTAGCTCGGTCATCATTGACTGGACCAGTGCGCCCGCCTACCTGAGCGCGCTGCCTGATTCGTCTGCCAACCTCATCGAGGGCGACATCGCCTATCGCGGCCAGCTCACCTTCGATGTGGACGTGCGTGGCAGCCGGGCCAATGTGGAGTTGGACAGCCACTTCTCCGGCCCCTGGTTCGGGCCGGTTGACTTTGGAGATCGGGCAGGGGATCGTTGGGACGTGAAACTCAGCCCCCAGGTGCCCCTTAATCTTGCACTTGACGCTGGCTCGGGCCATTGCGACTTTGATCTCACCGGTTTGCAGATTGACGATCTCTTTCTCGACGGAGGTTCCGGGGCCATTGACCTGACCCTGCCAGCCGCAAGCACCTTCGAGGCCCGCATTGACGGCGGTTCCGGGAGCATCACCATCGTCCTTCCCGAAGGTGTGGGCGCGCGCGTGGTGCTCGATTCGGGCAGCGGTTCCTTCCGCCCTGACGAGCGGTTTCAGTTGGTGGAAGGCGAGCGCGACGGCGATGGTATATGGGAGACGGATGACTACGACATGGCTACGCACACTGTCGTGCTGAGGATAGATCAGGGGTCTGGCTCTATCAGCATCGTTGAGAGGTGATTTGGTTTTCCGGTGGCTCGCCCGAAAAAAGCGGCTCAGCCTCCCAGTGCCCGCAACGCGATGAAAGCAGCAACGAGCAGGACGAGGATGCCCAGGCAGCCCAGTTTGAGGAGAGATTTGGTCAGCTTGAGCACACGACTGAGCATAAATAGTATCACGAGGAGTACCACGCCGAGACCACCCAGCATCAGAAGTTGGTCCATCGTCAGACCGAGAAACTCTCCTGGCATATCTCTCCCTTCCATCTGTTCCTACCTCAGCCGCCCACGCCGACCAGCCGGGCGATCAGGCTGCGGTGCAGTGTGATGGCCCCCTGCGGGCAGACTTCGGCACAGCAGAAGCAGCCGATGCAGCGATCCAGGTCGAAGTCCGGGGGTTGCCCAGGGGTGATGGCGTCTTGCGGGCAGGCCTCGACGCAGCGGCCGCAGCCAGCGCATTCGGATACCGTCAGCCGGGGACGGACCCGTATCGCCACACGCAGCGGCGCACTGATCCACGAGGGGGCGCGGAAGTACCAGCGGGCCTTCGGCAGGGACACTGCTCCGAAGTCCAGCGCCTGCCTGTTTCCCTCGATCCGCACCGCGTCGGGGTTGGATACCCCCAGCCCCCGGGTATCTGCCTGGGCCAGGTGAAGAACCTCGCCGGGCCTGTAGCCCAGCGCCTGCGCCATCACCGCGTCCAGCGCCACCGGGTCCGCCGAAGCGGCCAGACAATCGTACCGGCGGGGCGTGCCTCCCATCCCTGGCCCATTCCCCTCCTGACCGAGCACGCCGTCCATGATCGTCAATCCTGGTCGGACCAATTCCAGTACATCCGCCAGCGCCCGGCTGAAGTCCTGTATGCCCGGAGCGCGATAGTGAACTTCTCGTTTGCGCGTGCCGGGGATGGTGCCGAAGAGGTTCTTCACCGCGCCAGTGAAAAGAGTTAGGATGTGGGTCTTCAGCTTGGGCAGGTTGATCACCAGGTCGGCCTCGAGGACGGGATGGGCGATGAAGTAATCGTTGCCATTCAGCCGCTTCCAGGTTACGCCATCGAAGGGAACCAGGCGCGAGCCGGTGCGCGCCGCCACCTCCGTCATCCCGCTCCTGCGCCAGACCTGGGAGACGTCCTTCACGGAGCCGCCGGGGGAATCGCCGATGAGGACGGTCCCCCCGGCCTCCTGTACCAGTTCGGCCACCGCCTGAACTACCGCCGGGTGGGTCGTGATCGCTCGCTCCAGGTCGGCGGCGGCCAGCAGGTTGGGCTTGAGTAGCACCTGCATCCCCGGACGGACGAACCGACCGATGCCGCCCAGTGGGGCAAGCACTCCAGTCACCGCCTGGCGGACTGCGTCGGGTTCATACGTCTCACAGGCTGCGATGGAAACGACGGACATACTTTGTTTACTCGAAGAGTGGCACTATTCTCTGTTGGGCCACTAATTCCTTCATCTCTTCTTCGGGTGGCGCTGTCTGGAAGCGGCTGGCGGCCTCCAACACCCTGGGCAGCAGTTGAACGTCTCCCACCGTGTTCAGGAAAACGCCTGGCCGACCCAGCACCCAGTGCACCGCCTTGTCAACGGCGGCCTGGTTCTCCAGTGGCTCGTACCAGGTGGTGCGGGTTCGAGTCTTGCTGCCCCATGGCCCGCGGGCAATGGACTTGATCGTTTGCACTGCCACGTTGCGCTCCTGGCATAGGGTCATCAGGGCTTCGAAATCGGCAGCGTATCGAGGGTTCTGCATCATCGCGTAGTTGTAGGGTAGCAGCACCGAGTCGAAATCAAACCGTTCCAGGCTGCGCTTATGCATCGCGGGAGCCGTTATGCCGTGGCCTGTCACACCGATGAAGCGTGCCAAGCCTTGTTCACGGGCCTCGATGGCCGCCTCCAGCGCGCCGCCTGGTCTCACCGCCACCTCCCATTCTTCCGGATCCACCAGATTGTGCAACTGCAGCAGGTCCACCCGGTCCACGCGCAGCCTCTCCAACGAGCGCTGAAACTGATCCCGAGCCTCCTGATAGGTGCGTTGGTCCGTCTTTGTGGCCAGGAAAAAGCGCCGGCGGTAACGATCCATCCACGGCCCAATGCGCAGCTCCGCATCTCCATACGTGGGTGCCGTGTCAATGTGGTTGACCCTGTAGTGTAACAGCACCTCCATAGTGCGATCTGCCCGATCCTGGGTGACCGTGCCGAGGGCAGCGGCACCGAAGATAGTGCGTGTGCTCGAATGACCGGTGCGGCCAAATGGTTGTTTCTTGATCATTTCCCTCTCCCTCGCTGTGCGTGTACTCAGTGCTTTTGAGGCAGCTTGACCGGCGTCGCTTTTGACCGAGTTATACCTGACCTTGTGATGCTACTACAAGCCCCGCTAAAATGCAATATGTACCAGCTCGAGTTTAGACAAATAATGAGGGCGGCTCGCGACTTGCGCGAAACCGCCCGATGGTGGAAACTTAAGGTAGACCAATACCGGAGGTTCCCACCATGGAGCAGTTTAACAACCTTATCGAGTTTCGTCAAGCCACTTACGAACACGGATTCACCAAAGCAGGTGACGCCCAATTTGAGCTCATCGAGGCTCTCCTTCTTGGCCAGCCGGTCCGCTCCTTTCCCGAGTTGAGTCTTCTGCCAACCTTCCGCCGCCAGTGGCACAGCAGTTACGCTGCCATTGAGAGGGGAGGCCAAGACTGGGAGTGGTTAGAAGGGCACTTCATCCGACAGATCCCGACGAAGGGGCCCCAGCTGTTCTCTCCGGATGGCACAGCCTGGCCTCATCCAGCGGCGTGGGCTCTGGCTGACCGGCAGTACGTCTTCAGTCCCACACCCGCAGTCGACGGTGGCTCGATCGTGGTCGGTCATCCATACTCTATGCTGGCCTGGGTGCCTGAGCCAGGTAGCTTGGGGGCTTCCCGTTTCCATCGGGCGGGCACTCAGCCAGCAGACGGATGTAGGCATAGAGCAAGTCAAACAGCTACCTCATCATCGCCGATGCCAAGTACGGCAACCACCGCTTTCTGGCCCCGCTGAGGGATGAGCCGTGTGGCGCCCTGGTGCGCCTGCGACGTGACCGGGTCTTGTATGGAGCTCCGGGCGCGTATAGTGGCCGTGGCCGCCCTCGTGTCCACGGAGAGCGCTTTGCGTTCAAGGAGCCGGAGACCTGGGGAGAGCCGAAGGCGATGGTGGAGCTGGAACATCCACGCTGGGGAAAGGTGCGGCTGCGACGTTGGGATGATAAACGCGCCTGCCAGGATGCCGACACATTGTTCAGTGTCATTCTGGTCGAAGCCCACCTGGAGCAGGAGAAACCGTCAGCGCCCTTCTGCTGGGTTACCAGCCACCTCCACACCAGAAGGCAGAAGACCAGCGCCTGTGGCATTGGTACGAATACCGCTGGCCAGTGGAGTCCAGCATTCGTTTCCGTAAGCAGTATCTCCACTGGACACTGCCCCGCTTCCAGGCTTCAGAGTGCTGCGACCGGGTGACGATGCTGGTCAGCTTGGCACAGTGGCAGCTCTTCCTGGGCCGCGATCTGGTCGAGGATAACCCCTTGCCCTGGCAGCCTGCGGCGGAAAGTCGCCAGGATGGCCCAAGGGACGGCCTCGCACCCGACCTGAGCGCCAGCGAGTGGTCAAAAAGGGCAAAGGAAAGCCCAAACCGACCTGAAATCGGCGCGAAACTCGATTGTTAAGAATCTTGATTGACACGGGTTGTCGCCCGCTGTCTCACACTTTGTCTAAATGCGAGTATCCACATCGGTGAGATAATAGCACGAATCGTGCGAAACATCAACTCCGACCACCCCAGGCTTCGTCGCGAGCTCAGCCGAGCGGTGCCGGGGCGTGAGCGCCATCCTACGGCGTGCGAGCGGGTCTCAATCGTCGGAAGCGAGGGTGAAAAGGCGGCAAGACGCGAGCCAGACGCGGCGACCCC
>JBHIET010000075.1:0-16457 GCA_046760785.1 Anaerolineae bacterium | reverse complement strand
TAGATGCTGGCGGTGTGGGTGTAGTAGTCGATGTGCCAGGTGGTGCTTACAGGCAGGATCGTCTTGACCTGCCAGTCAAGACGAATGGTCGACGTGGCAGGCCTGGCGTCTAATATCAATTCCTTGGTCAGCGGGTGGGGATAGATGTACGATGTGTAACCAGGGCGTGGGGTGTCGTTGTAGTAGTCGCGGTTTTCTTGGACGTGATCGGTGGGGTGTGGGTCTATGCACGCAGGCCAACCACAGTAGACCGTGACGTCGACATCCAAGCCATTCTTTGTATTGTTCCACTCATAGAAAGGCTGGGAGCTCTGCGCCGTCCCCCGACCAATCTGGTCTTTGCAGGGCCAGCCCTTGTATATGGCCTGTGGTTCCGTGTTCCCGTCGAGCGGGTTGGTGCCATCGCACTGCCCGTGATCCGAACAAGCCGCGCCGGCGTAGCAGCACGACCTGTAATTCGTCACACCGATGGGAATTCTATACACACCCACCGTCCCGGTAATGGTATTGTTAAAGACGACGGCCGAACCACCTCGAGATTGTATCGCCAGGTACACATTGTGAGACGAGGGGGAGAATGTGTTGTCGTATATCTCCATCTGCAGACACGACCGAGGTCGAGAATCCATTCCGTGGTTACCCACCATGACCCCTTCCACGACATTGTGTCTGAACACATACCGACCACCATCGGTGCAGTCGACGGCCCCGTCTCCGCCGCTTCCCCAGGTGAACGTACTATCTTCAATAAAGACCGCATCGGCCGTGCCATAGCTCATTGCCTCGTCCCAAGAGGTAGAACCTGGTGGATCACCCCTCCCATCGCCCACCCATATCCCTTGCCCGCCAGGCTGTATGAACGCACAATGATCAATCACGCCAAAAGTATGTCCGCTTACCATGATGCTGCGACCATCGATGTCCTCAAACCGGCAGTGGTCAATACGAAAGTCCTTGCACGTTCCCCTGACCATGATGACCCCTTGAGCACTCGGCTGCCCGGTGAAGGTAAAGCCAGTGATACGAAACGGATGGCCCTCCAATCCCTCTACCCAGAATGGCGTCTGTCTCCACGACGATCCGGTGGCGTCGGTAATGACCGTTTGGCCGATGCCGGCGCCCTGGACAGTGATGCCCTTGCCATCGATCTCCACTGCCGGTGTAGCTGCCACAGGTGTGGTCCAAGTGCAATGCCCGGCAGGAACTAGGACGAAATCTCCGTCAACCGCCGCATCGACAGCGGCCTGGACGTCGTCCTGGTCACAGGTATTAGCATAGAGTATGTTTCCATCGGCGCCCGCGACGACCCGAAAGGCCACATCCTTGTGAACGATTGTAGAGACAGTTTTGCTAGACGGCGTCGAGACATCTACCCTGCGATCCGACACCAGCAGCAACACCAACATGAACGCTGAACCAAACAACCTCTGAACTTTCATCGCTCAATCCTCCCTCATCACAAGCGGCAGGTAGACGAACCTGTCCGTCGGCATCACCCGCACCGTGTCGGATAACCAGGATGTGCTATCCACCATGGCGTGCAGGGCGACGGTGTACCACTGATAGTTCTCCACGTGTTCCGTCAGCACGGTGGAACGGGTGGCGCTGAGTGGCTCGGTAGCGGTGTAGATGCTGGCGGTGTGGGTGTAGTAGTCGATGTGCCAGGTGGTGCTTACAGGCAAGGTAACGTTGACGGTCCAACTGAGATAGATGGTCTCGCTGCCGGGCGCGCCCTGCAGGGATAGCGCCGGCTCAAAGGCATAAGCGCCGATCTCCCCACCGAACCGGCCCGCCCCGACGGACGGCGAGCCGGGTGGCAAACGCAGCCCATCGTCATCTGTCCAGAACACCCCATCTGGCCCGGCCGGGTCGTCGGCGTTCACAAACAAGGGGTCCTGTTCGACCGAATGGGCATCAAAGCCCAACTCGTCCTTCCATTGCTGGTACGTGTACGGAGGATACGTTCCCCAGGAGCTGCTGTGGTGATACTTGTATTGGAACGAGCCGGGGAGGCGCAGCGGATACCAGTTGTTGTAATCCCAAAACGAGATGTCGGTCACCGGGTCCATCGCGTAGAACCCCAACGCCTGCTGGAAAAAGATGTTGTCGTAGACGACGTGGCCCAGCGTCCAGCGCCCAAGCCGGATGGGGGCGTCGTTGACCTCGTTGCCGACAAAGGTGTTGTTGTGGATTTGCGAGTTCATGGTCGTCGTATAGTTCGTGATCCCCGAGACGGACACGAACGGGGCGTGGGCATCTGTCTCGTCCGACAAAAAGAGGTTGTGGTGAATTTCCAGATCCGGAAAGTAGCCGCTGTCCATGCAAATCCAGCCGGAGGCCGTCCCCCGCATACTCGACAGGCCGGGGCCGATGACGTTCGAATAGATGGACAGCCGGGCAAAGGGAGAAAACGGTGAGGTCGTCATCCGGCCCCAGACCTTGACAAAGTCGCGGCGATGCCAGCTTCGGGCGGGGTCGAACGGGTTCTCCGAGAGCGTTCCATCCCACACCTCCCCATTCAACATCCGATTGTGGTGGAGACGAACGTCTTCCAGAGTAGTATAGTTTGTCCCCATCGTCGCGGCCAGCGATACGGCGCAGCCGGAGATCACGTTGTTATACACCTCGATGTCCTGCGTGGCGCCGCTGCTCCTCGCGCCCACCTGGAGGCAGTAGAAGGCCTTCTCCACCATATTGTCGTGCACCGAGAGGTGACTCCCGGCAAAAAAGATACCCTCTCCGATGGACCAGTAATCATCCGCGCCGGGGGTGCGGTTGTACATGTTGCGAATGGTCAGGTTCTTGATCTCGACGTGATCTCCCCGGCCATAGATGCCGGCAAAGGTGTACTTGTTGTCGGGCCAGTCGGTCCCACATTCCGTGGCCTCGATCACGCCGTTCACGCCACCGTCTATCACGATATGGTCCTTCTCATTGGAATAGATGGCGCTGATCTCGTCCGTCCCCGAATAGTCGTTGGGCAACCCCCGCTGGTCAAAGGGGGGCGTCCAGGTGCTCCAGTAGGGAGCGGACATCATGGCATCTTGCTCGAACAGGATGGTGATCGGAAAGCCCTCCTGACCACTGCCCTGCACCACCAGCCGGGAAGAGATCACGCCGCACAGGTGAACCGTGTCGCCGGGGCCGATCAGGCCATCCTGAGCCTGCGCAGTGGACCAGTTGGCCGGTGTGTTGAACCAGTCCACAGACCGAGCATTGCCGGGAGAGCTGCCGTCCCCCGCGCCCTGTGTGGTCTGGGCTACATAGATGTGCTCCACGGCTGCTGGACTGAGAGGCGCGGCCTCCCCTCCGCCGGGGTCCACTCCTCCAGGATCACCTGTAGGGGGAGCGGCGGACCCGGCAGACCATGCCAGGACCGACACAGGGATAATCCATAATAGCGCTAGAACGATGACCAGGCCGATGATTTTCGTACGGGTCATATTCCTTTTACCTGCCGCAGATATACTTTTAGGGGACGCCAGCCCGTCGCCCCTGGACTAACTTGGCACCCTGGGGGCTGGCCCAGGTCGAGAAACGTTTTTTCCCCGCTTCGGCGCGATGGGCGCAACCGGGTAGTAAATCACGATGCCGAATGGCAATAGTACCGATATTCAACAGCGATCCACCGTGATTATCACATTCACCAAAGCACCGGCTCGCGGAACTCGCCGAACACGTCTTTGAGCACCTGCGTCATCTCCCCCAGCGTGGCGTAGGCGCGCACGGCGTCCAGGACGTAGGGCATCACGTTGTCCGTTCCTGCCGCGGCCTGACGCAGGCTCTCCAACGCCTGGCTGACCGCCGCGCCGTCCCGTTGCGCCTTGACCTGGGCCAGCCGCGCCCGCTGCTCCTCGACCGCCTGGGGACGGTACTCGTGAAGCGCCACGTCCCGCATCTCTTCCTCCACACGGTACTTGTTGACGCCGACCTTAACGATGGTGCCCTCCTGGATGCCCTTCTCATACAGGTAGGCCTGGTGGGCGACCTCCCGCTGGACATACCCCTCGGCAATCGCCCTGACGATGCCGCCCCACTCCTCGTCCACCCGCTTCATCTCGGCGACGATGCGCTTCTCCAACTCGTTGGTCAGCCACTCGATGTAGTAGGAACCGGCCAGCGGATCCACCGTGTCGCATATTCCCATCTCTTCGACCAGGATCTGCATGGTGCGCAGCGAGATGAGCGCCGCCTTTTCGGTGGGGATGGTGTAGGCCTCATCGTAGGAGCAGAGGGCCATGGTCTGCGTGCCGGAGAGGGCGGAGATGAGCGCATAGTAGGCGCTGCGTACGATGTTGTTCTCCGGCTGCTCGATGGTCAGCCCGCCGCCGCCGCCCCCGGCGATCATCTTCATCTGCATCGCCTTGGGATTGGTGGCGCCGTACCGCTCCTTGATCAGTTTGGCCCACAGCCGCCGGGCCGCCCGGAACTTACTCACTTGCTCCCACAGGTTGCCGAAAATGTCAAAGTTGAAGGAGAGGCGGGCGACGAAATCGTCCACACTCAAGCCCCGCTCCAGGACGTGGTCAATGTAGGCGCAGGCGATACTGTAGGCGTAGGCGATCTCTTGCACCGGGTTGGCCCCCGACTCGCGGATGTGGTAGCCGCACACGCTGACCGGATAGTAGCGCGGCACGTTCCGGGCGCAATACTCGATGGTGTCGCCGGTGAGCCGCAGCGAAGGCTCGACGGGAAAGATCCACGTCCCCCGGCCGATGTACTCTTTGAGGATGTCGTTCTGGGTCGTGCCCCGGATCTGCTCCGGCGGCACGCCTTGCTTCTCGGCGACGGTGACGTACATGGCGAGCATGATGGCCGTGACCGCGTTGACGGTCAGCGAGACGCTGATCTTGTCAATGGGGATGGCGTCGAAAGCGATCTCCATATCCTTGAGTGTATCCACCGCCATCCCCACCCGGCCCACCTCCCCCTCGGCGCGGGGGTCGTCGGAATCGAGCCCCATCTGGCTGGGCAGGTCGAAGGCGACGTTGAGCGCGTTCTGCCCCTGCGAGATGAGGAACTTGAAGCGCTCGTTCGTCTCGTAGGGGGTGCCGAAACCGGCGTACTGGCGCATGGTAAAAGGCCGGTAGCGATACATCCATTTGTGGATGCCCCGCGTGAACGGGTACGCGCCCGGCTCGCCGATCTGTGTATCATAGTCAATATCGGCCACGTCCTCCGGCCCGTAGATCGGCTTGACCTCGATGCCGGATTCGAGGACGATCTTTTTCAAGTCTTGTTCTGTGATCTCTGCCATTTTCAACTCCCGGCTTCTTTGGGACACGGATTAACACGGATTTCACGGACTCTTGTTTCATTGATCCGTGTTCTGTTTTATCCAGGCTAGAGAGCCTTTACGGTCGTTGTCGTAGACTTTGCGCTTGAATTCGGCTTTGGGACCAAAATTGAGCAAAAGACCAACTTCAACCATAGTGGCCTTGAGATAATTGAGCAGTTGCGCCTCGTGCTCCTTCGAGAGCTGGCGAACAGCCTTCAATTCGACGATGACGATCCCTTCCACGACAATATCCGCCAAATACTCGCCCACCACCTGACCATCGTAGTACACCGTGATCCGTTTCTGCTGCTCTACTTCTAGTCCTAGCTTCCGTAGTTCCAACACCAGCGCGTTCTCGTACACCTTTTCTGAAAAACCATAGCCCAGCCTTCCATACACCGTGAAAAACGCCCCAATAATCTTCTCTGTCAAGTCGGAATGCTTGCCCACAAACACAAAGATATCCCTCCTTGGGTTGAACACGGATCCAACAATCGTTTATTCATCCGTGTTTTTCCGTGTTCATCCGTGTCCAAAGCTCTAACTCGTTTACAACGAACTCGCTATTCGCCGTTCGCCATTTGTCCAATAAACTCCACTATCTCCTCCAGGCGCGAACCGGTGGGAAAGACGCCCGCCACGCCCAGCGCCTTGAGCGGCTCCACGTCTCGCGCGGGGATGTTGCCGCCGACGACGACTCGCATATTCTCCATCCCTTCCTCGCGCAGCCGGGCCACGACCCGCTCGGTCAGCGGCAGGTGCGCCCCGGAGAGGATGGAGAGGCCGACCACGTCCACGTTCTCCTGCAGGGCCGCTTCGACGATCTGCTCCACCGTCTGGTGCAGCCCGGTGTAGATCACCTCGAAGCCGGCATCGCGCAGCGCCAGGGCGACGACCTTGGCCCCCCGGTCGTGCCCGTCCAGGCCGGGCTTGGCGATTAGGATGCGGGTTGGTTTCTTGGACATCGTTTCATCCTTTGTATATGAGAGCATCCCTTTGCACGATCTCCGAACGCAGCCCCCCTACCCCAGGCCCCGGAAGGCCAGTTCACCGATGGCACCGCCCAGGGTGCTCCCCACCATGCCGCCCAGGAACTTGGATTTCAGGACGATCCGGCTCGCCATTTAGATGAACTTTTACATCAACGCCCATCCGATCCCTGCCGTGACGAGCGCGCCCACGGCAGAGGCGATGAAGTTCACCAGATCATTCCCCAGCCAGCGCCAGCCCCGCAGGAGGCGTGTCCCCGCGCCGCAGCGGTGCACCTTGCGCTCGGTCTCTTTCCCACAGGCGTCACACCAGTAGATGGCCTGGACAGTGGCCCCCAACAGGCTATCGGCCAACGACCCGGCCAATCCCCCCACCGTCGCCGCCAGCAGCAGCGTGCCTGCACTGGCCCATCCCTGGCGTATGACCAGCAGCCACAGCCCACCTTTCGACAGGCTCAGGGCACCGCCCAGCAATGCGATGAAGAAGGCGCCTCCCAGCGACGCAGCGGTCCCCAGCCACGTAACACCCCCCGAGGCGCCCACCTCAACCTGCCGTCCGGTAGTGATCAGGCACGGGGGGTGCGGGCTCAGCACGCCCAGTTCGGTGGCCCAGGTGTCAGCATTTACAGCCGCCATCGCGCCGACACAGGCGGCGAACCATAGGGGATGAAGCCGCAACCGAGAGAACACCGCCAGCAGGGCCGCCAGACCGCCGTTGGCCAGCGCCTGGCCCAGGTCACGCCGATGCCCCTTGGCAAATTTCTCCGCCAATCCCTGCTTTTCGCGGGCGCGATAGAAGGAGAGTGCGCTGGAGGAGACGAAGAAGGCAATGAGCAGAGTGCCCCACTCCCAGCCTCCCACGCCAAAGATGAGCGTGCCGGTGATCAGCGCGCCCACGACTCCGCTGCCACTCAGCGCACCGCGGTTGTAGCCGATCATGCCGATGAGGAGAGAGAAGGCGAACCCGCCGATGAGCTCAAAGAGGCTAAGTGTACCAGGCACCGCCTGCCCCTTACCCTATCCTACAACCGCCCCAGAATCCCAATGGCCGCCGTCCACACCAGCACCTGGATGAGGATCGCCCCCCCCCACAGCAGGTAGCTCGCTACCCGTTCGCGCCGGTACGTCAGCCCGCCTAACGCACCGTTGAGCAGCAACGTCAGCAGACCAATGAATGGGATGATGAAAATCTGTCCTCGCGGCCCCAGTCGGTCGGGGTTGCCCGCCGCACTGAAGTGCAGGGGCAACAGCCAGGGCAATGCGGGAAACTGAAAGCACAGCAGACCGACCAGTGCCAGAAGTACCAGGAAGCCCGCCGCCAGCAAACCCAACCCCAGCCGGTCCTGCCAGATAGCCCAGTTCAGAAAGCCCAGCCGCTTGGAGGACTGCTCCACGATCTGAGTGGGACCCATCTGCAACCGCTCATGTAGCGATGCGAGGAAGCCCTCATGGTCGGCAGGGGATATGCCATAGGTGAGGCCAGGGGTGACAATGTAAATTTGGCGTCGCAGTGGGACGGTACCATAAAATAGGGTTGACCCCACGCCAGGAACCTCGCCGTAACCGGCACAGTGGCCAGGCCACATCCCGCCGTAGAACTGGATATGCCCCTCGACTTCGCCGCCCGTAAGTACACGCTTGATCTGGCCAGTGGGGACTATCTGCTCCGTCGGCCCCCAGCGAATGACCAGCGCATTGCGGTCGAGGACATATCCCGAGCGGGCCAACCCGTACACCCAGTAACCGAACAACCCCAGCAGGCCCAGGCTGAACAGGGCAGCCAGACCAACGATGAACGTCCCGATGCCTAATGGCCGGGTGGCCGCCAGCCAGATCACACCTACGTCCACCAGAATCATGGCAACCATCAGACCGATGCCGATGCTGAGACCTCGGCCCTTGTCTGTCTCCCATTCCGTCATACGCCACGTCCCTCGCTCACAAGCGAGCATTATACCAGGGTGAGGCAATGCGTTCAACACGCACCTGGTCGGGCAGCCAGGGGTCATTACTGGCTCCGAGCCCCCTGATACTACAACCGCAGTTAGCAAAACAAGCACTCTGAGCCCGTCGAAGAGTGCGCTTTCGATGGAAGCGTCTATAAGAATAGGATATGTGTTGGGCTAGCCGTTCGCTGGGGGCTGGCGGATGGCTAGCCCATGTACCTGGCTGGAGTGCTGGTCGGTGTCTAGGGAAAATAGGAATGCCCCATGGGCACTGCCTCGCCATCCTTCCAGTTCGAACTCACGACCGCCGTCAGCGGATTCTTCACTCCTTCAACGGTTTGAATCTTTTCGATCATAGCGTCGCCAAGCTCACGGTTGCTCGGGACATACACGGCAGCGATGACGTCGTAGGGACCCGTGACTATATCGGCATAAAGGACCTCGCCGATCCCAGACACACCCTCAGCCACCTGCTTGGCCGCTCCGAGTTCCGCCTTGATCAAGACATACGCAATCGTGGCTTCACGCTCTGTCGTTCCTCCCATTTTGTCCTCCTCTCCTATTACTTGACCGTAGCTTCGCCGGTTGGCGGTGCGTCCCCGTCCAGCAAAGCGTCCGGACTGTCCGACTGGCATCCCAACTCCCCCAGCCGCTCACTCACCCTGGCCAGGTACCCTCGAGCCTGAATCTGCCGGAAGACCGACTGCGCCGCGAGCAGATGCTCACACGCGCGCCCCCTGTCGCCCTCCTCGCCACGGCTCGCGTAAGCCGTGCCCAGACTCAGGTGCGCCTGCCCCGCTTCCGCCGGCAGGTCGCTCCGCTCCAGGAGCTTCAGACTCTCCTCAAAATGCCTTATCGCGTCGTCCCAATCGCTGAGACGACCACGCAGGTACCCGTAGCAGCGATGCACGAGGCCGAGGAATACATCTGGTGGCTCCGGCCCAGCGGCATCCAGGGCCAACTGGACGTAGCTCTCAGTCTCACCGAACTCACCCTGCGTCGCATTGAGACGAGCCAGGTCCAGGTAGATCTGTGGTGCGAACCGGAAATGCTGCGTGTCCTGACTTAGGGTCTCGGCCATCTCCAGGTGACGTCGTGCGCCCTCCAACTGCCCCACACGCTCGTAGGCTGAGCCCAGGAGCCGATACACCTCGATCATTCGAGCTGCCGCGCCGGATTCCTCGGCTAGAGGAAACGCCCGTTCCAGGTGGGCGATGGCTGACTGCCATTGCCCCTGATCAAGGAACAGCTCCGCTGTTGTTTGGAGGAGTATCGCTTCGTCGCGCGTGTCACCGATGCGCCGGACGAGTTCGAGGCCTTGATTGAGATACTCTAGCGCCTGCTCCATCTGGCCCAATAGCCGGTAGCTGTCGCCCACGTTGTTGTAGGCCTGGGCCGTTCGAGGTAAATCGCCCAACTCACGGTAGAGCTCCACACAGTTTTCGTCGTATTTGCACGCTGCTTCCAGATCCCCCCGTTGCTTGGCAATGCCGCTCATAACCCTGTACGCATCGGCCAATCCCCTATTATCACCGATCCGGCGAGAAATCTCAAGGCTTGCGGCAGCGTGTTGCGCGGCCTCACCCCAACGATTCCTAAGCGTGAGGAGATACGAAAAGCCGTAATGAACGCGGCTGGCCTCCGCCGACGGCGGGAGAGAACTCAGTCGAGCCAACGCCGTTTCGTAGCATCTCTGCGCCTCTGTCAAGTCGCCGCGCAGCAGATGTACCCCCGCCACCTTCCGCGCCCCTCGCACCTCATCCTCCTCCGACTGGGCCAGGGCCAGAAACGATTTGTAATGCTCAAGCGCCTCGTCGTGGCGGGACAGGTTGATCAGATACACATCGCCGAGACGCTCGTGAATGCGATGCAGTTCGAGTGCCTTGCCTGGTGCTTTCAGCTCCGTTGCCTTCTGGAGCGCCAGTTGATAGAAGTCAATCGCTTCCAGGCTGACACCCAGCCGGCGAGCGCGGTCGCCGGCCTGGAGCAGGTAGTTAATGGCCTTATCCGGCTCCCCGCCCTGACTGTAGTGATGTGCCAGGGCTTCAAAGCTGTCTGGATGCAGGGCCTCAAGGGCGGCGGCTGCCCGGCAGTGGAGCTGCCGACGCTGCAACGCACGCAGATTCTCAACCAGTGTGGCCGCAATCAGACCGTGGACAAAAGCAAAGCCCCCTTCCCCGCTCACCTCCTCGATCAACTGGGCCCGCTCGGCGTCTTCCAGCGCCTCAATCAGCGTGTCTTCATCTTGGTCGCTGGCTTCCGCCAGGGTATTGAAATCGAACTCCCGCCCCAGAACCGCGGCCAGACGCAGCGTCTCCTGGGTATCGGCAGGCAGCACTCCCACCCGCGACTGGATCGCCACCCGCACGCTCCGGGGGATCCCCAGCTCTTCCACGCTCGGCCGGTGCCAGCGCCCCTCTTCGTAGTACAGCCTTCCGCTCTCCACCAGCGCCTTGCACACCTCCTCGATGAAAAACGGATTGCCCTCGGTTTCGCGGTAGATGCCGTCCAGAAAGTCAGGGGTGATCTCCTCGGCAAGCAAGACCACCAGCATCTCCCTGGTTTGTTCGCGGTTCAGGCGGGGAAGCTTCAGACGAGCCGCCAGCCGCTCGCGATTGAGATCCAGCAGCACCTCGTGCAAGGGCTGCGCCTCGTCCAGCTCCACCTCGCGGTAGGTGGCGACGGTCATCACCCGCTGGCGGCGGGTGTGACGGGCCAGATGCCGCAGCAGGAACAAGGTGCCGCTGTCGGCCCAGTGGGCGTCTTCCAGCACCAGCAGCAGCGGGGCGTGCTCGCTCAGCGCGGTATAGAAGATGGCCAGGTTCTCAAAGAGGCGATGCTGCTCAGCCTTGGGATCGTCGAGCGCCGGGCTGGGCTTGATGTCTGGATAGCGTAGGCGCAGGGCAGGGGCCAGTGTGAGCAGGTCAGCGAGGACGAATTCAGGCAAGTTTAGACCGCCGTCCGAACCATTTTCGATGGTCCGGCGCAGCATTTGAGCGAAAGGCGCGTAAGGCACGCCGCCCTCGGCGTAGCACGTGCCTACCAGAGCCCTGCCACCCGAGACCTGGACTTGCGTGACCAGTTCGCGTACCAACCGGGTCTTGCCAATGCCTGGCTCACCACTGATCAGCAGCATCTGACCCTGACCAGAAAGCGCTCTATTCCAAAGGACTCTCGCTTCCTGCAGTTCCTGCTCACGCCCCACCAACCGGCCACGCTCGATCCGCTCCAGCACAGAGAGTTCTTTGGCAGAGACGGCATCTTGGTCCATAAAGCCGGGTTGTTCCAATGCTCGCTGCACCTCGGCGGCGGAAGTGGGGCGGTCTGCCGGGGTCTTGCTCAACAGGCAGACGATGAGCGCATCGAAGGCTGGGGGAATCTTGGGGTTTTTGGCCCTCGGCGGGACGACGGGCGCGTACAGGTGCTGGGAGATCACCGCAACTGGATCATCGGCAGTGAAGGGCAGGTGACCGGTCGTCAACTCGTACAGCATCACTCCCAGCGCGTATAGGTCGGCGCGCCCATCAAAGTCCTGACCCAGTGCCAGCTCCGGCGCCAGGTAGAACACGGTGCCGACGATGGTACCCTCGCTGGTCAGCCGCGAGGCCACGGAGCGGGCCAGACCAAAGTCTGTCAGCTTGGCCGTACCGTCGGGCGCCAGCAGTACATTCTCCGGCTTGAGATCACGGTGGATGATGCCGTTGGCGTGGGCGTGCTCCAGGGCAGCACAGATCTGGCGGGTGAGGGAAACGATCTTGTCCAGAGCTTCCGGGGGGCGGTCGTAGAGCGACTCGCCTTCCACCCACTCCATCACGATGTAGGGTGAGCCCTCCACCTCCCCGGCATCGTACACCGAGACAATGTTGGGATGGTTGAGCTTGGCCGTGGCTTTGGCTTCGTGCAGCAGGCGGGCGCCCCCTTCTACGCCCAGGGCATCAGCCGACACCACCTTGACGGCGACGTTCCGCTCCAGCAGGGTGTCGCGGGCGCGATAGACATCCCCCATGCCGCCCCGGCCGAGTTCGGAGTCGAGGCGGTAGCGTTCGTTCAAAAGAGTGCCGATCATTTCAGACATCTCATCACCACCATTGCCACATCATCGAACGGCGCGGCGGAACTGGCAAAGTCGCCTATCGCCCGCTCCAGCACAGCCATTACATCCGCCGCCGGCGCGTGCCGATGGTCAAGGACCACACGCTGCAAGCGCTCCATCCCAAAGTCTTGCCCGTGCGCGTCGGTCGCGTCCGTCACCCCATCGGTGTAGAGCAGGATAAAGTCGCCAGGATTGAGGCGCAGCGCACGTTGCTCAAACGGCGTGTCCTCGACCACGCCCAGCGCCATTCCCGTGCGCGTCAGTTCTGTCAGATGATCCTGATCGGCACGACAGAGCAACGGCGGGTTGTGCCCGGCGTTGACGTAGGTAATCTCGCCCGTCTCCGCATTGAGTAGAGCGTAAAACAGGGTGACGAACATCCCGCCCGTGGAATCGGCGCAGATCAGCCGGTTTGCGTGGGCGATGCCGTCCGCGGGTGAGGGCGCGCGGTTCACGCTGGCACGGACGATACTGCGTGTGAGAGCCATGAATAAGGCAGCGGGCATCCCCTTATCGCTCACGTCGGCGATCACCAGGCCAAGTTGCCCCCCATGGCCCGGGATGAAGTCGTAGTAGTCGCCAGCCACCTCGCGCGCTGGCTGCCATCGTGCGGCAAACTCCCAGCCGGGGACCTGCGGCGTTTCGCGCGGTAGTAACTCGGCCTGTACCTCGTATGCCATCTGCAGTTCGCGCTCCAAGCGACCTGTTTCGACAGCCACCTCGTACAGTCGTGCATTTTCGATCGCAATGGCCGCGCTCGAAGCGATAGCAACCAACAGTTCGCGATCGGCCGGGGCGAAGATGCCGGCCTGGAGTCGGTTGTCCACGTAGACGACACCTGAGACCTTGTCCTTGATTCTCAGCGGCACGCACAGGATCGAACGCAGCCCCAGAACCTTCACACTCCGGCGCATGCTGAACCTGTCATCGCTCTGCGCATCGCTCGTGAGGATCGGCTGCCCCTCGCGCGCCACTCGTTCCGCCACCCCACGCGAAATGTGGAACTGGGGATCGTCAATCGTATTCTGATCCATCCCACGCGCCACACGGAAGACCAGCGTCCCATCGGCTTCGCGCAGCATCACGAAGCCACGTTCGGCACGCGTGACCGCGATGACCTCATCCATCACCCGGTTTAGCACCTCGTCCAGATCGAGGGAGGAATTGAATGTTTGCGATAGGCGGTAGAGCAGAGCGAGGCGATCACCAGAGGGTTGTACGGAATTCGTACCAGTCATGAGCCCTCCTCCGCGTCCTCCGTGGCACAGGAATTCTAAGACGGATTCACCCGATACCCGAAATCATGATACACCACGGACAGAAATTGTTCAAGCGAGGGATGGATTTGTGCCGGGCTGTACTGAAGCGCGGCGGCTGTGGGTTTTAAGCCAACAGAAACGATTGCACGTGCCACCAATTGGCATTTCCCCTGTATACGATTTTCGGTAGTGCCCCCGTTGAGTGTTGTCGTGCGCAAGCTCGCCCGGACGTGAACGCCCAGCTCATAGGTACGCTTCAGCCGTTCCGGTTTCAGCGGGTGTGTCCCACCGAATCCCCGCGACCATAATTCCTCGCTGCAAATAAAGGCGGCTTCCATACTCTCGCCCCTTCAAAGCGTGAGGCGCGCCTCGATCTCCTGGGCCCGCAGCACACCCTCTTCTGCCAATGTCAATGATTTGGCCCGGCGAGTCCGGCTGACATAGCCCTTACCCAATCGGGCAACTCTTCATCCGGCGGTTCCTCCAAGTAGCGGGCGGTCTCGTCGGTGACCATCACGACCTCGCCGGTCCCCAGGTCCAGGTAGAACTGCGTCTCCCACGAGCCACTCTGGGAGGCGGCATCCAGCTCCATCCAGTCAATCTCGAGTTTGCGCGTCATTCGCCTCTCCCTCCATGCGCAGTCTGCAGCCTGCCATCTGTATCCCTAACCCTCCAGCCGTTCCAGCGGGGCTAGGCTGGCCATCAGTCGCTTCATTCCCGCCTCCTCGAAGATCACCGTCACGATCTCGTCGTCCCCATCGGCGCGGCTCTCCACCACCAGCCCCTCGCCGAAGGTCGCGTGCCGCACCCGCTGCCCGGCGCGGAATTGCGACTCGCGAGACCCCATCGCCTCCCTGCCCCTTTGCCGCCACGAGCCGCTGACCAACTCGAGGGGGATGTCGTCCAGAAAGCGGCTGGGGACCGAGGGTTCGTTATCGCCACGGCGGGTACGAACAAAGGCGTAGGTCAGATAGAGCCGGTCCTCCGCCCGCGTCAGGCCGACGTACATCAACCGTCGCTCCTCGGCCATCTGTTCCGGATCGTCAAAAGAACGGCTGTGGGGCAACATCCCCTCCTCCAGCCCAGTGATGAAGACGACGGGGAACTCTAGCCCCTTGGCGCTGTGAAGCGTGAGCAGTGTCGGCGCGTCTACCTCGTCGCTCAGATTGTCGACGTCGGAGACGAGCGCGACGTCGGCCAGGAAGTCGGTCAGCGTCAGGTCGTTGTACTCGGCGGCCACGTTGCGCAACTCCAGCACGTTGGCCCAGCGATCCTCTCCCTCCTCGGTGCCGTCGCGCAAGTAGTCGCCGTAACCGGTGTCCTGCAACACGCGATCTATCAACTGTGCCACTGTCATTTGCCCCCACGTCGCAGTCCAGCCCTCCAGCATTTCCACGAACGCTGCTAGCGCCCGTTGCGCCCGCGCGCCCAGTTTCGGGCTTTCCTTGAGCACTTCGTAGATGGAGACACCCCGCTCCCGCGCCGCCTCCTCCAGCACCGCCACCGTCTTCCGCCCGATGCCCCGTGGGGGGACGTTAATCACACGGGCCATGCTCACGCCCTCGGTGGGATTGTGGATCAGCCGCAGGAACGCGACCAAGTCCTTGATCTCGCGGCGGGCGTAGAAACGGGTGGCACCGACTAGCCTGTAGGGAAGCCCGGCACGGATGAAGGCGTCCTCCAGAGCACGGGACTGAGCGTTGGTGCGGTACATCACAGCGCAGTCCCCGGGGCGCACTCCCTCCTGGGCCGCCAGTTGAGCAATAGTATCCACGACAAACTGGGCCTCGTCGTCCTGGTCGTACGCCTCGTGGACGACGACTGCAGGGCCACAGCCCCGTCGCGTGAAGAGCGATTTGTCAGTGCGGTCAGGGTTGTGGCGGATGACGGCGCGGGCAGCGTCCAGGATGGTCTGGGTGGAGCGGTAGTTCTGCTCCAGCACAATGGTCACGAGATCGGGATGATCGTCCCGCAGGCGGCGGATGTTGCGATAGTCGGCGCCCCTCCACGCGTAGATCGATTGATCTTCATCAGCGACGCAAAAGAGATTGTGATGCCGCTCCGAAAGCTGCTTCAACAGTGTGTACTGTGCCTGATTCGTGTCCTGGAACTCGTCCACCAGGATGTGCCGGTAGCGCTCCTGGTACTTCGCCAGCACGTCCGGGTTGCGGTCGAACAGGCGCACGGTCACCATCAGCAGATCGTCGAAGTCGAGCCCATTGTTAGCCGCCAGCAGCGCCTGGTAGCGCTCGTAGACCCGCTTGACGACCTCGCCGTAGTAAGAACCAGTGTAGTACGCCTGCGGCGGGATTAGCTCATTCTTGGCACGGGAGATGGCACCATGCACCGCCTGGGGACGGTAACGCTTGTCGTCCAGGTTCAGGTCGCGGATGGCCTGCTTGACCAAGCGGAGTTGGTCGTCAGCGTCGAAGATGGCATAATCGCGGGGGATGCCGGCCGCTTCAGCCTCACGGCGCAGGACGCGGGCGCAAGTCGCGTGGAAGGTGCCCAGCGTCAGACTGCGGGCGCTGGAGGGACCGAGAAGCTCTTCCAGCCGCTCCCGCATCTCGCGGGCGGCCTTGTTGGTGAAGGTAACCGCCATGACACGCCAGGGGGCGATGTCTAGTTCCCGCACCAGCCAGGCGACGCGATGGGTCAATACGCGCGTCTTACCCGAGCCAGGTCCGGCCAGCACCAGCACCGGGCCGTCGGAGACTGTGACGGCTTTCTGCTGTTGGGGGTTGAGTCCTTTGAGGAGGTCCATAGCGGGCGCATTGTAACACAGCCGGGCACGCTGCGCCAGTTTTGGGATTTGAGAGAAGTGTGCTATAGTATTATCTGAGCCCCTTTCATAATCTGTCCAAAAGACGTCACTACTCAGCCTGAGCAGCG
>JBHIET010000074.1:0-16859 GCA_046760785.1 Anaerolineae bacterium | reverse complement strand
GCTGCTCAGGCTGAGTAGTGACGTCTTTTGGACAGATTATGAAAGGGTCTCTCCTTATAGTAAGTATAGCACAAAAAGCGGCCTGTACGTTTTCAACTTCGTTACAGTTTCATTTCAAGGGTGTTTCGACAATGGCACATTTCTGTAGTAGGAGGGGGCTGCCCTACGGACGGTTCCCGAACCCGAATTTGGCTAATGTGCCATTGTTAAGGTACTTCAAATGGAAGTGAGCACTCTTGCCCCCCATTTCCTTTTGCTGTACAATATCCTTAGATGGCACAACCCTGGTTCATCCTTGGAAGACCAGATGGTCCCAGAGGCCCACTGGCCCGCTACCGCCCCGCCCAGCCGGCCGGGGCGGTATCCGCTTACGTGCGGCGTTTCACCCGGCCTGGCGACCTGGTGGTGGATCTTTTTTGCCAGGGGCCAACGGTGATGCGGGAGGCAGTCGCTGCAGGTCGCCGTGCGCTGGGCTTCAGCGTCAACCCTCTGCTTCTCGTCGCTGCGCGGCTGGGGTTAGGCCGGCGCGAGCTAGATGCGCTCAACGCTGCCTTTACCCGCCTGGCCGATAGCCGCAAGGGGGATATTCCTCTGCACCGTCACCTGACCGGTCTCTACCGCTCTACCTGCCCCGTCTGTGGGGCCGAGGGCATCGCCGAGTGGTTTGCCTGGGACCGGGAGGGGAACTATCCTTTCCATAAGGCGGTCCGCTGCCCCGAATGCGAGGGGTTGCAGGAGGGCGTGCCGGACGACGAAGACTTGGACGCCGCCCATCGCATCCAGCCCCGGGGCCTGGCCTATTACTATGCCCTCGACCGCGTGGCTCCGCCCGGCCACCCGGCGCGGGAGCGGGCCGCCGCGTTGGTCGCGCTCTACACCCCGCGCAATCTCTCCGCGTTGATGGACCTGGCGATGCGGCTCGAAGGGCTGGATGCTGGCGAAGAGGTCAGGAACGCGCTGACCGGCGTGCTGCTTGATTGCTTCGACGCCGGCAGCAGCCTCGACCCCTATGACGAGGAGCGGCCGCGCCCTCGCACGTTGCGCGTCCCTGCTCGCTATCTCGAACGAAACGTCTGGCTGTGCTTCGAGGAGAGATTTGCGCGGTTGCTGACGGGGGAGACGCCCCCGCCGGTGCAGCGGGCTGCGGACGTCGCCGCACTGGTGGAGGGCGAGGCGGAGGGGTACGCGCTGGTCGGACGCGCCGCCCGCGACGTGCGAAAGTCTATCCCCGACGGAAGCACCGCCCTCATCTTCGCCGATCCGCCCCGACCTGACGGGGCTTTCTGGGCACTCTCGGCGTTGTGGGCGGGGTGGCTGTGGGACTCGCCGGCTGCCCATGCCCTGCGCCCTTTCCTGCGCCGCCGGCGTTTCGATTGGGATTGGCACTGGCGCGTGTTGCAGGCGGCGCTGAAAGCGGCCGGGCCGCTGCTTGGTCCTGAAGGCCACCTGGTTACTCTCTTCTCTGACCCCGACGATACGCTGCTGGAGTCGGTCTGCCTGGCGGCCAGTGGCGCGGGCTACGCATTGGAGGGCTGGGGCTACAGTCCCGAGGTTGGTTACCGGCTGGTCTGGCGGTGGAAGGGCGTGGAGCCTGTGGCAGCGCCCGACGTGGAAACGCTGGAGCGCAACCTGATGGCTGGGACGGAGGAGTTGGTGGTGGGCGCTCTTCGGAAGCGCGGAGAGCCGATGAGTTGGACGTTGTTGCATGCCTGTGTGTATGCTGGACTGGCCGAACGAGGGTTGCTGGCGTGCGCGGCGGCGATTTCAGAGAATGGGGGTGGTCCCTTGCCTCTTGCATTCGTCACCGACGCGGTCCACCGCGCGTTGGAGGCTGCGCCGACGGTTCAGCTCGTGAGCCGGGAAGAGCCGCTGTGGTGGCTGGCGGATCCAAGCCAAGCCGCCGAGCTTGCGGTGAGCCACGTCGAACTGCCTCTGGCCGACCGGGTGGACGCGCAGGTGTGGGAGTTGCTCCTCCAGCCCATGGCGAGCGAAGTCGAACCACAGCCAGCCTGGAGTCTGGAGCAACTGGTGTGTGCGGTCTATGCTCGCTTTCCCGGCCTCCTCACGCCCGAACTGAAGCTGGTGCAGGTCTGCATAGATTCGTACAGCGAGCAGGAGGGCGAGACAGTGCGGTTGCGCCCTGAGGACGATCCTGTGCGGCGTGCCGCCGAGGTCAAGGCGCTGCGCGGCGACCTGGCGGGGTTGGGAGAGCGGCTGGGGTTCGACGTGGAGCAGAGAAACGGCTGGGACGTGTGCTGGCTTGAGGAAGGGCGGGAAGCGTACGTCTTCGTCATTTCGGCCACGGCTGCTCTGGGGCTTCACTTGCTCACCAGGAGGGCCGCCGATGAGGGGGCGCAGCGCTGCCTGGTGGTGCCCGGCGGCCGGGCGCAGTTGGTTGACCTCAAATTGCAGCGCGACCCGCGCCTGGCCCACGCCGTCGCAGCGGACGGGTGGCAATTCATCAAGTTCCGCCATCTGCGCCGCCTGGTCGCCGAGGAGGAGCTGGACCGCCACGCCCTCAAGACCGTGCTAGGCCTCGACCCAATCGCCGAGCAGGAGGCGGCTCAGATTCCGTTGTTCTGAGGTTAGTAGATTGGTAGTACAGCATGGCGGAAATCCCTTGGCAGTTACGGAACAAGCGCTGGTTGAGTAGCTTCGCAACAAAGTGGAGAAGCGTATCGAAACCAAGCGTTTTCTGCCTGCAAAAGCATTCTGAATAAGCCGCTTGGTTTCGATACGTCGCCTGGCTTCGATACGCTTCGCTACTCAGCCCAAGCCGCTGCTCAACCTGAAGCTCCTACTCAACCGGCGCTCCCGCTCGACACCTAACTGCGGAAGGATTTCCGCCCACGTGTAGTAGTTGGTATATTGGTAAATTGGTCAGCGCCTGCTCTTTGATCTACCAATTTACCAGTTACCTGATCAAGGAGCTCACTGATGAACAAAGTCTACATTATCATCTTGATTTTGCTGGCTCTGCTGGTGCTATGCTCGCTGGCACTCAACGGCGCGGTCATCTTTGCGCTGCTGCAGGCCCGGCAGATCGGTCTGGATGCCAGCCAGACGGCTCTGGATACAGTGGCCGACACCCGTGCTATGGTCACCGGCATCGGCGAGGACACCTTCTCCTACACCTTCGAGGTACAGCAGGAGATTCCCATCGCGACCAGCATCCCCTTCAACGAAGAGGTCACCGTGCCCATCCACACCACCGTCCCGATCTCGACGGTGGTGATGATCCCCATTGACGCCGGGCTGCTGGGCACCTTCGACGTAGACGTGCCCATCCGTGCTATCATCCCGGTGGACCTGGAGGTTGCCGTGCCGATCAGCCAGACGGTGGACCTTGCCACCACGGTGCCATTGAGTGTAGACGTGCCAATAGCGGTCCCTCTCGCCGAGACGCCGCTGGTTGGCTACCTGGAGGAGCTGGACGCAGCGCTGGCCCAGTTAGAGGAGGCACTGGTTCGGTTGGAGGGGAAGCTGGCAAACCCGCTTGGCGGTGGAGATTGACGGGCTGTGCTGCCGGTGTATAATCTTGGTCAAAGGGTGTGGAGGCTCAGAGCGCCAATGAGTATGTCGCCGACCTGGCGATCCTCGGTGAGGAGGTCGAAGCAACTGAGGAAGGCGTCAGGCCGGTCATTGCCGCCGACCCTGACGACGATCTGATCCTGGCCTGTGCCGTGAAGGGCGAGGCCGATAGGTTGGTAGAAGGTGGAATACAAGCCGTGAATCTTTGCACCTGGCGTGAGCGCTGCCTGGGGTGGCAGGAGCGCAATTGGGGCGGAACTCCTGTAGAACGTGTGAGGTGCGATGCCTGTCAATCGTGATTTTCGTCCCATCAAGGTGGTGATGCCTAATACTACAAAAAGATGCCAGGTTGGAGTACGATAAGTTGTCATAAGGGGCCATATCAGAGTATGCAGGCGGTAGCCTGTCAGAAAGAAAGGAGCGTGCGTGTGATCGAAATCCGCATTCATGGTCGTGGTGGCCAGGGGGCGGTGATTGCCTCTCAAGTGCTGGCCGCGGCCGCATTTCTTGAGGGAAGGCACGTCCAATCCTTCCCTGCCTTTGGCGTGGAGCGGCGGGGGGCACCGGTGATGGCCTTCACCCGCATCTCTGGCGAGCCCATCCGCATACGCACTCAAATCTACACCCCCGACCACATCATGGTGCTCGACCCGTCGTTGATGGAGGTGGTGGACGTCACCGCTGGCCTCAAGGAGGGCGCCTGGATTGTGATCAACAGTGCCCAGGGAGCGGGGGTGTTTGGCCTCCCGGAGAAGTACAAGGTGGCGACCGTGGACGCCAACGCCATCGCCATCAAGCATCACCTGGGGCCCAGCAATGCCCCCATCGTCAACACTGCCATTTTGGGAGCGTTCTCCCGCATCACGGGCGTCGTCGGGCTGGAGGCAGTGTGCCAGGCGACGGAGGAGGCCGTGCCCATCAATCCAGAGGGCAACGTCGCCGCTGTGAGGGAGGCGTATGAATTAGCAGTCAGCAATTAGCTGTCGGTGGTTAGCAATTGGCGGTTAGCCAGGTGTCAACGGCCAGTCGCTGACAATGAGAGATTGGAGGAACCTGTGGATAAAGAAGAGGCAAAGGTAATTACCTTCAAGAGCCAAGCCGAGATGCCACCCATGCCGGCCTCGCTGGGGACGACGCTCTATAACGAGACCGGTGCCTGGCGCTATCTGCGACCGGTGTACGTTAACAGGACCCCACCCTGCAACTACAGATGCCCGGCTGGGGAGGACATCGTGGCCTACTTGTCGCTGGTCGCCGAGCGCCGCTACGAAGAGGCCTGGCAGCTCATCATGGAGGAGAATCCTCTGCCGGGTGTGTGCGGGCGGGTTTGCCCTCATTTCTGCGAGCAGGAGTGCAACCGCAGAGACCTGGGTGAGGCGATCGCCGTTCACTGTGTCGAGCGCTTCCTGGCCGACCGGGCCCACGCCGAGGGGTTTACACTCCCGCCGCCGGAACAACGATACACCGAAAAGGTAGCCATCGTCGGCTCTGGCCCGGCGGGGCTTTCGTGCGCCTACCACCTGGCCCGCCTGGGGTATCCGGTCACCCTCTTCGAGGCCCAAGACCAACTTGGGGGTATGCTACGCCTTATTCCAGAATACCGGCTGCCCCGGCAGGTGTTGGAGGCGGAGATCGCTGACATCCTCACGCAAGGGGTAGAAGTGCGTACTGGAGAGTGTCTGGGTAAGACGCTCTCTTTTGATGAACTGGCACAGTACGACGCTGTCCTCCTCGCCACAGGCCAGACGGTGAGCCGCAAACTCGGCGTCTCCGGTGAGGAAAGCTCCGGTGTTTCCTGTGGCATTGACTTCCTTTCTTGCGTGGAGCGGGGCGAGCGGGTTGACGTCGGCTCCGAGGTGGTCGTCGTCGGGGGTGGCAACACAGCGATGGACGCCGCCCGCACGAGCCGCCGTCTGGGAGCCGACGTCACCGTCCTCTACCGCCGCTCGCGGACGGAGATGCCCGCCGGTGAAGACGAAATCGAAGAGGCGCTGGCCGAGGGGGTGCACTTCACCTACCTGGCCGCGCCTGTTGAGGTTCTCACCGCCGACGGGCGTGTGCGGGGGCTGAAGTGCGTGCGCATGGAACTGGGGGAGCCGGACAAGAGCGGACGCCGCCGCCCCATTCCCATCGCCGGCTCCGAGTTCGAGCTGGAGTGTGATACTGTCATCCCGGCGCTGGGCCAGGTGGCCGACCTCTCGTTCCTGGAAAGGGGCTGGGGTGTACAAGCGGAGGGGGGGCGCGTTCTCATTGACGATGCTGGGGCGACCGGCCGGCCGGCCGTCTTTGCCGCGGGCGACGTGGCGACCGGCTACGGCACTGTGACCCACGCCGTGGGCTCCGGCAAGCGGGCGGCCCTTTCGATCCATCGCTTCTTAAGAGGCGAGGAACTGGCCGATTTCCCGCCGCTGGAGCGAAACGTGCGGGCCTCGCCGCGCGAGATGGATCCCACCGTCGTCTCTTACGAGGATATCAACACCGTCTACTTCGACGAACTCCCAGGTCTTGAGCAGGAGCAGTTGGACCCGGCGACGCGGGCGCAGAACTTCTCCGAAGTCAACCTGCCCGTTGACGAGGAGGCGCTGGTGGCGGAGGTGCTCCGTTGCTTCAGTTGCGGCACCTGCAATGAGTGCGACAACTGCCTCATCTTCTGTCCCGACGCGGCCGTCCTGCGGGACGGGGCGACTCCCTACGTCTTCAACTATGACTACTGCAAGGGCTGCGGAGTGTGTGCTTCCGAATGTCCGCGTGGCGTGATTGTGATGGAGGAGGAGATCAAGTGGAAAAAGTAATCAGGGGTAACTACGCCGTCTCTTACGGCGCAAAACTGGCGCGGGTACAGGTCATCGCTGCTTATCCCATCACCCCGCAGACCTCGATCATCGAGAAACTGGCCGACTTCTGCGCCGAGGGGGAATTGGATGCCCGTTTTATCAAGGTCGAATCGGAGCACTCGGCGATGGCGGCCTGCATCGGCGCTTCGGCGACCGGGGCGCGTGCCTTCACCGCCACCAGCGGCCAGGGGCTGTTGCTGATGCACGAGGTGATCCACTGGGCGACTGGCGCCCGGCTGCCCATCGTGATGGGAGCGGTGAACCGGGGGATCGCACCCGGCTGGTCCGTCTGGACGGAGCAGAGTGACACCCTCTCGCAGCGGGACACCGGCTGGATGCAGTTCTATTGCGAGAACAACCAGGAGGTGCTGGACACCGTCATCCAGGCGTACAGGGCAGCCGAACAGGTGTTGCTGCCGGCGATGGTCGTCCTGGATGCTTTCGTCCTTTCCCACACCTCGGAGGCGGTGGACATCCCCGACCAGGAGATGGTAGACAAGTACCTGCCGCCGTACAGCCCTGAGTGGAAGCTGGATGTGGATGATCCCCACGCCTTTGGCGCGCTGGTGACACCCAGCGACTACATGGAGATGCGCTACAAGATACAACGGGCGATGGAACGGGCCGTCGAGGTCGTGGAAAGAGCGGACGAGGAGTTCGGGGATTTGTTCGGGCGGCGGTATGGCCTGATCGAGCCGTACCGCGTGGAGGGGGCCGAGGTGGCATTGGTCACTTCCTCGACCATCACCAGCACCTCTCGCGTGGTGATTGATGAGCTGCGGGCGCAGGGGGTGCCGGTGGGGCTGCTCAAGGTGCGTTTATTCCGGCCCTTCCCGGCCCATGCTGTGCAGCAGGCGCTGGTGGGTGTCCCCAAAGTGGCGGTTATTGACCGCAACCTCTCTCCCGGCGTCGGTGGGGTCTTCGCCCAGGAGATCAAGGCGGCGTTGTACAACGACGGGCATCGCCCGCCCATCTTCAGCTTCATCGCCGGGCTGGGAGGGCGCGACGTCACGCCGGACCTGATCCAGGAGGTGATCTCCTTCACCTTCGACCACGACACGCCACCGGAACCGATCCTATGGAAGGGGGTGAAACGATGAGCGAGAAGAAACGAGTGCGGAAGCCGTATGCCCGGAACTACGAACTCCCTGAAGAAGAGCACGCCTATTCCGGCAGTGTCTCTTGTCCAGGCTGTGGGGGGGCGCTATCTATGCGCTATGCTCTCAAGGCACTCGGCGAGCAAACCATCGTCGTCATTCCGGCCTGCTGCTGGTCCATCATCGCCGGTCCCTTTCCCTACTCCTCACTGAAGGTGCCGATCTTCCACACCGCCTTCGAGACGGCCGCCTCGCTATCTGCTGGCATCCGTGGTGCACTGGACATGCAGGGGCAGGAGGATGTCACCGTGCTGGCCTGGGCCGGCGACGGAGGGACGTTCGACATCGGCTTTCAGGCCCTGTCGGGGGCGATGGAGCGGAACGACGACTTCATCTACGCCTGCTACGACAACGAGGCCTACATGAACACCGGCATCCAACGCTCCTCGGCCACGCCCTGGTTGGCCTGGACGACGACGACGCCAGCCGAACGTCCCAAGGAGAGACCCAAGAAGCCTATCGTCGAGATCATGGCGGCCCATCGCATTCCCTACGCGGCGACGGTGACGCTGGCTTATCCCGACGATTTCATTCGCAAGTTCCAGAAGGCCAAGTCCATGCGCGGCGCCAGGTTCATCCACATCCTCTCGCCGTGCCCTCCCGGTTGGAAGGCAGAGGCCCACGATACAATCAAACTGACCCGCCTGGCCGTGGAGAGCAAAGTCTTTCCACTCTACGAGGTAGAGCACGGTGAGAAATACACCATCACCGTCTGGCCTAAAAAGGAAGTGCCGGTGGAGGAATACCTGCGGCTCCAGGGCCGCTTCCGCCACCTGACCGACGCGAACATCCAGGCGATTCAAGAGAACGTGGACCGCGAGTGGGCTAAGCTATTGGCCAAGGCGAACGCTTGACCCATGTATGAAGGACTGAAGTTTGAGGAGGTGAGCCCGCGCGCTGTTGGACGAGGGCGCCGCCCTGAGCCTGCCGAAGGGCGGCGCATTGGCGTCACCGTGCTAGGAGTGATCCTGGCTGCGGTGGCTTGCGGTGTCGCAGGCGCGGCCTTTATGCGAGGCTCATGGTGGTACCCTTACGGGACTGATCGAGCCCTGGATGACGAATCCCTAGCGTGTCTCGAGAGGATGCGGGACGAGGTGGCAATGTGGCTAGACGCGGCGCTAGAGCCTCACACTCACCCCACCGATGTGCGGGCCTATCTCATCGCAGCCCAGGAGGCGCTGGGGGTGGCCGATGATCCGAAACTGGCTGAGGCTGTTGAGGAGCTACAGGTGGTCATTGAGACGATACGGCCGACTTACTTCAAGAGGGTGATAGAGATCACCCCGTATCCCGCAACTACGCTGGAGTGGCCATAGTGATGGGTTGAACAGGGGGCGGCGCGATTGCCTGGTGTAACACTGATCTTTGCTGGTGATGAATCCGGCGACCCCAGTTTCAACTTCAGACGCAGCGCCTCGAGTCACTTTGTCTTCGCGATGATAGCAACCGCAGAGCCGGACGCCTTACGCGCCTGTCTAGACCGCGTCCGCCATAAACGTGGCCTGCCTGTGTACTTTGAGCTCAGTTATCATGAACTCACCAGCGCCAGGTTGCGGGAGGCAGTGTTTGAGGCGCTTAGCCGGGAACGATTCTCTGCGTGGGCCATCGTCGTGGACAAGCAGACATTGCCGTACTACTTTCGCAGCGGAGATGGGCGTCAGTTCTATGCCTTCTTCGTCAGCGAACTGATCCGTCTCGTCCCTGGGGAAAAGCGCAAGGATGCGATCTTGATCCTAGATCAATTCGACCCTGCGGGGCGAGCGCTCAATGAACTGAAACGTACTCTGAAGCATCGAGAGATTCAGCGCGGCTTTGCAAAGATGGTGAACGCCCGCTCGTGCAGCGAAGCATTGGTCCAGGTGGCTGATCTGATAGCGGGCGCTGTTCTGCGCAGCATGACCCGAGGTGACACGGTTGGCTATAGACAAATCCAAGATAAAATTCAGCTGCTGCACATTTGCTAACCATGACAGACAAAAACCCGCCCGGCTAGCCAGGCCATCAGGCCTCGGCAGGCCGCCACAGTCGGCGACCTTGTCACCGGGCGTCAAAAACCTCACAGTTTTCTGATTCGAGGCTATTATAAGTAGTTCGGGAGGATTGTCAATGCCTGCAAAGATCGGCCTGGCATTGAGCGGCGGTGGGGCCAGGGGCATCGCCCACATCGGCGTACTCAAGGTGCTGGAGGGGGCACAAATCCCCGTGCACGTGTTGGCTGGTACCAGCATGGGCGGGATCGTGGCCGCCATCTACGCTGCTGGTCGCTCGGCGGCTGAGATCGAGCGGCTCGCCCGCTCATTGCGCTTGCTCGACATTGTCCAGCGCGACCATACCCGCCTGGGTCTACTAGGCCAGGATAAGATAGCCAGCCGCGTGCGCGAAGCCCTGGGGGGCGACCTCGCCTTTGACCAGTTGAAGCTGCCCCTGGCGCTCATCGCAGCGGACCTGGAGACAGGTGAAGAAGTGGTCATCCGCGAGGGCTCGGTCGTCGAAGGGGTGCTGGCGACGGCGGCGTTGCCCATTGTCTTTCCACCGGTGCACTGGCAGGGTCGCCTGCTAGTAGACGGCGGCGTGCTCAACCCCGTCCCCTTCGACGTCGTACGGCAAATGGGAGCCGACCGGGTCATCGCGGTCCACATCCAACAAGATCTTTCTGGCAGGCCGGGGACTGAGACCCCACTTGGCGGGCGTAGTGCGGAGGCAGTCATCCGCCTGTTGTTGCACCGTGCCCCTTGGGCACCGATGATAGACGTGGCGGAGCGCAGCCAGGGCATTATGAGCCGCAAACTGATTGAGCAGCGCATGCAGGACGCTCCACCCGACCTGATGATAGAGGTACCACTCAAGGGCGTGGGACTCCTGGACCTGGATCAGGTGGACATGTGTATTCGGGTTGGTGAAGAGTTGTCTCGCCAGTACCTGCCCAAGTTGATCGAACTGCGCGACACGCCCCTGCCGGGCCGTTGGACCCGTTGGTGGCAGTCGGCGATCAGCAAGTGGCGTTAGCGATCAGCAATCGGCACGTAACCAGAAGCCAATTGCCAACAACTAATAACCAATAGCCAAAAGCCGAGAATGTACAGTAGAGTTGTTGTCCCGCTTGATGGATCTGAGTTGGCCGAGAGAGTGCTGCCTCACGTCGTCGAAGTGATTCGTGATCGAGAGAGCCAGGTCTATCTGCTATCCGTCGCTCCGCTGATGAGGGGAGTAGCACCTGCGGCTGTGGATGTGCATCCAACCCCTGCCGGTATATCAGAGGAGGGATGGCGCGTCGAGAGAGAACTGGTGGAGTATCTACAGACTGTAGCGAAGAGACTGGAGCCAGTTGCCGCCGACGTGCAGGTTGGTGTGCGCTTTGGCCGGCCGGCCGGCGATATCCTCGACTTTGCCAGCGAAGTGGGGGCAGACCTGGTCGCGATGTCCACGCACGGTCGTTCTGGCCTCAGCCGTTGGGTCTTCGGCAGCGTGGCCGACCGGGTGCTGCGCCGTGCTGCGTGCCCTGTGCTGCTGGTGCGGGTCAGGAGCAGGGATACGGTCATCGCACCCCTCCAAACCACGTATCAACGCATCTTGGTGCCGCTCGACGGTTCCGAATTGGCGGAGCAGGTGTTGCCCTACGTGAAAGCGCTCATCCGCCCTCCTCAGACCTCCCGCCTGGAGGGGGGACCGAGGGGGGTAACACACGTTTTCCTCGTCTCGGTTCTGACGACCGGGCTGGGGGATCGCACGGTGGCACTACTGACGAGCTATCCCCCCGGACTGCGGCTCGCGACGACCGCGCTTCACCACGCCGAAATCCAATTGCAATCCTACCTCCGGAGTGTGGCCGCTGTACTGCGCGAGCGGGGGGCAGCGGTGCACATCGCCATCCATCAGGGCTCGCCAGCCGATGAGATCCTGGCCTACGCTGCCGAAGTCGAGGCGGACTTGATCGGCATGACCACTCACGGGTTTTCTGGCATGAGCCGGTGGGTATATGGAAATGTAGCGGGTAAGATACTGCAGGGGACTCACAGCCCTGTGCTCCTGGTCCGTCCTACATCTACGCAAGGAGAAAGCAGATTATGAAAGCTGCATTCCGAAGGAACGTAGGGGTTTTGAACGGCGAGTGGGGCTGACTCCCTACGGCACTGACAGATTGCTGTCCCTCAGTTCCGGGGTAAAGCGAGGCGGACGGCAGGGGAGTTGAACTACAATTATGTTCAAACTAATCATTTTCGCCGTCATGTCTGTGGGAATCATCTTTGTGTCGTGGACCTCCTTGCGCGATCCGCGCTCTCACGGCTTCTTCCGATTCTTCGCGTTTGAGTCCATCCTGGCCTTGACCCTGCTAAACCTGGAGCGTTGGTTCAGTGATCCTTTCTCTGTTCTTCAAATCATTTCGTGGCTGCTGCTGCTGTCCTCACTTATCCTGGTGGTGCATGGATTCCATCTGCTTCGTATGATCGGAAGACCGAATGACGGGATTGAGAATACCACCGCTCTGGTGGTGCGCGGTGCATACAAGTACATCCGTCACCCTCTCTATAGTTCACTGCTCCTGTTTGGGTGGGGAGTGTTTTTCAAGGACCCTTCACTTCTCAGTGGCATTCTTGTCGTGGCGTCCTCAACCTTCTTGGTAGCTACCGCCAGGGTTGAAGAAGTGGAGAATCTCCGCAAGTTTGGTGCTGACTATGCCGCGTATATGAAGACAACCAAGATGTTCATACCATTCTTGTTTTGACGAATATGTAAGGAGTCGAAGATGCACACACTGAGAACACAGGATTACATCGCACTGGAAGATCAGTACAACGCTCACAATTACAGACCTCTGGATGTCGTCATCACACGGGCGGAGGGGGTCTGGGTGTGGGACGTAGAGGGGCGCAAGTATCTGGACTGCCTCTCGGCCTACTCGGCGGTCAACCAGGGCCACTGTCACCCGCGCATCGTGCGGGTGATGGTCGAGCAGGCCCCGCGGCTGGCACTGACCTCGCGGGCGTTTCGCAACGATCAACTTCCGCTGCTGGCGCAGGAATTGTGCGAGTTGACCGGCTACGAGATGATGTTGCCGATGAACTCCGGTGCGGAGGCGGTGGAGACAGCGCTCAAGGCGGCCCGCAAGTGGGGCTATACGGTCAAGGGCGTGGCGGATGATCAGGCCGAGATCATCACCTGCACCGGCAACTTCCACGGACGCACGATCACCATCATCACGTTCTCGCCGAATGAGCAGTACCGTGATGGCTTCGGCCCTTTCACACCCGGCTTCAAACTGATCCCCTACGGTGATGCCGATGCGCTGGAGCGGGCCATCACACCCAACACGGTGGCCTTTCTCTTTGAACCTATTCAGGGGGAAGGGGGCGTAGTCATCCCACCGCAGGGATACGTCCGGCGGGCGCGCGAGATCTGCACCGATCATAATGTGCTGATGATCGCTGACGAGATCCAGAGTGGGCTTGGGCGCACCGGAAAACTGCTGGCCTGCGAACACGAGGATGTCCGGCCGGATGTGGTGACGCTGGGCAAGGCGCTCTCAGGTGGTATGTATCCGGTCTCAGCAGTGCTGGCCGCGCGAGATGTGCTGGGTGTCTTCGAGCCGGGCGACCATGGCTCGACGTTCGGAGGTAACCCGCTGGCCTGTGCCGTGGCGCGGGAAGCGCTCAAGGTCATCGTGGAGGAGAATCTGTGCGAGCGCGCCACCGAACTGGGGGATTACTTGATGGCGCGCTTGCAGGAGATCCACAGTCCCCACGTGGCGTTGTACCGGGGCAAGGGGCTCTTCGTCGGCATTGTGCTCAAGCCGGAGGCTGGGGGAGCTCGCCGCTTCTGCGAGGCGTTGAAGGACAGGGGGCTTCTTTGCAAGGAGACCCACGAGACGGTCATCCGCTTGGCGCCGCCGCTGGTCATCACGAAACAGGAACTGGACTGGGCGCTGGAGCGGATCGCCGAAGTCCTGACTATGCCGTAGGCTCGTTCTCGGCGCGAAACGACGGCAGATTGTTCAGTCTGCCCCACACATCGCTTCGCTCCTCTATGGCAGGTCAGGGTAGAAGTCTATGACCCGTTGCTCCCCCGCGTAAGAATCCACCGCTGCCCGGCCTTTCACTGCCTCAGGTAGGAGTGTCACGCTAGATGTCTGTGCCACCGCCTGCGTGAGTGTTTCCAGCGGCAGGGCCAGCGCAACCAGCGTGCGCGAATCGCTCAAGTAGTGGCGTATTCCATCGGGTCCGGGCACCCACTGCCCTTGTGCTGCGTCCCAGACGAGGAAGTAGGGTTCATAGGAGCCTGTGGCGGGGTCGTAGGTGACGCCGATCACGGCCTCGTCTCCCAGATCGGGGTTGATGCGGCGGCTGCCTGCCGGGCGACCCGTGGCTGTGTTCCCGTCCACATCCAGCGCGAAAAGCCAGTTCATATACACCGCTGGTGGGTTGGGAATCGGCTCGTGGAGCGTGATCCACAGCAGTGTATCTTCTTCGGCAGCCCAACCGGCCAGTTCTGCTGGCACCCCTTCGGTGGGCTGAAGCACCACCTGCAGGTCGGGTCCCACGCTGGCAGCGCTGATATCCATACCTGCAGGAATTCCCTCGACCGGCGCTCCGCTCTCATAGGTGCCCACATCGCCCTGGGGATCGGCGGGTGGGGTGGCGATGGCCTCCGGTGTCGGTGTGGCAGTTGGGGTGGGGGTGGGGGACGGTAGTACGGGCGTGGGTGGCGAGGTACAGGCGACGACGTGCACGGTAGCCTCGGCCGTCTGGCGTGTAGCCGTTCCAGTCGCCGTGACTGTGTAGTCGCCAGGGACGTCGCTGGCGCTGAAGAGGCCGCTTTCGTCAATAGTACCTCCTGTGGCTTCCCACGTGACCTCCACGTCGTCCACAACGGCAAACTGGTGTTGCTCACCGGTGCACAGGCTGATCTCGCCGGGGCTGATCGCCAGAGCGGATTTCTCTCGTGACAGGATTCCACTGCAGGCCCGCACGATGGCGATGATCGCCACAATGGCGACCAGTACAATCATGCTGATGGTGAGCCAGAACAGGATGCCACGTGCTCTGTCGCTTAGCATACCTCTGTTGTTTAGCATACTACCTCCTCAATGTGTGGATCGTTGTACACGAGAGAGACGCGCTCAAGCCGCATCCGCGCCACTCTCCATGTCTCTGGCCCGACGCTGCCCCCCTCCCCGATACACTGGCCGCATACCCACACGATTTCGTCGCCTGCCGCGAACAGCGCGATGTAGTCGCGCCATGTGTGTGGGGCTATGCCTGATTGCTGTTTTTGAAGATTCTCCCGCTGACCAAAGATTCCGGTGGCTCAGCGAGTTCGCTTTCGGGTATACGGTCAGGGAACACTTTGGTCTTTCCCCTCCGATGAGAATGGCACTACGGGTCCTATCCGCCGTACCAGGAACGTTCCGATCACCAACACGTCGATACAACCCCAACGCAAGTGATCCACGGCATCCTTGGGGGTACAGACGATGGGAAGCCCATGTCTATTGAAGCTGGTATTCAGCACCAAAGGGATTCCCGTCAACTGACGGAACGCCTCGAGAGTCTCGTAGTAAAGCGGGTTAATCTCGCGCTCGACCTCCTGCGGGCGTGCGGTCTTGTCTACGTGCATCACCGCGGGGACAAGCTTATCATAAGGTGGACGCACCCTAAACGCAAGATTCATGTACGGCGATGGATGATAGTTGGCGAAGCACTCGTCGCAATACTCTTTCAGCACACTGGGCGCGAACGGCATGAACCAGTCACGTTTCTTGAGACGTTCGTTAATACGGTCACGCATGTTGGGGTCACGAGGGTCAGCCAACACGCTACGATTGCCCAGGGCACGCGGCCCCCACTCCATCCGCCCCTGAAACCAGCCCACCACCTGACCGTCAGCGACCAGCTTTGCCGTGGCCAAGGGCACGTTTTCTAACGTCAGTTGTTCGTAGGAGATATCATCATATCGTCGCAGCTCTTGGAGAATCTCCTCGTCGGTGAAAGCAGGCCCCAGGTAAGCCGATTTGATAGGCGCGGGAGACTGCGCGGCATTGTACCGGTCGTAAGTCGCCAGCGCATATCCCGCCGCCAGCCCCACATCACCCGGTCCCGGCGGTACGTAGATCGAATCCACGACATTTTCATCCATCAGGACTTTGCTAGCCTTGACGTTGAGAAAGACGCCACCACCGCCCACCAGGTCCCGAACCCCTGTCTCCGCAACTGCGTTGCGTATGAGCCGCGTCAGTTCCCGCTCCAGGATGGCCTGGGCGGCTGCGGCAACGCTGGCATCTCCATGCTCATCTATGAGTAGGCGCAGTAACGCACTCTCCCGATAGTGTCCATAGAGCCGGTTATCAACCACTGTTGAATCCAGTTCCCACTCCTTGTGCTTGAGCGTCTTGAGCCCAACGACCCTCGGGGCAAATGGTTCGAGATCCACCAATGCGACTTGAGGATCTCCATAGCAGGCTAGCCCCATCGTCTTACCTTCACCGTCGCCCACTTGGAACCCCAGGGCATCCGTAATAGCGGAGTAAAAGAGTCCCAGTGACCCTCCCTCGGCGATGATCTCCGATATACACTCCAGGCGACCATCACGTCCGACGTAGACGCCACCTCCCAAGTAATGCCCCCGGCCGTCGAGCACAACTACAGTGGCATTCTTCAGCCCTGATGTGTAGTAGGCGTATGCAGCGTGGCCCAGGTGGTGCTCGACGTAGAACCAGTTGGGGGCAAAGCCCATCTCTTGCAAATAGGTCTCTTCTCCCTTCTTGATATCCACCTTTCGACGGACGTAGCGATCCAGTGTTTTGTCCAGCACGTCACGGTACAGGCGTGGGGTCCAGGCATACCGCGGCTGGCGAATGAGCCGACTCAACGTCTTAGACACTGATATTCCATCGCGGGCGATAACGTCCACCTGATGTGGCTTAAGGCCGGCCTCTGCCAGCACATAGCTTACTGCGTGGCGGGGAAATCCAAAGTGGTGCTTCCGCCGACTGAACCGTTCCTCGGCAGCCGCAGCCACCAATTCGGCGTCAATGACCAACGCAGCAGACGCATCGTGCTTCGAGCGTAATCCAAGAATGACCATCTGATTGTCCCTGCCGCTGATATATGTCCCAAGTGGGATGATCGGTTTCGCACCCCCACCAGGAGCAAGGTGTATTGCTAGCTATCGAACACACTTGTTCCCAATCCCTGAAAGGCGAGCGACAATATACCATGAATGACCTATTCTGTCCAGAAACTACGCGGGCATACTTCAATTTGGGGAGGTTCCGGGCGAGATTCATCTTACTGGACTCTGGCAAATTTAGGCTGACTTGCAAGATGGGGCCACCTCTGCTAAG
>JBHIET010000073.1:0-17376 GCA_046760785.1 Anaerolineae bacterium | reverse complement strand
CTATGATCTGTACAATCACTGTTACGATTTCCAGGGGTGCGAAAAACAGGATTAGCTCCTTGAACTGCATGCGCGGTTTCCACCCCAGTTCCGCTTTAGCCTTCGAGTAATCTCCCCGCGAAGCCGCGATCTCAGTGGGGCGTATGAAACGCGCATCGCTCTCGACGTGCTCGCGCCAATCCAGCCCTACGTGAGAAAAAGCAACCTCGCACAAGTCTCGGATCGTATAAGCCGTGTTGGTGGCAATGACATAATCCTGGGGGTCCTCTTGCTGAAGCATCAACCACATCGCCTCGACATACTCTTTGGCGTACCCCCAGTCTCTGACAGCGTCAAGATTGCCAAGTTTCAATTTACCATCCACAACAAGGGGTTCCCCCAATTCATTCACCGGCGGATCCTTGACATCTAGGTAGATGCAGGCCACGGCCATCGTGACTTTTCGGGTCACAAAGTGCAGGCTCCTTCGAGGGCTCTCATGGTTAAACAGAATACCGCCGCAGGTGAACATATCATAGGACTGACGATACGTCCTGGCCATTAGGTGGGCATACAGCTTTGCCACACCATAAGGGTTGTTCGGCAAGAATGGTGTTGTCTCGTCAATGACTTCCTGCTGCACCCCACCATATATTTCCCTGCTTGTTGCCTGGTAAAAGCGGGCATCAGGTTTCAACTTCCTCAATGCCTCAAGAACTCTAACGGCGCCTACCGCGGTTATCTCTGCCGTCACGATAGGCTGTCGCCAGCTATCGGCAGGCACAGATTGAGCGGCCAAGTTGTACACCTCGGTCGGCTGGTATTCGGCAAGGATCCACTCGATGGTGTCAGAATCAATCAAATCGCCGTACTCTATGATGATCTTGCCTACGAGGTGGTCAATGTTCTCATAGTGATAATGGGTTGACCTTCGTGCCAGGACAATCACTTCGTAACCTTTTTCCAAGAGGAACTCGGCCAGATAGGAACCGTCCTGTCCCGTGATACCGGTGAGCAGTGCGATCGGTTTCTTGGTCATACTCTCTCCAATTCGAGGTCGGAAAAACCAGGTTTCTGTGTCACGACACAACTCCCTTAGTCAGCCGCATAAACACGTCCTCCAGGTCGCCCACCTCCTCGCGGAACGTCACTACCGGGAAGCCCGCGGCCACCAACTCGCTCAGCAGCCGGGCCAGCGCCTCGTTGTCCCCCGCAAACGTGATCTGTAGATTCCCCTCGCCGTTACCCGTCACCGGTTCGACATCCACCACATCCGGTCGGTCCGCCAGCCACGCCTGCGCCTCCTCAGTCCGCCCCATCAGCCCCACTCTCACGACGCGCTGGACTCGAATGCGCTGCCGCATCTCCTCCAGCATCCCCGCTGCCACTAACTGCCCCGCCTCGATGATGCCGATGTGCGTGCAAACCTCCTCGATCTCGGAGAGGATGTGGGAGGAGACGAAAATGGTCTTGCCCATCGCCTGCAACTCGCGCAGGAGTTCGCGGATCTCGACCCGCGCCCGTGGGTCCAGGCCGGAGGCTGGCTCGTCGAGGATCAGCACCTGGGGATCGTGGGCCAGCGCCCGGGCCAGGCACAGCCGTTGCTTCATCCCCCGCGATAGCGCATCCACGTAGTCCTCGCGCCGGTGAGACAGGTCCACCAGCTCCAACAGATCGTCCACCAACCGGAGCCGCGTCTCGGCGGGGATCTCGTAGCAGGCGGCAAAGAAATCCAGGTACTCCCAGACCTTCATATCGCCGTAGACGCCGAAGAAGTCGGGCATGTAGCCGATGGCCCGCCGCACGTTCCGCCGCTCCCTGAGCACCGAGTGGCCTGCGATCCACGCTTCCCCCGCCGTCGGGCGCAGAAGCGTCGCCAGGACGCGCATCGTCGTCGTCTTGCCCGCCCCGTTCGGCCCGACAAAACCGAAGACTGCCCCCTCCTCGACCGTCAGGTCCAATTCCTTCACTGCTGTGAGTCGGCCATACCGCTTGGTCAGTCCCCGTATTTCGATCATCGTCGCCATCAGCGTTGTCCCTTGATCATGATCGTCAGGCTCTCCACCTCAGCTCCCCATTCGGCACCTGTCTGCAACCGCACAAGCACGTCGCCCGGCGGAAGGACGTAAGCCCCGGCATTGGGAATCGAATGCTGTCCCCAGCCAATGTCCAGCTCCTCCCAATCGCCGCTCTCCTCGTTCCACAGCGAGACCGTCGGTGGGTGAGTCGTGTCGCCGTAACTGCTCCCCCACATATCCAGTACCAGTTCATCCACCCGACTCACCGCCACCCCTGGCCACACAGTGAAGCGGAGTACAATCTCAGATTCATAATCTATGTGAAAGCCCATAGACCACACATCCACGTAGCCCTTGGTCTCCTCCACCTGGCGCTCGATGAGTTCCGGCGAAATGGTGATCGTCGCGCCCGTTTCCACGCCTGACACCGGCAGGTCGTAAACGTAGAGGGCTGTTTCGACCGTCGAAAAGGGCCGGTCAACCACCTCGACCGGCAGCAGATTCTCGCCTTTCACCCAGCCAATCAAGTGCGCACCTGTCCCCAGGCCAGGCCCCTCGTAGGGAAAGAGCGCCTGGAGGAACTGATAGCGCCGATACAATGCGGGGTCCTCCCAGTAGTTGCCCGGTCCCAGGATTTGCTCCGGGAGGTTGTCTTTATAGGCGTAAGCCGAGGAAGGGGCTACCAGGCCGCCTCCGCCGTGGAGCAAGAGGCCAATGTTCGCTTCTTCACCGGCCTCCAGGTCGCCCAACCGCTGTTCATCAGCGCCCACAATGAGAAGAGCCCCTTTTAGAGGTACATTGCCATTTCGTACCGTGCCCTCCAACCGCAGCCCACCTATCGTGTCTACACCCAGCCGCAGGTCGGCCTCGACGGCCGGCACCTCCACGTATCCCTCGGTCAGAAAAGGCCGGATGCCCCCTACGTCCACGCGCAGATCGGCCACCGTCAAGCCCTCCGCCTCCTCGATGACGTGCAGCGACTGTCCAGCCGGTCCGCCATAGTAATCGCCAGGGATCTCGCGCACTCCCACGCCTGTCACCCACACGTCATAATGGGTGCGCCGAGGCGAGAAGAGACCCACTAACTGACTCACACGGCCGACCTCTGCGCCCTCCGGCCCTTCGACGCTGCTCAGGACAGGCACGTGCACCACCGCCAGTCGGTGCACGATCGCTGTGCTGCCGCGAATCTGGAAACCGGTCAGGTAGGCACACGCCGTAAATCCCACGATCAACGCCGGGATGGTCAACCAAGCCAGCTCCCGACGGTCCAGTTTGCGCAAGAGGACGTAGTTGATCGGGCCGATAAGCAGTGTGTAGACGAGCATGAAGGCCAGAATCTGCAACGTAGATGGGGGTTCCAGGCCAGGGATAGCGTTGATGGCATCGCGGGCCCGGTACTCATCGTGCACGACAAACTCTTGGACACCCACGGTCACGGCACCGACGATGAATTCCCACAGGCGAGTGTTATCGTCCCAAGTGGCGAACGGGTTCAGCCCAGCATCGAAGGCCAGGAAATCTACCTTGCCTGCCCCGCAGGTACGGCGAGCCAGCAAGATAAGGCCCTGCTGCTCGATGAGCACTTCTCCATCTCGCAAGACGGCCTCGGCCACGGCATAGGGGCCTGCGGCGACGGGCGCGCCCATCCGTTCGCCCAGTGCCCACAGATTGTCCACTGAGCGTGTGCCACCCACCGTGATCGGAAGCAAAGGACCTGTCGAAGGGTCAGCCACGCCCGCGACCGTGCGGGCGGCCCCGGCACCGCCGCCCACGATGAGGTGCCCACCGTGGGCCACCCACGTCTCCAGCGCTTGCCGTCGCTCAGCGCCGAGCGCAGTCGTGTCCACGTCGTTCAGGACCAGCACGTCGAGCCCCTCCCAAATCAGCGGGTCGGGCGGGAGCGTTTCCAGGTCCAGGTGGGCCACTGCCGCCCTCCCGCTGGCTGGCGCGACGTCGCTCAGGAAGTTGAGCGCCGAGGGATCGCCGCTGGTGACGCCGTAGAGCCGGTCTCCCTCGTCCAACCACGAAACCGTGACCTGCTCCGACGAGAGCACCTTATTCCCGTCCAGCAATTGCACCAACGGCCGATGGTAGGAGGAGGAATCAGCAGGCGGTAGATACAGGAAATAGGCCTTGCGCGAGTGAGCCGGGAGCACGACCTGTCTGGCGTACACGTCCGGCTCGGCGCCAACGCCCCCACCAATAGCGACGCGTAACTCCCCCTCGACGTCCACTCCCTCGTTTGAGAGGACAACGTACACGGGACACCAATCGCCGCTGCGACAATAGCCATCGAAGCCGGCCATGACGTGCATCGTCGGGCCAGTGTCCTGGGCAGCAGCAGGTTCACCTATCCAGGACGACGAGAGCGCAACGGCCAACACCAATACGATCCACGCTGTTCGCTTCACGCGGTACTCCCACTGCGAATTTCGTATCCTGCTCCACACAACCAGGATGCCCGGCGGTGTCCCGGGGTTCCGCACACATACTGCGGCTATTATAGCACATCCCATACCAGGCTCAACTGTGATTGCCAGGCGAACGGGCTACGATTGCCCGACGCACAGCCAGGGAGTGCTTGCACGGAGGGGATTTCTCGATATAATAACAGCCGCACCAGCGTGCGAAAGAAAGGCTCGACACTTCGTTGGGTGAAAAGTTCTGGATACAAGACTTCGAAACAGGGTTAGACCGCTTGCGAGTTCATTTCACGACTGAACGTGGGCGGGTCGAATCAATCTTTGTGATTCAGTACGAAGCCCACATTGAAGGCACATAGCGAGCAATCGTGCGATTCGATGAAGCTCACGGTTTCTTTCACCGAGACGTAATGTCGCCCACGGGAGAGCAACGAAAGACTGCCCATCCAGTGCTCGATAAGGAACTTGCCCTCATGGGTACGTCGCAGAGGCACCGTTGATGATGGTATTTGAATACAAACCTGGTGAGCAGACGGTGATCGACCTGTCGGACGCGGTGCATAAGGACAAGGCATGAATGTTCGTCGAAAGGTTCCAAGAGCAAAGCCAGCACGAGATGGTCGTCAAAATCAACGAGTCAGTGCCAGCTTGAGGTGATTGGGACGCCACAGAACCGGCCCAGTTTGAGGTAGACATTTGCGCCTTCCCTCCCGCACATTGACCCACCCAGCCGTCGCCTCAGCGCTCGTTGCGCTGCTGCTCACTGCTCTGCTGTACGGTGACGCACTCATACTCCCGTTATTCTCCGACGATCTGGTCCAGATTCCCTGGCTGGAATCCATCTCGTGGCGCGAACTGTGGTCTGGTCCCAGCCCCTACAGCTACTACCGCCCCCTGTGGTTCACCATCTGGCACGCCTGGGGCTCGCTCTTCGGCGGCCTGCACCCCCCCGGCCTGCACTTTCTTAGCCTGGCTGCCCACTTCGTTGCCACCTGGCTCACCGGGCTGCTGGCGGCGGCCTGGATACGACCTACCACCCCTTCTTTCCCCCCCCACACGGGGGGGGAGACGAAAGGGGGGGGCACCATCCCTGCCTGCGTGGCGAGTGCCCTGTTTGCCATCTTCCCCTTCTCTCGCCAGGTTGTGCCCTGGGCCAGCTCTTTCTCATACCCGCTGGTCACCGGGCTGACGCTCGGCGCGGTGCTGGCCTACGACCGCGCCCGAAAAAGTATGGCCCGGTCGTGGCTGGTACTCTCACTGATGCTGGCTGGCCTGGCTCCACTCGCTCACGAGACCGGCATACTGGCTCCCGTACTGGTGCTGCTGGCCGAAGTCGCAGGAAGGCTTCGTCGCCGCTGGCCCCGTCCTTCCTGGTGGCCAGTGCTCTACCTGGTGCTTCTCGGGGCCGAACTTGCTCTCCGGTATACGGCAGGGGGGGCGGACGTCTTCGTCCATCTGCTGACGCCAACCGACCTGTACCGCAATGCCGGTTTCTTGACCCAGGGCTTGGTCTTCCCCACCGCCCCAGTGGGCCAGCTCGCGTCTGCGTGGACTGGTCTCGACCCACTCCTGGCACTCTGGCTGGTGGCTCTCCCCACCCTGGCCCTGCTGATCTGGAGTGGGTTGCGGGGGGGGCAGCGCACCAGCCTGATACTGAGCCTCGGATGGTTTGCCTTTGCTGCCCTGCCGCCGCTGGTCACGAGGAAAGGGATAGATGAGTCGCCGCGCTTTCTTTACGTGGCCGCGGTCGGCGTCTCACTCCTGTGGGCGGCCACGCTGACCGGGTGGCTGAAGCAGGTGCCCGGCTACAAGGGCCAACTCACGGCTGCGGTACTGCTGGTACTGGTCTGCGCGCCGGCCACAGCCTTCATACGGAATGGCATGGCGCTGTACCGAATGGCTGGCGAGAGCATCCAGGATGCAACGGAGGCTGCCAGGCGCGTGCAGCCCGTGCTGCTGGTTAACCTCCCTATGCGACTCACGCCCGATAGCCGCATCTATCCGCTGGGCCTGGAGGGCGTTACGCCTCTGCCTCCGCTCGTCACCGCCGAGGATCTCGTCTACGTCCACACCGGCATCCACGACGCGGCCGAGGCGGTCGCCTTTGGCATCGTAGCCATGGATGCGCCGCCGGGCTACACCTATCGTCTCTTCGGCCGCTCGGCTGGCTGGGAGGAACTGGCGATCGCCGTTCGCCAAGCTCGCGCCGTGTATCTGACGCATTACGGGCCTGAACACATCCACCTGGTCGAGGCCGGTGCCGGAGAGGTAGTCGAGGCCATCCCGCCGGGCGAGCCGCTGGCCCGCTTCCGGGACCGGGTGGCCCTGCTGGATGCGATCTGCATCTGCGACGAGGATGGACAGGTACACCTCACCACATACTGGCGGGCCGAGGCGGACATCGAGACGGACGCAACTGTCTTCGTCCACCTGGTCGACCCAGATGGCGTGCTGGTTGCACAGGCCGATGGCTACCCGTTGCTGGGGATGCTCCCCTTCTGGCTATGGGAACCCGGCCAGGTCGTGCGTGACGTGCGCCACTTCGAGCCTGTACCGGTCGGAGAGTACACCGTCAGACTGGGAATATGGGAGTTAGCGACCGGGGAGCGCTGGCTGGCGACCGGATATCCGGACGGCATCGTGCCCCTACCCGTCCATTGCCCGTGACCAGACCGAGGCACGATCACGCCTCACTCCCCACGCTGTAGAAACAGAGCATTACGCTGCCATAAGTGCGCTGGTCAAAGAGCGCCAGATGCTCCAACACCAGTCCCTCGTACTCTCGCGGGTGAATCTGCGCGATGGCCCAGCCATCGTCGGCCAGCCAGCCTGGGCTGGCATCCAGCGCCCGCAGCGTGCTGACCCACAAACCCCTGTATTGCGGTGGCGCGATATAGACGTAGTCATACGGCTCCGCTGTAGAGGCCAGGAAACCAAGCACGTCGGCCCGCACCACCCGTGCCCCAGCCTCCAGTCGCGTGCGAGCCAGATTCACACGAATCGTGCGCAGCGCAGGCCCCGCCCGCTCCACAAAGACGGCCTCCGCCGCCCCCCGGCTCAACGCCTCAATCCCGACCTGCCCGGTACCGGCAAAGAGATCCAAGAAACGGCAACCGATCACATCGTTGCCGATGATGCTGAAAAGCGCCGTCTTGGCCCGATCCGTGATGGGCCGTGTCCCTCCCCCAGGCACCGATCTCAGCCGATGGCCCTTGGCCTTGCCCGCGATGACGCGCATAGCATCTCCTCTGGTGAGTCCTCATACACAACTATATCCCACCATGTAGGTATTGACAAACCCGCCAGGGGCACTATACTGAAATCAAGCTCAGACGATTCCGAGAGGACCGACCCAAACTTCAGACCCCCGTGAAGGCCTGAGCAGGCAACCTGTCGCCGGGCTGCCAGCACTGGACAAACTGGCTTCTTGGTGGCATAATCAGCCACGCTGCGGTCGCCCTTGCGGACAGGCTTCGTCCTGAGGCGCTTCGGCTGAGCTCAGTCGAAGCCTCAGCCCGAAGGGCGCAAGACCGACCCCTACCCCAGATCATTGACAGGACTTACGCAGTTGAGGGCCAAACCGCCGGCTGAGTAGGCCGAAGGCCGTATCGAAGCCCGGTCTGGCGCGGTTCTTGGTCTCGATACGGCCCTGGGTCTCGATACGCTTCGCTACTCGACCTGAAGGGCCTACTCGACCAGCGAACCGCGTAACTCCTGTCATTGAGAAGATACCCTTCCTTGACGGAGGCAAAAATGACACTGCGTGACAAATTGGAACAACGCCAGGCGGCCTTGTTCACCAACCGTGAATTTGAACTCAACGAGATGGAACGTTTGCTAAATACCCCCTCGCTCCCATATAACTTTCTACACATATCGGGCATTGGGGGCGTTGGCAAATCGTCGCTTGTACAAGCCCTTGCGCGCCGATGCAGTGCTCGCGGCGTACCGTTGGCCCTGGCAGACGCGCGCATACCCCGAACGGCTATTGAAATCCTTGCAGCATTTCAGAGCCAGCTCCGCGTGTGGGGTGAATTCACCGAGTTCGAGCGGGCTCTGCGAAAGTATCTCAACATTCAGGGTAAACTCCAAAAATCATCTGACGTACCTGATCAGATCATCCAGCTAGCCACCAAAGGCATCACTCTTGTCAGCCAGGTGCATCCCCTCAGCAGCCTGGCCATACAAATGGTAGGCCCTGAAAGCGTTGAGGCCGCCCTCAAACTGCTCCACCAAGTGCTGACCAAAGAGGAGACCGACTTCTATCTTAACGCCGTAGATGCTCTCACGCAACAGTTTGCGCACTCGCTCAAAGAACTGGCCGACCGAGAGCGCACAGTGTTGGTCTTCGACTCGTTCGAGCGTATGGCCGACCTATCACCGTGGCTTGCTGATCACGTGGCAAATCAACTGCCGGAGAATGTGCTAGTCGTCCTCTCCGGGCGCGAGTCACTTGGCTCAGAGTGGGAGCAGTGGCGGCCGCTTATCCGCGAACTGCCCCTCACCCCTTTTACCCCCGCCGACGTAGAAACGTATTTGCGTAAGCGCGGGATGTGTGACGACAAGTTGATCAGCGGCATTTCCACATTCACTGGCGGCATCCCGCTTGGTGTGGCGACGCTTGCCGATCTCAACGACCGCAGGACGATACTGGCGACAGATGGCTTGCTGACCAATGCACGCTTTGACGCTATTGACCTGTTGATAGACCGCATTGTCGGGTGCGAAACACAAAAGGATCTACGCGCCACACTGGAGGCCTGCGCCGTGCTGCGGACATTTGACGAAGACGTTCTGGCTTTTATGCTGCAGCGCGACGAGGCTGTAGAGCTATACCGAGAACTACGCGGACTTTCCTTTGTGCAGACCTACGAGGGACGCGCTGGCTTGCACGATGTCGTTCGCGATATGCTGCGCGAGCAGTTTCGCCATTATGCTCCCGACCGGTTTGCCGAAGCCAATCGCCGTGCCGCCGATTTCTACACCCAGCGACTGTCTCAACGACGGCCAGACCGATGGGAAGTGTACCTGATCGAAAAGCTCTATCATCTCCTGGCTGCCGCGCCTGACGAAGGTTTCGATTTTTTCGCAAGAGTATATGGCGAAGCCGAGCGAGTGTATCGGCTGGGTTTATGTACTGCACTGCTGGCCGAGATCAGACAGGCGACACTCTCGCCGGAGCAAACGAGATGGGTGAAGTTTTACGAAGGCAAGGTTCTATTCATGCAGAACCAGTGGAAGAAGGCAGAAGCAATCTACGAGCAATTGGCGAGCGCAGCGACCGCCGATTTGGTCTTTCGGACGGTGGCCCTCGTCGAGTGGGGGCGAACGGCGGCGCAGTTAGGTCAGTGGGACACCGCAGTGAGTCGCTGTCAGAAAGCACTAGCGGTCTGGCGCAAGTCCGGCGAGGTAGTGGGCGAGGCGCAAACACTGCTCCATCTGGCGAATGCGTATCGTTTGCAGGGAAATTGGGGGGAAGCCCAATCGTCTGCCGAGGCAAGCCTGGCAATGTGGGAGAAGTTGGATCGGCAATACGAGATGGCCTACGCGCTCAACCTGCTTGGCGATATCCATCGAGTGCAAGGGCATTGGTCCGACGCCGAGGAATGCTACCACAACTGTCTTGCCCATCGGCGCAAATCAGGCGACCAGCACGGCATTGGGCAGACCCTGCGGAACCTCGGCGATGTATATCGCCACCAAACCAGATGGTCGGAGGCTACGAAATGTTACCAAGAGAGCCTCGCAATTCAGCGCCAGGTGAACGACGATTACGAAATCGGGCGCTTGCTGCACAGCATGGGTGCGATCGCACTCGCGCAGAACAACCCCCGCGAAGCCCTCCGCCACTTCTCCCTCTCTTTAAAAGTCAGACGCAGCCTCGGCGACCAATACCGTGTAGCTCGCACCCTTCGGAGTATGGGCAAAGCCTACACTGCACTGGGCGATCATGAGCTCGCCATCGCCACTCTCAAAGAGGCTCGCCAATCGCTGGAGGCTATGGGCGACGAGTTTGGAGTCGGATTCACGGACGACTGGCTGGGGATGGCATGGCAGGCGAAAGGGGATGTGGCCCAAGCGCAGAATGCGTTTGAGTCGAGTATAGCGATCATGCGGCGCAACGGCAACCGCTACTATGAAGCACGGGCGCTGACCCATCTGCTTGAGCTTGGCCAGCAGACTCGAGACGATGTGCTCGTGCTGCGCTACGAACCAGACGTGGCGGCGCTGGCTGGAACGCCAGGTATTGACAATCGGCTGGCTACGATGTATGGTGCGCTGGCCGAGGCCTATCTGCGGCTCAACGACACAGAACGGGCCGTGGAATATCAACGGCGGGCCGATGAGGCACGACAGCGATTTGAAGCGACGCGCGGCCACGTGCCGTGATCGAGGCCAGGCGACACATAGACTAAAGCAACAACCCGGCTTCTGATAGAAACCGGGTTGCTTGCTGCGGGCCGCGAGTCCATAAATCAAGGTTCCATCGGCACGCGGTCGCGCCACGAACCTGCGCACGGCCAAAAGAGCGCCCACCGGCAAACTGTCGGATCACGATCACGCCACGAGCGTCTACACTCATCCTTATACCACGGGGTATCCCCCCGGCAATCTGTCTTCACCGGAGGGTATTCGATGGGCGTAACTTGCTTCTGGGCCTCCACCCACTTCTGGAAAGCCTCGTCCTTCATCTGCTCGAGTATGTAGGAGGCTAGTTCATGCACCTCGTGGCCTACTACCTCGATGATAGTATACTGCGTGCCATCCTCGCTCAACACCGGCTGACTATGCTCTCCCACTTCCAGGTTGAACGCCAGCTTGGCTAACTCCGCGCCTATTCGTTCTTCCAATACACTCTGAGGATACCAACCCAACTCGGTGCCGAATCCGGTAACTTCATCATCTTCCCTCAGTTCTTCTGACAATGCCTGGAAGTCCTCACCATTGTCCAACCGGGCAGCCAGTTCGTTGGCCCGCTCTTCACTATCCACGCGCAGGTAGCGCACTTTGAATTGATCGGCGGTGTCGGGGACCTCTGCCCCTATCTGCCCCTGCAACTCCTCCAGCAACAGCAATGCCTCGATCCAGGAACGGTACTGCCGCTCCGAGACGCCCAGCGATTTCCAGGACTTCAGTGAATCATTGTACCGTTGGCGGAAGTCCGCCTCACTTATCGGGGTTGGTGTTGGAAGCGGGGCGACTGTCGGTGTAGGAGTGAGCACCTCTGTCGGTGTCAAAGGGAATGTAGCGGGCGGGGATGTAGCAACGGATGCAGGTGCGGGGGTAGACGGGTTCCGATCATACCCGAAGTATCGCTCGATCTCCTGCTGCAGTTCCTCCGGTGTCACCGTGATATCGCGGCGCTCTGCCTCCTGGCGCACCAACTCCTCCAGAACTAATTGGTCGAGAACTTGCTCGCCAATGACCAAAGCATTCGCCGACGACAACTGGTTCTCCACATCGTGGATCTTTCCCTGGATATATTCCAGGTAGAAGTCCGCGTTCGGATTCGTCATATTGAGAGACTGCTGCTGCACGAGCCAATTCTGGCGCTCAATCTGCATCCGCATCCGTACGAAGCGCACCCGAGCCTGAAACTCGGCCACCGTGATAGGAGTACCACCTACGACGGCAACCGGTTCACGAGCCTTGATGACCTTTTCGGCGACAAGACCATAGCCTAAGATGCCTACAATCGCAATCCCCACGAAGGCCACACCCACAATGAGCCACCTCTCCATACGCCTTTCTCGCTCCAGGCGGGAAAGCTGCTTGCGGGTCAATTCCTTGGGTGCACGCGCACGCTTCTTAGCCTTCTTTGCCATTCCCTTGTCTCACTGCAGCCGCTAATCGCTAACGGCTGGCTCGCCCAGGCTTCACCACGAACGGCAACAACGCCAGATGACGGGCACGCTTAATCGCCAGCGACAATTGACGCTGATGCTTGGCACACGTTCCTGTCCGCCGCCGTGGCCGGATCTTGCCGCGGTCGGTCAAGAAGGATCGCAACATATCGGCTTGCTTGTAGTTGATATAGTCGACCTTGTCCCTGCAGAAAACGCATACCTTGCGACGCTTAACAAACTGGCGCCGGCGGCGCTGACGGTTCCGCGACGCTCGCTGCCGTCGTCCTTGCGTCGAGGACGTTGTATACGTATCCTCATCGTCATATTCTAAGGGATAATCTGCCAACGATCCACCTCCCTGCCTCACCAACTAGAGAGGGAACTCACCCTCATCTTCGTCAGAGGCCCCTGCGCCCCTCAAGGCACTGCGGCGGCCACCCAGCAAGATCATTTCCTTAGCCACTAACTCGGTGCGGAAGCGCTTCTTTCCCTCATTGTCTTCCCAGCCGCGCGTCTGCAAGCGCCCCTCAACGTACACCTGCTGCCCTTTGCGGAGATAGTGCTTGCAAATCTCGGCCAGATTGCCCCATGCCACCACGTTGAACCACTCGGTCTCCTCGCGGTGCTCGCCTTCCGAGTTCGTCCAACTACGTGAGGTGGCGACGCTGAAGGACGTCACTGGCTTCCCACTCGGCATGTAACGCATCTCAGGGTCACGCCCCACATTGCCAATGACCATCACCTTGTTCAGGCCCCTTGTCATGGTGATCTCGCCCCCTCCCAACCGCGAGTCTCACGTAACTCAGCGGCTGATTGGGCTGCCTCGACATCCCCGGCCAATTCAGTTGCCACGTCACTCTCGGCTGGCTTGGCCGCCTTGGCATCCTCTTCAACGCGCACAATCAGGTGACGAATCACCTGCTCAGTCAGCCCAATGCCATGCTCCAATGCAGCCACACCTTGGGGCTCTAACTCCAGCCGCATCAACACATACTGGCCTTCCCACTGTTCTTGAATGGGATAGGCCAGCCGACGTAGCCCCCAGGGCTCAATATGCATGACCTTACCGCCATCGCGTTGAACCAGATCTTTGACTCTATCAATGACGGCGGTCAGGTCGTCTCCGTCCACTTCTGGGTGAACGATGAACACTAACTCATAACTGCGCACAGACGGTCATCTCCTTTCCACGGGATTAGCCCCCGGACCCAATGCCAGGAGCGGAAAGCCTGTCTATGGGCGCGCAACGGGCGGTATCATAACACAAAGGCGTGCTTTTGACAAGTAAACTCCGGTTGTCAATATCCGACCGCGCAACCGTCCTTGCGCGGGTCGCTGCCGCCAGTGAGGACGCCGGTTTCTGGGTTCCGCAAGATAATCTGGCCGCCCCCCAATCGGGCTCGCTCAAAGCCATCCACCGGTGCCAGGCGATGACCTCGTCGGGTCAACTCAGCCATCGTGGCAAAGCTCCAGCCTTCCTCCATCAGCACCAGGCCCCCGGGTTGTTGGGCTCCCAGTCCACCGCCCTCCACCGCCAGTCGCCAACGGGGCATGTCCAACGCCTGTTGAGGGGCCAACCCCAGGTCCACCAGGTTCGCCAATATCTGAAAGTGACCCTGAGGCTGCATGTAGCCCCCCATGACGCCAAACGAAGCGTGCAGTTCCCCGTCTTTCGTCGTCATAGCTGGAATGATCGTGTGGTACGGGCGTTTGTTCGGGGCCAAAGCGTTGGGGTGATCTGGGTCCAGGACGAAAAGCGCCGCCCGGTTCTGCAGGCTGACACCTGTGCCTGGCACGACCAGGCCCGTGCCGGTGCCCATGTAGAGGCTGCCGATGAAGCTGCAGGCGTTGCCCTCGCGGTCCACAGCACTCAGGTAGATGGTGTCGAAACCAGCCCTGGGGTCGCCAAAGGGCACCCGCTGGGCTGCTTGCTGTAGATCGATGCGCTTGCGCCGGCACTCTGCATACTCGATGCTGCACAGCTCCGCCAGGGGAATCTCTACCACGTGGTGATCGCAAACCCACCGCTGAGCATCGGCAAAGGCCAGGCGCATGCACTCGATCATCGTATGCAACCGCCTGGCTTCGTCCATTGCCGCCAAGTCGAAACCAGCGGCCAGATTGACGGCGAGGATCGCTGCCAGGCCCTGGCCATTGGGCGGGCACTCGAAGAGCGTAAAACCTCGGTAGTCGGCGGTGATGGGCTTCTCCCAGGTGCTGATGTGGGCGGCCATGTCGTCCGCCGTGATCCAGCCACCGTAACGCTGCACGTGCTCACTGAGCTGGCGGGCGAACTCTCCCCGGTAGATAGCATCCTTCCCTTCAGCGGCGATGCGGCGCATCGTCTCGGCCAGTGTAGGGATGCGCATCAGCTCTCCAGCACGGGGTGCCCGGCCATCAATCAGCAACTCATTGCCGCTGGGTTGCTCGGGGCCGTTGGCCGTCTCTCCATCTACGGGCGCGTCGCCACTCCCCCACTCGGGCGCGCGCAGCAGCTTTTTCACCTGACTTGCCCACCCGGTGGCAATCAGCTCTGTAACCGGAAAGCCCCTTTCTGCTGTCCAGATGGCCGGCTGCAATACGTCGGCCAGGGACATGCGACCGTGCCGCTCCAGCAGGTCGCTCCAGCCGGCCACGGCACCTGGCACATTGACGGCGTGACCGGTGTAGGTAGGCATACGGGTATAGCCCAAACGGCGTAGTTCGTCAATCGAAGCGGCGGCCGGCGCTCGACCAGAACCATTCAACGCCGTGACTTTCTTGGTACGGGCATCCCAATAGAGGGCAAAACAGTCGCCACCAATGCCGGTCGAGATGGGCTCCACCACGTTCAGCATAGCGGCAGTGGCGACGGCAGCGTCAGCAGCGTTGCCGCCAGCCTTCAGGATATCCAGGCCCGCTTGAGCGGCAAGGGGCTGGCTTGTCGCTACCATGCCCTGAGTTGCCAGCATGTTGCTGCGTCGGGATCGGAAGACTGTATCGAAGTTCATCATTCATTCCTCACGTGCGCTCTCGTATGTGGCAATAGCCGCGGCGATGAAAGCCTTGAAAAGAGGGTGAGGCCGAGTGGGACGAGACTTGAACTCAGGGTGGAACTGACTGCCCAGCATAAAGGGGTGATCGGCCAGCTCGGTGATCTCGACCAGCCGCCTGTCGGGCGAAAGCCCGCTGAACACGAGCCCCGCCTCGCTCAGCAGGTCGCGGTAGGCGTTGTTTACCTCAAAGCGATGGCGGTGCCGCTCCTGGACCTCCGGTACGCCGTAGGCTTCACCAGCTTTTGTCCCGGGCACCAGATGACAGGGGTACAGGCCCAGTCGCATCGTGCCACCCATATCCGCGATCGTCCGCTGCTCAGGCATCAGATCAATCACGGGATACTTGGTGTGGGGGTTGAATTCGGTGCTGTTTGGCTCCTCGCTGCCCAGGGCATAGCGGGCCAGTTCGACGATCATCACCTGCAGGCCCAGGCACAGCCCCAGGTAAGGAGCGCCAGTTTCGCGCGCCCAACGCGCTGTGGCGATCTTACCCTCAATGCCCCGCTCGCCAAAGCCACCTGGCACGACGACACCGGCCACCTTCTTCAGTTCGTCCCAGCCCCGGCCGCGCTCCAATGCTTCGGAGCTGATATAGTGCACATCAACATCCCACCCACGCGTCAGGGCTGCATGACACAGCGCCTCACGCACGCTGATGTAAGCGTCGTGGAGCTCAACATATTTGCCGACGACGGCAATAGGCAACGATGGCTTGGGAGTGCGAATCTGATTCACGAGTTCTCGCCATTCGTTCAGATCGGGGGAGCCCACATGCAAGCCCAGCCGCTCGACGATGAAGTCGCCCAGCCCGGCTTCCTCCAGAACCAGCGGTATCTCGTACAGTAACGGCGTAGTCACCAGCGGGACGACGGCCCGTCGCTCGACGTCGCAGAAAAGCGCGATCTTATCACATAGCACGTCGTCCACCGGGTAGTCGGCGCGGGCGATGATGACATCGGGCTGGATGCCGATGGAGCGCAGTTCGCGCACGCTGTGCTGCGTGGGCTTGGTTTTCAACTCCCCGGTGGCGCCGACGTGAGGCAGGAACGTGACGTGGACGTAAAGCGTGTTTTTCGGCCCTGTGTCCCGGCGCATCTGACGCAACGCCTCCAGGAAGGGCAACCCCTCGATGTCGCCGACCGTGCCCCCGACCTCGACGATCACCACCTCGGCCCCACTCCGTTCACCGACCAACGCGATGCGGCGCTTGATCTCGTTGGTGATATGCGGGATAACCTGAATCGTGCCCCCCAGAAAGTCGCCCCGGCGCTCACGAGCGATGACCTCCGCGTAGACCTGGCCGGTGGTGACGTTGCTGGCCTGGGTCAGGTTCTCGTCAATGAAGCGCTCGTAGTGCCCCAGGTCCAGGTCGGTCTCGGCCCCGTCATCGGTGACGAACACCTCGCCGTGCTGGTAGGGCGACATTGTCCCCGGGTCCACGTTGATGTAGGGATCGAGCTTCTGGATAGAGACGTGCACACCGCGCGCCTTCAACACCCGGCCAACGGAGGCTGCCGTCACCCCTTTGCCTACACTGCTGAGCACTCCACCGGTGCAAAAAATGTATTTGCGCATCTCACCTCATCTTACCATAAAGAAGTGGGGAGGGTCACTCAAGGGCGACCCTCCCCATGCAAAGGCAAAAACCCTATTGAATCCACGACAATCATACCGCTTGGCCCTTTCCGCGCTGAGCAAGAAACGCCTACAGCAAGCCCGCCAGATCCTCGACTACCCGCCGCATATCAGAAAGATGAGGCCCAACTTGGCATTTTTGTGCGCCAGCACTGTGAGCACCGCCTCCTCGCCCACAGACATAAGAAGGACGTAGCCGTCGTTGCCTCTGATATAGACTTGATCCAGCATATCACGTCCCAACTCACCAGCGATACGCTCGCCCAGGGAGAGCATCGCAGCCGACATCGCCGACACCCGATCCTCCTCGACAGTCGCCGGAAGCGCAGAGGCCATGATCAGCCCATCCACGCTGACAATAGCCGAGGCCTCGATATCGGGGGGTGCGTCTCTGGAATTGTGCATAGCTTGAGTTGACAAGAGGCAGCAATCCGCG
>JBHIET010000072.1:0-17432 GCA_046760785.1 Anaerolineae bacterium | reverse complement strand
CCAAGCAGTTTCTGCGCGAGCACCCCGACATCGCCGACCAGATCGAAGCCGTCGTCCGAGAGAGTATGGCTCCAGAGGAAGCCGTAGAGCCTGTTGCTGTGCCTGAGATCGAGGAGGCAAGCAAGGCTGATTAACCGATTTCAAGTCCTGTTTTACTGGCTGAATAGCCACGGGTTGATCTCAAACACCGGCGCTTTTGTACAAAAGCACCAGATAGGTAACATAGTCCTTCTCTAATGCGCATAATTGCTTTGCTAAGAACCTGTCCGAAAGACGAGATACTTTTGCCGTCTGTCGCTCCACATCTGGAGGTGGGGCTGCAGAACAATCGTCAGGGTGGGCTTCGAGACGAGTGTTGGGAGTGGAACGAGGGGAATTTGCATCTACCGTAGCAGGGCGATTGCACCGGGTTGTCGTGCCTGGTGTCTGATCGAGCGAGAAGGTCATAATTGCACCGGGTTGTCGTGCCTGGTGTCTGATCAAGCGAGAAGGTCATAATCTGCCCCCCTGGCCGGGTGAAACGGTCGTTGGTTCCATTCTGAGATCAACGCTGCAGGTGTGCGTCAATGTAAGCCGTGGCTTGAAAGGCCACGGCTTTGCTTTTTGGTTGTTGGACGTGTTATGGCAGGAACGATTACAGCGCTGCGCTTTCAGAAGCGCAACAAGAATCGTGTCAACGTCTATCTTGACGGCCAATTTGCCTTTGGACTGGCTGCTATCGAAGCGGCTCGTCTTCGAGTGGGGCAGACGCTGAGCGATGGTGACATCGCCCGGCTACAAAAGCAGGACGAAGCTGAACGGGCTTATGAACGTGCGCTCAACTTCCTGTCATATCGCCCTCGCAGCGAGGCTGAAGTACGCCGCAACTTGCACAAGAAAAACCTGGATGATGAGGTTATTGAGACGGTGGTCGAACGCCTGACGCGGGCCGGGTTACTGAACGATCGGGAGTTTGCCCGCTACTGGGTGGAAAACCGGCTGCAATTCAAGCCCCGGGGAGCGCAAGCGCTGCGCCACGAATTGTGGGAGAAGGGGGTCCCTGTCTCTATCATCGCCGAAGCACTGGAGGACCTCGACGAAGAGGCCATCGCTCGTAAGGTGGCAGAGGCCGGTGCGCGCCGGCTGGGGCACCTGGAACCTCGTGATTTCCGCCGCAAGTTGAGGGCATATCTGGCGCGGAGGGGCTTCTCCTATGCAGTGATCGAATCGCTGGTTGAGGAGATGTTGGAGGCGACGCGCTGCGAGGCTTTATCTGAAATCGAAAGCGAGGGAGAGGATAATGGATGAATGGGTGATTACAACAATAGCAGCGGTTCTAGCGTTGGCTGTAGGATTCGGGCTGGGCTTCTTGGTCCGGCGCTACACCATTCAGAGCAGGATCAAGAAACTGCAGCAGCGGGCCGAACAACAGTTGCATAGAGCGGAGAAAAAAGCTAATGAGATTATGCTGGCCGCCAGGGACGAAGCGCTCAAGATCCGGAACAAGGCAGAGAAGGAACTAGGACGCCGTCGCGCGGGTCTACGACGGGAGGAGGAACGCCTGCAGCAACGGCGCGAGAGGTTGGATCACCGTCAGGAACGGTTGGAACAGCGGGAGCAGGGCCTCAATAAGCGTCAGAGCACCCTGGATAAGCAGCGTAACGAGATAGAGCGGCTGCGGCAAGAGCAGATGGAGACGCTGGAGCGGCTGGCCGGATTGAGTCGCGAGGAAGCCAAACAGGAACTCCTGGAAGTCGTTGAGGGGGAGAGTCGACAGGACATGGCGCGGGTGATTCGCGAGGTGGAGGCTGAGACCAGAGAGGAGGCTGATACACGCGCCCGCAAGATTCTCGCGGATGCCATACAGCGCATAGCAAGCGAGCAGGTTGTCGAGTTAACAGTCTCTACCGTCCCGCTGCCTTCCGATGATATGAAGGGACGCATCATCGGTCGTGGTGGGCGTAACATTCGCGCCTTCGAGATGGCGGCAGGCGTGGACGTGGTGGTGGATGACACGCCCGAAGCGGTGACCATCTCCTGCTTCGACCCTGTGCGTCGCGAGATCGCCCGCCGGGCGATGGAACGACTGGTAGTAGACGGGCGCATCCACCCGGCGCGTATTGAGAAGGTAGTCGAGGATAGCCGGAAAAAAGTCGAGCGCATCATTCGCGAGGAAGGCGAGCGAGCAGCGTACGAGGCTAGCGTCCCTGGACTGCACACCGAGATCGTCAAACTGTTGGGACGGCTGAAATTTCGCACCAGCTACGGGCAGAACCAGCTTGCTCACGCCGTTGAGACGGCCAAACTGGCGGGAATCATCGCGGAGGAACTGGGGGCCAACGCTGAGGTTGCCCGGGTCGGAGGACTGCTACATGACATTGGCAAGGCGGTGGACTTCGAGACGGAGGGGACACACGCGGGCATAGGGGCCGAAATCTGCCTGCGTCACAACATCCCGGAAGAAGTGGTACACTGCATCGAGTCTCACCACCACGAAACGGAGCAGCATTCCATTGAGGCTGTCATTGTCGAGACTGCCGACGCCATCTCAGGGGCTCGACCAGGAGCGCGCCGCGAGAGCCTGGAATTCTACCTCAAGCGTATCCACGCCCTGGAGGAAATCGCGAACTCTTTCAAAGGAGTGGCAGAGTCCTACGCTCTTCAGGCCGGTCGCGAGATCCGCATCATCGTCAAGCCTGATGAGATTGACGACCTAGCGACGATCCGGCTCTCCAAGGACATTGCCAGCAAACTCGAGGAGAGCATGGAGTATCCGGGGCAGATCAAGATAACCGTGATCCGTGAGGTGCGGGCGGAGGAATATGCTAAATAGTAGTTGGTAAATTGGGAAACTGGTGGATTGGTAGACGTCCTCCCAGTCTACCAATCTGCCAATTCACTGACCGACCAACCCTACGGCAAATACGCCCGTGGATTCTGCTGCACGCCGTAGTAACGCACCTCAAAGTGGAGATGCGGGCCAGTGGAATGGCCGGTGCTGCCCACCGCGCCGATGACCTGTCCGCGTTCGATGGCCTGCCCGGCGAAGACGTACATGTTGCTCAGGTGGGCGTAGTACGTGGCAAAGCCGTTGGCGTGGTCAATCACGATCAGGTAGCCGTACCCTACGTCGGTCCAGCCCGCAAAGCTGATGAAGCCACCATCGGCCGCCAATACCGCACTGCCGCTGGGAGCCCCAATGTCAATCGCCCGGTGACCATACCAATACCCCTGCGTGATCCTGCCCAGCACAGGCCACTGGAATCGCCCTGTGCCACGGGCCCCTTCGGGCACAGGCCCGGTATACGAGGTGACCACTTTGGGTACGTAGGGCTTCTCGCCCTCTGGTACAATGAGCCACATCCCCTCTTCAATTACGTAGTCCGGGGGCTCCAGGTGATTGTACTCGCAGGTGGCAATCGCTTCGGGTTCTACCTTGTACTTCTCGGCAATCGTCTCCAGTGTGTCGCCCTCGACGACCTTGTGATAGACCCCATCAATCGGCAAAATGGTCACTTCCTGGCCGATCCGCAGCAGATCGGGGGCGTCTTCGACGGCCGGGTTGGCCCACATCACTGTAGTAGGCTCAAGGCCGAAGAGGTCAGCCATAGCCTGGACCGTGTCGCCCGCCTGGACGGTGTAAGTGATGATGTCCAGGCGCGGGCGCTCGGGGATGATGGTGTGCGGTTGGGCCAGCCGGATGATGATCTCGCTGGCTGTGTTGTCACTGAGGAGAGTGCCAGCACTATAACCGTTGATCTTGGCCAGTACATCCTCCGCCGTCTCCTCGTCTTCGCTCTCCCCAGCGGAGGCAGATAGGGCAGGCACAGAGAGGGTTTGGGCAGCCTGTGCTGGCCACTCTACATTGCTCAACCCGATGGCTGTGATCGCCACGGCAATGACTGCCAGGTGTGCGCTGGTGCGTGTGAACAGTGGCAGCAAACCACGCCAATCGCCGCTCAGCGGGTAGACCGTGGTCGCCAGCCAGGCACAGGCACGCGGAAAGGCTTCCTCGAACCAGTGGCGTAGGAAAAGGCCTTTCGTCGCAGTGGATGTTGAGGCCTCGCGCCGTTGCAGTCGCATTCTCTCTCCCACCCTAGTGTAACCCGCTAGGGTTGATAAGCCAGTGGGTCCTGCGGCACACCATTGTATCGAATCTCGAAGTGCAGGTGAGGGCCAGAAGACCAACCGGTGTTGCCACAGTAACCCAGCAAGTCACCTTGATAGACCGCATGCCCGCACCCCACAGCGATGCTATCGAAGTGGCCGTAGCGGGTGACGAAGCCATTGCCGTGGTTGAGCTCGATCAAAATGCCATATCCACCATGCCATCCCGCGATAGTCACTACACCACTGTCCGCAGCAACTATGGGATCCCCTAGCCGGCAACGATAGTCGAGCCCAATGTGCCCTGGGTTACGCGGGTCGTGGAAATACCATCCCGAAACCTCGTAGCTGCCGGTGGGAAGGATAAACCACCCGTTAGCGCCAGGGCCGGTAGTCCCCACACCGCTGCAGACCCCGTAACTATACCAGGATGGCCCAGGGGCAGGGTACCTAGGCGGCGGCTGCCAGGTCACTTCTTCCCCCTTGCCGCCAGGCACGACAAGCAGTTGCCCCTCGCGCGGTTGTTCTCCCTCCTCAAGATCGTTCCACTCGTTGTACAAAGCTGCTGGCTCCACCTCGTAGTCGGCTGCAATGCCTGCCACCGTCTCTCCGGCACCGACGGTATGATATACACCGTCCACGGGGAGGATGAAAAGCTCAAGTCCCGGCTGGACGAGCCAGGGTGCATCGTGAATACCCTCACGGTTACTCCAGACAATCGTATCTGGGGACAGGCTGAACCGAGCAGCGATGTCAAAGATGGTGTCGCCTGGCTGGATGGTGTAGACGATAACCCCCGCTCGCGGTCGCTCCGGGAAGGTGGTGTGAGGGACAGGCAGCCGGGCTACCACGTCAGCGTCAGGCGCAAGGGACTGGTTGGTAGATAGAGGCAGGGTGGGTGGCGGTGAAGTGGCCCTCTCGAAGTAAGGCACGACGTTGGCATCGGAAGAACCGCCTATAGCAGCCCGTGGAGCCGGAACTCCTACGCCGCTGAGGACAATGGTGCCCAGAGCAAGAACGACGATGCTGAGGTGAGCAGCAGCGCGGGTCAAGAAGGGTCGCTTGGTGCGCCAATCCACGCACGTGCGCCAGACCATAACTACGCACCAGGTCACAAAGCGCAGGAAAAGGGGGCGTGAGTAAGAAGAATCGGCGATTGCCGTGTGGTTCTCCCTTTCGGCGGCGATAGGGAGTGATGATTTACTCATAGCATTACGTCCGAGGTTATGCAACAACGGTCGCTAGCCTCGTGAATTATTATACCATCAAAGGGAAGTAGCGGCAACTTCTGGCGGCCGCGTTTGGCGACGAGCGGAGGTATCCTGGGCCAGCAGACGACGGAGTATAGGCATGGCTGCCTGGGCAGCCCGGGCACGGTGGCTGATGCGATTCTTCTCCTTCTGCGGTAGTTGAGCCATCGTGCAGCCATGCTCAGGCAGGTAGAAGACCGGATCGTAGCCAAAGCCTCCTTGTCCCACCGGCTCAAAGGCGATCAGACCCTCGCATGCTCCCTCGGCGTAGAAGAGTTCCTCGGTGGACGTGGCAATGGCGATTACGCAGCAGAACCGGGCTGTGCGCTGTTCCCAAGGCACGTCTCGCAGTTGCGCCAGCAGCGCCTCGCTCCGATCGGTATCGTGTCCTGGGGTGTAGCGGGCGGAACGAATGCCAGGCGCACCGTTCAGAGCATCCACCTCAAGCCCCGAATCGTCAGCCAAAGTGGGCAACCCAGAGGCATGCATATAGGCCAGGGCTTTCTTGCGGGCGTTCTCGGCATAAGTCGTGCCATCCTCTAGGACCCCTACCTGTAGGCCGAGCTCGGATGGAAAGGAGAACTTAGCTCCCAGAGATGCAAACAGAAGCTGAAACTCGCTTTTTTTGCCTGGGTTCTCAGTGGCGATGAGGAGTTCCATAGTAGTGCGTGACTTTAGCACAAAGCGGCCATTTTGGCAAATGCCGCGCTGATGAGCCCACGGGGACACCCGGCCTCCTGGCAAAGCGTAACGCTGTGTCGAGGTGAGTGTTTCTATTATTGGGTGAAGGAGGTGGAACGTTTAACGCGGCCCGTCTGGCCACCCAGCGGTTCAGTGAGGCGATAAGGGTCGTTGATTCCCTCTCGCTTTCCCTGGGTCTAGGATTACAGGCTCTGCTGGCGGCTCAGGCTGCGCGGGCCGGGCGCTCGGTGCAGGAGCTCCTCGCGCTGCTGGAAGACTTGCAGGCGCGGATGCATCTGATGATAGTGCTGGATACGCTGGAGAACCTGTTGCAGGTCTCTTGCATTTCTGCTAAAATCCCGCCTGAGGCAGTGGCTCGTGCTATCGTGCGAGCCATTCACCGGTCTTCCTGTCTGGGGGGTTGGATCATGCACCTGTTCCACCTGGAGGACCGGGAGAACATAATAGTTGAATGGGAGTTACTGCTCAGGCTGGATGCAGTATTGGGCGAGCGAGCGCTGGTTGAGTAACTGCGATCAGAGGGAGCAGTATATCGAAACCAAGCGAGCGGCTCAGCATAGGCTGCTTGGTCTCGATACGGCGCTTGGTCTCGATACGCTTCGCTACTCGATCTAAAGCACCTACCCTTCGACAGGCTCAGGAGACCGCTCGACCAGCGCAGCCTGAGTAGTAACGAATGGGAAACATTAGGAGTGTTATGAGCATCACCCTCAAGAGATCCACAACAGTCAAGCCTACACATTCGTGGTTGCGCAGAATACACGTGACCTTTGTGCCTGGCCCCATGCCCTCTTTGTTGAAGGAAGTGGCGAGCGGTTTGCGGCGCCACTTCCGCCTTCAAGGGCATCAGGTTCAGACGACGCCGGATGACAGCACCGACGTCATCCTGACCACCGCACCCTTTGGCGAACCGATTGGGTGGCGCCAGGCCCTGCTCTTCACTGTCCGCAGGCGCTTCAAACTGAGCCGCTCTCCCACCCTCTACACGCTGGTACACGTGCTTCCCGGAAAATTCCAGCGCCTGTTAGATCATTTCCGGGCCGCGTTGACAAAGCAACCGCCGGACCCAGCGGACTACGTTTTCCCTGGTCTAGCGCCGCAGGCTCATCGCGTGCTCTTCGAGCAGGGTCACCGGGGCGGCCCTATCCTGGCCCTGGAGCGGTTGGTGCAGGCTCAAACCAAGAGCATCCGAATCATCCTGGTGGTCGGGGATGATCGCCCTCTTGTAGCATATCACTTCGACTTGGTCGGTGCTCATCCCTGTAGTGAAGCAGAAGACCTGGAATCTTTCTACGACGATATTGTTCTGCGCATCGTCACCACCGTCAATACCAGAGAGGTGACCAAACACGAAGTGGTGGGAGAGCCTATCCCATCCATGGTCTGGCAACGTCTTAGCACACCCACGGCCATGCGTGTGGCGGGTCAACAGCTAGGAAAGCGCAACTTCTTCACCGAGATGGTGCGCATAGCCGACTTGGTACATGTGCCCGCCGTGGCGGATGTAGTGGCCAGCCAGTACAGCGAGGGTTGCTTCGCCACGTGGGATCCGACGCTGGGTGCCCTCATCGCCACGGTGACGGGCAGCGCTCGCCCTGTGGACAAGGGGAGCATCACTGAGGATGACCTGGCGGTGATCGTGGGAGTGCGCCCCGACGGCAGCGGAGCCTTGGTGCGCCACGCGGAGGGCAAACGCAACGACCCCCCGTCTTCCGAATCGGTCGAGATGATGGACATGGATAGCTCACTGCCCACCATCGCCCTTGACCCGGTGTGGAATATCACCCCCCAGGTGCCGGTGGCGCGCTCTAAGCTGCATGGGCATCGCGGCATTGGCGCCTACGACCCCCGCCGGGTGGAGTACGTGCCCCTGGACCCACCGTATTACCACTATCTGGTTTCCTGTGCCACGGATGCCCAGGCTCGGGGCATCAAGGCGGCTTTCGCTCGCTCGGAAGCCCTGCAAAACCCAGACGACCCGCGCCAGGTGGTCTTCACCGTCCTGCCTGGTCACGGCGTCGTCATCGTGGAAAAGTGGATAGCTGGGGCTGTCCCCTTCCAGGTGATGTGGGAATACATGGATGCCGGTTACTTGCAGGTGGAAAATCGCATCCCCCAAGGCCCGATGGAGTACGTCCCTGGCCCGGATGGTAAGATGGTGCTACAAGCGGCGTAAAGCACAGGGGGCATCACTGCGGACGACACGTGGGCCAGTGCCTGCGCGAGCACATCTTGTGGCCGATTGTCGGCTGCGGGGCTACAAGTAGTTGTGCGCCCGGTACCAGGCATAGGCTCGCTCCACAGCGGCGTGGAATGGGGTGCAGGGCAGTTCCAGTTCCTGCTGAGCCTTGCCACAATCACAGTAGATCCTCGCGCCGCTCAGGCGCACTTGTTCACCGCTGAAGAGCGGCGTGCCGGGCCAGAGAGCGTTGAAGACATCGGTCAGGAGTGCGACGACGCTCATCAGCGGACGTGGCAGGGTTACTAGCGGCCGCCGGCCTCCCACCACTTCGGCCACAGTCTCCATCGTGGCCCGGTGGCTGACGTTTTCGCCGCCCAGGATGTACCGTTCGCCGGTGCGCCCTCGTTCCGCTGCTAGGACGTGGCCTAGGCCGAGCGTCTCGGCATCCACCCAGTTCAGCCCGCCGGGGGGTGCGAACCAGGAAAGCCCACGCTTGACCTCGCGGAGCACGCTGCCGCCGATGAAGTGAACGTCGCGGGTGCCGATGACGCCGGTGGGGTTGACGATGACCGCGTCCAGCCCTTGCGCAATTGCCTCCCGCACCGCTTGCTCGGCCAGGTGCTTGGAGTGACCGTAAGGAAAGCGGCGCGGGGGGAGGTTGAAGGTGGCCGATTCATCGAGGAGGCAGCCCGGAGAAGGCACCCCCAGCGCCCCGATCGAACTGGTGTAGACCAGCCGCTCGACGCCGGTCTCCAGCGCAGCCGCCAGCACGTTGCGCGTGCCCTGGACGTTGACCTGGTAGATGCGCGCGGTTGGTATGCGCCAGTAGTCGGAAACGGCGGCGACGTGGAAGACGAGGGCACAGCCGCGCATCGCCGTGATCAACGAGGCAGGGGCGAGTACGTCGCCGACGACCAATCGGGGGTCGAGGCCGTCTAGCGCGTCGAGGGAGGAGTTGGTGCGGCGCATCGCCCGCACGTCGTAGCCCCGCTCCAGCAGCGCTGCTACGACGTTCGCGCCAACGCAGCCGGTGGCTCCGGTGACGAGGGCTTGGGGTGACATGTCCTCCCTGTTAGCTTGGCGCGCGATGGAGGTTGCTCTCCGTACCAGGGGGGAAGCGCAGGTAGCTCTCGGTGGCCGCCGCCAGGTCGGAGTAGACGCCCCGGTAGGCCGGGGGCAAGAGCGCTGCCATCTGGTACATAATCTCGTCGGTCATCTGCTGCCGCACCTGGCGGGTCACTTTGACCCCACTAGCGTCCAGGTAGAACGACTGGCCTACGACGATATGGAAGTCGGTGCGGCGCAGGTGGGCCAGATTGTGCCAGAATAACTCCCCACCGTAGTAAACTATGGGCAGCAAGGGCACGCTGCTGCGCAATGCCAGGAACACAACACCGGGGTGGCCCGGCTGCAAGCGCCCGTGACCACTGCGGGTGCCCTCGGGGGCCACGGCCAGAATGTGACCCGCTTCCAGCACCTTCAGCGCCCGACGTAGAGCAGCCACGTCGGCCTCACCCCGGTTCAGCGGGATGGCTCCCCACAGATCGGCCAGCGGCCGCAGGGTGGGGTTATCCCAGTTCTCGGCCTTCGCAAAGCCGGTCACCGGGCGCGGCTGCAGGTGGGTATAGAGCAGGGGTACCTCCAGGAAGTTGACGTGATTGGCGACGACGATGAGCGGTCCCTGATCCGGCACCTGCGCCAACTGTGCACCATCCACCCGGCAGAGGAGGCGTATCAAGCCCTTGATTGACGAGGTCACCACCCGGTAGGTGAGCGTCATTCGGCGGCCCTTCGACATGATTTCGGCGAGCTCAGTCGAGCCGCTCAGGACATCGCCTCCGGCGGCTGACAAATGACCTCGATCTGGCGTGGTAGCAATTCTATCTCCAGCCGTCGCCCTTCGGTGCACAGCGTCTCCCCGTCGGCGTGGGCGGGCAGTACCCCCTCGATGGCGGTGACGACGACGCGCCGCGCCCGCCCGGTCCGGATCGGCTCCTGGGTGGCCTGTGTGCCCCGCATGAAGTGGGGGATGAGCGCGAAGATGCGAGCGCGGCTTACCTCGTGAGCGATGCACAGGTCGAACAGACCGTCATCGGGTTCAGCCTCCGGAGCCATCATGAAGCCGCCGCCCATACGCCGACCGTTCATAATCGAGATCAACAGCGAGGGCTGAGTGAGTGACTGGTCGTCATACTCGATGGTGGTGAGTGGGGCCTTGTAGTACAGGAAGATGGTCTTGAGCGCGGCGACGAAGTAACACAGAAAGCCGTGCAGCCGGGTGAGTTTAGCCGCCTCGAAGCCGGCAGCAGCATCGAAGCCGATGCCGATACCATTGCCAAAATAGCGGCCCTGTGGGTAGAGACCGCCGATGACCCTGCCGATGTCAATCGGGCGCCGATATCCCTGAGCCAACGCCCGGCAGCCTGCCTCCAGGTCGAGGGGGATACCTGCGCCGTAGGCAAAATCGTTGCCGGTGCCGACGCACAGCGCCCCCATCGCACACGTCCCTCTCCCTTCCCCCTCGTAGGGGGAAGGGTTGGGGATGGGAGTCCTGGCCCGCATGAGGCCGTTGAGCACCTCGTTGGAGGTGCCGTCGCCACCCAGCGCGACCACAGCATCGTACCCTGCAGCCGCGGCCTCCTGGGCCAGGTCGGCGGCGTGCCAGGGACGCTCGGTGCGCACGACGTCAAAATCCAGGCCGTACCCGCCTAAGATGCGCTCGACTCGGGGGATAGTCTGCTTACCAGCTCCCCTGCCAGCGATCGGGTTGGCGATGATCTTGTATCTAGGCATCAGATGTACAACCTCTTTCACCAATCCACCAACTACGGACCGGATTGGCGTTTCTTCAGTGCCTGCTTGGCCGCGCGGGCGTAGATTGAGTTGGGCCAGGTGTCAATCGCCTCGTTGAAGTAGCGGATCGCCTCGGCCTCGCGCCCTGTGCGGCGGCAGGCCAGCCCTAGGTTGTAGTAGCCAGCGGCCAGGTATTTGGCCCCCACACGTGGTTTCTCACCCCCCAGTGCATCCCGCAGTGAGGTATATGCCTCGTCCGGCTCCCCCATCCGCAATCGCGTCACACCCTGGTTGATGAGCACGATCTGGCGGCTGGACTCATCTGCCCCCAGGCGCAGGGCTACTCGGAACAGGCTGAGGGCCTGCTCGTACCGCTGCCTGGACGTGAGCCAGTTGCCCAGGTCAACCAGCAGCCGCACACGCATGGTGATCAGATAGAGGATGACGAAGAAGAATAGAGGATGGATTGGTACGGAGACATAGACAAGCGCAGCACCGACGGCAGTGAGGATCAATCCCTCGACGGCGAAGCGGGTGGATAACCCTTGCCGGCGCATGAAGGAAAGAGCGCCAAAACCGAGAATGTAGAGCAGGCCGACAAACAGTATTAGAAAGGAAGGGTTCATTTGGTAGATTTGGTAAATTGGCAGATTGGTTTTCAAGAGATCGGCTTACCGGTTTACCAGTTTACCAATCTACCAACGCTCTTTAGGCGAACAGGTGGCTGGCGGTGCGCTCCAGCATCTCCACACCACGTACTTCCTGCTCAAAGAGTGGCACGATGGCGCGCACGTCTGGGAAGCTACGCCAGATCTCCTCCATATAGTCGTCCTGCATGGCGATGCGGTTGAGCACGAAGTCGGGTGCGTCTTCGGCCACCGACTCTTTGTCAATCACCAGGTTCACCACCACGCCGCCCACAGGGATACCGAAGTCCTGGAACCAGTTGATGAAGCGTTTGATGACGGCGATGGGCAGTGCTTCTGGCAGAGTGACAAAGAAGAATGCGGTCTGTTCTGCATCGGTGAGCAACCTCTTGGCCCCTTCCATCCGCGTGCGGAAGCTGAGGAGATAGTCCATAAGAGGGTCTTTCTCCTCTTTCTTACTATAGGATAGGAGCTCCCTCAGCGACCTGGCCTCCTCGCGGCTCTGCATCATCTTGTTCACCCACATGCCGTACACGCTGGACATGCCCAGCAGGCGGCGAGCGTTGGCCGTGGGAGCGGTGTCGAAGACGTAGGCCTCGTATTCGTCCTCGAACATAAGGTCAATCATGTTCTCGAACATGGCCGACTCTTCGAAGGCCGGGTTCATGGTGGCCGACTCCACGAACTCGTCGGCCTTGGTCTTGATGTCGGCGTACTTGAGGAACCACTCGATCTTCTGGGTCAGTTCTACCTTCGACCTCTCGATGGTGTCTTTGGTGTCAATCTCGTAGGCTTCCAGATTTGGCGCTCCCTGCACTGGCGTCGGTGCACCGAAGACGTCCTGGTCGAGCAGGCTGCTGAGGGAATGCACCGGGTTGGTCGAGGCCAGCAACGTGTGCTTCCCCTGGCCGGCGATCCACAGCGCTGCCGCGCCGGCCATGACGGTCTTGCCCACACCGCCCTTGCCGCCGAAGAAGAGGTACTTCATCTGGGGGTGTTCGAGCAAGAACTGAGCGGTCGTTTTTGTGATCATGCCTCACCTCCGAACAGCGCGTCCGCCACCTTGCCGATCATCTCCAGGCCGGTGATGTCCCGTTCGAACTCCGGCACGCTCGTCAGCACCTCATTACCGAAGGTTTTGTCTATCTGCCCGAGGTACTGCTTCTGCATCTCGATGCGGTGCCGCAGGTACTCAGGGATATCCTGCTGAGCCAGTTCCGGCGGGATGACGCGGTTGACGATGTAGCCGGAGATGGGCACGTCGTACTTGGCAAACAGCTTCGCCGCCTTGAGCGTATCCAGGATGATCATCTCCTCCGGCGTGACGACGAAGAAGAAAGCAGTTTTTTCACGATCGGTGAGGATGCCGGAGGAGGTGTTGATGCGCTGCTTGATGTCCTGCAGTTCAGTGAGGATTTTGTCCTCCTCCGTCTCTTTCTCACGCTCCAGGATAGCCGCGACCTGGGCGTACTCCTGCATCTCCTCGCGCAGCGCGGTGATCTTGCCAATCCACTGGTCGTAGACGCTGGCCATGCTCAGGTAGTACAGGGCGTGGCCCAGGGGCACCAGGTCGTAGATGTAGTAGTCGTATTCCGCGCCGACGACGATGTCCACCACGGCGTCGAAGATGGCGCTCTCCTCCATCGCCGGCTCGGCCGCGGCGGCCTGGATGTAGTTCTCGATCTCCTCCGGGATCTCGTCGAAGCCGTACATGTCAAGGATCTTCTGGCGAATCTCTTCCTGGTACTCTTTGATGTGCCGATCGGCGTCAATCTCCTGGGCAAAGAGGTTGGGCATAATCTCCACCGCCCCTTTGCCAAAGATGTCCCGTTCGAAGATGTCGGAGAGGGAAGCCTGGGGGTCTACTGAAAAGACCAGCACTTTGTATCCCTGCTTGGCCAGCCAGTAGGCGGTGGCAGCGGAGAAGGTAGTCTTGCCCAATCCGCCCTTGCCGCCGAACTCGATGTAACGGCGGTTGGGGTGTTCTTGAAAAACTTTTGCCAGTGACAACGTTATCTCCTTGTTATCAGTACATTGGTAGATTGGTTCTCAGGAGACCGGTCCACCAATTTACCAGTCTACCGGCTACCGGTCTACCAACACTATGCCAATGCGTCGGTCAGATCGCGCTCCCGCAGCATGCACCGCTTCCAGGTGCTGATCTGCGGCACGACGTAGGGCAGCAGGCGCAGCGAATAGTAGGGGGGCAGGATGGGGATGCCCAGCAGGTCGCCCATGGTGATCAGGATGAACAAGTGTTCCATGCTGCCGCGCGTTTTGAGGGCGAAGCGGGTCATGTCGTGGCCAGCCATGCCGTAGAGGAACTCTTTGGCCGAACGGCCAAATTGCCTCAATGCACTCTCTCGCTTTTCTTCGCTCATCTTACCTCCATTCAATCAGGGTCGTGTTCTAATCCACCCCTTCGATCAACTCGGCCAGGTCAGTCAGGTCGCGCTCACGCAACAAACCCCGCTTCCAGCGGTTGAGTGTGGGAACGATGTAGGGCAGCAGGCGCAGGGTGTAATAGGGCGGCAGGATGGGGAGGCCGACGATGTCGCCAAAAGTGACCAACACGAAAAGCCGCTCTATCTCCCCTCGCTGCTGCCGCATACCGCGCAGCCAGTCGAAGATGGTCATCCCGTAGAGGATCTCGCCTGCCGTATGCGCGGCGTGATATACTCTCTCCCGGATATTCTCCCACGCAGACGTTCTCATGCCCTCTCTGCTCGCCGGACAATCCGCTCTTCCAGCAGGCGCTCCAGGACGGCCGGCTCCCAGCCCGTGTACTTCGTGCGGTGATTGATGATGAAGGTAGGATACCGGCGCACCCAATGGCGCAGCGACTTGAGGAAACCTTGCAGGGATTGTGGGTCTATGACTTGGATGTGCAATTGGTCTCCGTATCGGACTGACAGGTCATATAACCAGGCGGCGAGTTGCTCGGCCTCTTCAAGCATTTCCGGTGGGTAGGAAGTTTGGATCTCCTGGTGCATCGACGCGCCTATACCCGCCGCGTCAAACAGCCGTTCGCAATGTAAACAGTGGAAGAAGTCCGTCGGTATATAGGCCAGGACTTCCACGAGGACAGGGACGGGGGTTGGTTGGAGAACGGACGTCATTCGACTTTCAACCTTATTTGATGATGGGAGGGTCGGGGGCAGCCCTCCCATCGTGGTGTGTTGTGCTACTCTGCCGCCGGGGCGATTTCGCCCTTGCGGTAGCGATTGAGCGCCTGCACACCATCGTAGCCGAGGATCAACGCGCAGATCACCAGTATCACCGCGACGACGACGGCGATGATGTTGCCCGCGACCTTAGTGCCGGCGAGGGCAGCGGGAAGGGCCTTCCAGAAGGCCGTGTAGATCAGCGCCGAGATGGTGGTGATGTACATGAAGACGAAGGGCCAGAAAGTCCAGGTGTACTTCCTCCCCGTGGACATCAGCCAGAGGGTGATGATCAACAGCGCCAGGGAGGCCATCATCTGGTTGGCCCCGCCGAAGAGCACCCAGATCGTCTGCCATACGCCGGTCCAGATGACGATGAGGGAGAGGATCAGGGCCACGATGGCGCCGACGTGGATGTTCTTCAGCACTGGGACAGCGTCGCCCAGCAGCTCGGCGCTGGCCACGCGCATGAAGCGCACCACCAGGTAGCAGATGGTCAAGCCCATGATGGTCAGGAAGACCATGCCGTAGGGCTGGCCGAAACTGGTGGGAATGCCGATGTGGCTGAGAAAGTTCGCCAGGCCCACGGCGAAGACGCCGAACTTGCCGCTGGCGTAGACCTCTTTGTACGCATCCCAGCCACCCGTGGCAGCGGTGGCGGTCAGCAGCGCGATGACGGCCAGGACCATCTCCATCCACATAGCGCCACCACCGACCGGCAGCGCGTCGCTCTCCTTCTCGATCTGCCGCGCAGTGCCGGAGCTGGAGACCAGGGAGTGCCAGCCGGAGATGGCGCCGCAGGCGATGGTGACGAACATGATCGGCCACAACGGTCCTAACCCCGCGACGGTAAAGCCAGTGAAGACGGGGAAGTCGCCGAAAGTGGCTCCTCCTTGGAAGCCCCAGATGAGCATGCCGATGACCCCACCCGCCATCCCCAGGGCGATGACCCAGAAGGAGACGTAGTTGGTGGGCTGTGCCCAGCGCCAGATGGGGAGCACCGCACCCAGGTAGCAGATGACGGCGAAGACGATGGACCAGAAGTACTTCTTGCCACCCGCTCCCAGCGCGGTGTTGAGTCCATCAAAGATGCCGCTGATGGCGGGCAGTGTCCCCAGCCAGATGCCAACGAAGGCGACGACGACGGTGATCACCGTGGTGAGGATGATGTCTTGCTTCATCTTGTAGGTCATCTGCCCGGCCAGGAGCCCCATCAGGATCACCGCCAGGACGCCGATAGGCACCGACGAGGTGGACAGGAAGTTGATGCCGATGACCTGGCCGAAGGCACCCATGATGAGCAGCAGGTAGAGGTAGATGAACACGAGGAGAATGCCCCGCGCACGCGGCGAGATGAGCTTGTAGCTCAGCGCTCCGAACGTATCCCCCTCTGACCGCATCGGCACGATGATGCTGGCATAGTCCTGCACCCACCCGATGAAAAAGGTGCCAAGGATGATCCATAGCAGACCTGGGAGCCACCCCCACTGCGCAGCCACGATAGGGCCGCCGATAGGTCCCAGCGCGGCGATGGACTTGAACTGGTAACCAAAGAGCACGTTCTTGCCAGCCGGCGTGAAGTCTACGCCGTCCATGTACATCTTGGCCGGCGTCGCTTTGCTGTCGTCAGGCTGCACGATGCTCTTGTTGATGTTCTTGGCGTAGAGAAAGTAACCCACGCCAAGACCGATGGCTGCTATGATAAGCGTGAGAATCGCATTCATTGTGTTCCCTCCTATCTATTTGAGGCAACTAATTGGCCAAATACAAATGGAAACTGTCGGACCGATTTCTCCTTTCCTCATTCCTCGTTGCACGCCTCCTTTCGCCCCCGAAAAGCGTCGAAGCCTTACGAAAGCTTGTGAACCTTCACAAGTTCAGCTCATTTTTTAACGTGCACCGCTCTCCTCACGGCAGCCTGGAGATCGGCGAGAAACACCCTGCTGGACGTGGCAAGTAACCCGGCCACGTTCATTCGCAACTGCACGTGCGGGTCGGTCTTGCGCCAGGCAAAACGGTGCAGACATGCACCGTAGGTCTCCAGCCAGGGTTCCAACGCTGTTACCTGCCTCTGAGCGCCGGGACCCTGATATGTGATGGCCAACCCATGCGGCCCCTCCTGCCAGATCCAGGATTGCTCCCGACGGCGGACAGCCCTTCTACTGACAGGACTCACTTCCACTTCGCCCCGATGCGGCGAGCGCAGTGTCGCTTTTATTATAAGCCAATCTCGTTTTCCCCGCAAGCGGTCAAACAGCCACAGCAGTGGGATCTCGCGGTTTTCCAGCAACAGTGTGATCTCCAAACGCCGGAAGGGCGAGGCCGCGCGGAGAACAGTGATCCGGGCACCGGAGGCGGGCGAGCCGATCCAGCCAGCCTCCCTCTCATCACCTCCCAGCACGTCCAAGCCTGTCTCCAGCCAATGGAAGAGACGCTGCCCACGGCGCCGGTTGTACAGATATCCCCCGCCATACCACAGCGCCAGGAACGCACACAGTCCAATGACTGCAACAACTCCTGGATCCATTGTTTCCTATCTCCCGTAACTGCTCACCAAGCTCCAAGTCCCCGTCCCGGGGACGTCGTATGCAGTAGATGACCACTTTGC
>JBHIET010000071.1:0-18540 GCA_046760785.1 Anaerolineae bacterium | reverse complement strand
TTGTCAAGTTACGGCGCTATGAGCATTGAGCCGCTAATTTGGGCCAAATTTGGGTCAGTAAAGTGAACATTTTTGCTTTGCAATCCTTGGTAGCTTTCGTGATGGCCCTTTTCTTGGGAAGCTACGTCTATTCCAAGAATCCAAAAGGTAAACTGAACAGAGTTTATCTGTGCCTTTGCCTATCATACGCCTATTTGGTGTTCATTGAATTTGAATATCTTACGGCAGAGAGCTTTGAGACAGCCTATTTCTGCCAGAAAGCAGGTGCTTTCTGGCCCTTTGCAATGTCTATATCACTGCATTTTGCCCTGGTTCTTACAGAGCAATCGAAACTGCTCAGGAATAGATTCACCTATCCTCTGATATACGTCCCAGCGTTGATTTTCTCCTTGTTGGATCTCACTACAAACGCGCTCACGAGAGAACCAGTAAAGGTCTATTGGGGTTGGACATATCGCATCCCTGAAAATTCACTCATACTCTATATCAATTCTATCTGGAATTTGATCGTGTTAACTGTACCGATATGTATATGTCTGAGATATTACCTGAAGGTAACAGATTACAAGAAAAAACAACAAGCTAAATATGTGTTGATAGGTTATTCCATTCCAGTGGTTAGTGTTATCGTTATAGATTTGCTGTTACCTCTTCTCAAAATCAGAATGCCGGGATTCTCCACAACGGTGTTTATTCTTGCAGGTATTCCCACTGGGTACGGAATTTGGAAATATGAACTGTTTACTTTGACCCCGGTAACTGCAGCGGAAGGCATCATATCTACTATGTCAGACTCCTTGATTCTAGTCGGTCCCGACAAAAGAATTCGGGCAGTCAATCAAGCAACGTTAAAACTTCTCGGATATGAAGAGGGTAAATTGATCACACAAGCGGTGGAATTCATATTCGATGAACGAGCTGAAAATACAACGCTCGAAAGAACGTTGCATAAGCTGATGGGAACAGGTTTTGCCAGTGATGTCGAAACTTCCTTTAAGTCGAAGGATGGTAGAAGTATTCCTGTCTCTCTGTCCGCATCCTTAATGCGAGATAAAGTTGGAAGTCCACTGGGTATCATCCTTGTTGGTAGAGACATCACCGAGCGTAAGCAGGCAGAGAAAGCGCTGCGTGAGTCGGAACAGCGTTTCCGCGACATGGCCCGCGCCGCCGGTGACTGGATCTGGGAGGTGGACGCCGAAGGCCGGTATACCTATGCCAGCCCCGTCGTCGAGCAGGTGCTGGGCTATACGCCCGGGGAGGTACTGGGCAGGCGTTACACCGACTTTTTTCACCCCGACGAGGAACTCAAAGTACAGACCCGGACGGTATTCCCAAGGAAGGAACCGTTTGTCCGGCTCGTCAGCTCGAACGTGCGCAAAGACGGGCACACGGTCATCCTGGAGTCCACAGGTCTGCCGCTGCTCGACGCAGAGGGCAATCTGCTGGGCTACCGGGGCGTTCACCGTGATGTCACAGCCGAGCGGCGGTTGGAGGAGAGGTTGGCCGCAGTGCACGTCCTGGGGCGGGAGTTAGTGCTCTGCCGAGACGAGCAGCAGGTCGCTCGAGTGGTGGTGGACGCTGCCAGACTCTTGTTACAATGCCATCTGTGCGGGCTGTGGCTGGTGGGAGAGGGGAAGGCGCTGGTCCGCCGGGCATGCAAGGTCGCGCAGCAGGTGTCAGACGTCACCGCGCTACCTCTGGACGGCGAGCAAGGCATCATCGTGGCTGTGGCCCGGAGCGGAAAGCCCATCTACCTGCCCGACGTGCGAGAGGATTCCCGCTACATTGATCCCGGCATAGGAACCCGTTCGGAGCTGTGCGTGCCTCTCGCGGTAGGGGAACTGGTCATCGGTGTGCTCAACGCCGAAAGTGAAAAGCTGAATGCCTTTAGCAAAGAGGATCGGCAGCTATTCTCCACTCTGGCCGACCAGGCTGCTTTAGCCATCGAGAATGCACGGCTGTACGAGCAGATGCGCGTCGCCCGCGACCGCCTGGAAACCCTCTCCCGCCGGTTGGTAGAGGTGCAAGAGGCCGAGCGTCGCCACATCGCCCGCGAACTTCACGATGAGGTTGGCCAGGTCCTGACCGCGCTCAAACTCGTTTTGGAGATGAACAAGTCTTTGCCGGTCGCTGCGACGGGGGATAACCTGGACGAAGCGCTGGGGTTGATCAATGAGCTCATGACGCGGGTGCGCGAGCTCTCGCTCGATCTGCGCCCGACGACCCTGGACGATCTGGGCCTGTTGCCCGCGTTGCGGTGGCATTTCGAACGTTACACCACTCAGACCAATGTGCGTGTGGTTTTCAAGCACGCCGGGTTGGAGGGACGGCGCTTTGTGCCGGAGGTCGAGACGGCTGCTTACCGCATCGTGCAGGAAGCACTGACCAACGTGGCCCGCCACGCTGGTGTGAGTGAGGTGACAGCGCGGCTATGGGCTGATCAGGACACGCTGGGCGTACAGATTGAAGATCAAGGTACCGGTTTCGATGTTGAGTCCGCACTGGCGGCGGGCACTTCCAGTGGTCTGTCTGGAATGCACGAGCGTGCCGCCCTGTTGAGCGGTCAATTGACGGTCGAGTCGGCCCCAGGGGCTGGTACCCGTTTGACGGCCGAGTTTCCCCTTACGGCGCACCCAGCCGAATCGCTGGACGAACCAGATGAGGGTGAGTGATGGGTATGACGACAATCGTATTAGCGGATGATCACCACATCGTCCGAAAGGGTATGCGGGCTTTGCTGGAAGCGGAGCCGGACTTTCGTCTCGTCGGTGAGGCGAGCGATGGGCTGGAGACGGCCCAACTGGTCGAACGTCTGCGCCCCGACGTGCTGGTGCTTGATCTGATGATGCCTGGTCTGAACGGCATAGAGGTCACGAGGCAGGTCCGTAAGCGTTCGCCGCGGACTCAAGTCATCATCCTCTCAATGCACGCCAACGACGGCTACGTACTGGAGGCACTGAGAAGCGGGGCCACCGGCTACGTCCTCAAAGATGCCAGCATGTCCGAGTTGATACAAGCCGTGCGCGATGTGGCCACTGGCCGCCGTTACCTCAGCCCGCTGCTCGCTGAACGCGCCATAGATGCCTATGTGATGCAAACCAAAGAGAGCACATTGGACCGGTATGAGACGCTAACTGACCGCGAGCGGGAGGTGCTGCACCTGGCAGCCGAAGGCCTCACCAATATCGAAGTTGCTGCTCGGTTGTCAATCAGCCCACGCACTGCCGAGAACCACCGTGCCAACATGATGCGCAAACTGGGTCTGCGTACCCAGACCGAGTTGGTCCTCTACGCTTTGCGACGAGGGATCATACGACTGGAAGACTGAGCGTTGTGGAGCGAGGGGACACTCTCCCATAGGCCCCGTACCAAAATACGGGGCCTTTTTGCATGTGAAATTGCGTAGGTCTACGGATGACGAGGAAGGCAAAGATATGTAATATTATAGTACACAGTTACTTCAGGCATCTGGAGCCTGGCTGAATGGGAGCAAGATGAACACAATTTCTGTTCTGCTCGTGGACGATAACTTGACCTTCCTACGCATTGCAACGCGCTTCTTGCAAAAGCACAACGACATAGTCATCGCTGGCGCGTTCAACGGCGGCAAGGAGGCTATGGAGCAAGCCCACACCCTGCAACCGGATATTGTTCTGATTGACCTGGCTATGTCTGACCTGCCTGGGTTAGAGGCCATCCCCCGCCTGCGCGTGATGCTGCCCGGAGCGGGTATCATCGCCCTGACACTGCTGGATGCAAATAGCTACAGGCCAGCAGCGCTGGCAGCCGGCGCGGATGATTTCGTCTCCAAGGCCACGATGAGCACCGACTTGCTGCCAGCCGTCTGGCGGACGGCGCAAGCCAAACGGCTGGCTCAACAGAAATTGGTCTCTGTCACGGCATGCCGCGTGCGAGGTGAACGAGATGACAAACGGTAAACTATTCCAAAAACTCCTGGGGCTGCTGAGGCGACTGCGACTGTCCTGCTGCTCCCGACGTCTTCAATCGCGCTTGTCCCTCAGCTTCAAACGACGTAGCCGGGGGCAAGGGTTGGTCGAGTTTGCGTTAATCCTGCCCATACTGCTGCTGATTGTGTTGGGCATTATTGAATTTGGCTACGCCTTCGCCGTCTACAGCAGTCTGTTCAACGCTGCCCGTGAAGGGGCGCGGCATGGAGCCGTCCAACCCAGGGATGCGGCAGGCATTGCCTCCAGCGCAAGGGACAAGGTCTTCCTGGCCAATCCTGCCAATGTGAACATCACCATAACGTACGACCACGGCCCCCCCGATCCCGAAGATCCCGGCAGTCATGTGGTGTTCACCGACCCGGCGCAGGTCCACATCGGGGACCGGGTGTTGGTACACGTCACTTATGATATTCCCATGCTCACCCCGGTGATCCAGGCCATCGTACCCGCGCTTCACGTCGAGACACAAGCAGCGCGCACCATCGCCACGTTGGGAGAAATCACAAGTCTTGGCAGCGGATTCGGCACCTACGGCACCTTTGGTACCTATGGCCCCACAGGTGAATCCGATAGCGATGGGGACGGCGTGCTAGATGACCAGGACATTTGCTCCGGCTTCGATGATCACCTTGACGCCGATGGAGATGGCGTGCCTGATGGCTGCGATAACTGCCCTGACGCCGCCAACCCGGACCAGGTTGATACCGACAGCGACGGAATTGGCGATGCCTGCGACGACAGCACGGTAGTTATCCTCCTCAGCGTCACGGCTGATGCGCAGATAGTGCACGCTGGCGACGTGGTGCATTTCGCCTACAGCGTCACAAACCCAGGCAGTGTGGATTTGACCGACGTGACTATTGTGGATAACTTTGGAAACACCATCAACATTGGCACCCTGGAGGCAGGCGCTACGAAGAGCGAGACCGTGAGCGAAAATGTGGACACGACGACGATCAACGGCGTCACAGCGACAGGCACCCACCTGGGTGGGACGGTAAGCGACAGCGACAGCGTCACGGTGACGGTCATCGTCCCGGCCCTCGACCTGACCGTGGAGGTGAACCCAGCAGTGGTCTCCAGCGGCGGAGCAGCGACCTTCACGTACACGGTCCGAAACACTGGAGATGTAGAGTTGACCAACGTGACGGTCACTGATGGTTTGGGTACCTCCACCAACCCCTTAACCCTGGCGGCGGGGCAGTCCGTATTCTGGCAGGTTACTTACCTTTTCTACGGGACGATGACGAACAATGTTACCTCAACAGGCACCGATCCACTGGGTGGAACGGTAACCGATATTGACAGTGCTACAGTACTCGTGGAACTCGCTCCCATCGTCATCCACGAGCCGCTCCTGGCAGAACAGACAGTGGTAACGGGCACGGCCGAGGCAGGGCAAACCGTCTACATCCGCGACCTGATGAGCGACACCTTCTTGTCTCTCAGCTTCGTTGTCCAACCGCAGGGCGTCTTCACGTTTACGAATCTACCGCCACTGGTGGTCGGTCACGTGATCGTGGTGGAAGGGTATGGCGAGTGGGACTCGGCCATCGTCGGCAACGCCAGCGGGGACTTCGATCCTATCGCGATAAACGGACCTCTCTGCCATAGTGATAGTATGGTAGCTGGCACAGCCGAACCCGATCAGACCGTCACATTGGCCGTCACAGACGTCGGCTACCAGGACAGCACGACAGTGGATGTCAATGGAGCCTTCAGCTTCACCCTGCCCGATGGGCAGTCTCTCCAGTACGGTCAGACCGTTGAGGTCAGTGGGTATGAAGAACACGCTTCGACCATAGTTGAGGCCTGCACCAGCGATGCCTACATCGTCATCTCGCCGCAGTGTAGCCCTTCTGGCACAATGGTGATCACCGTCGAGGGATTCAACTGGCCCTCTGCACAGGGTGCGTTGAAGCAGATTGGTATCCACTGGGATGCTTATGGTACCAGGGTGGGCACCGTGAACCCAGCCACGTCCCATTTTGTGAGAGAGATTCAGGTAGATGTGACTTCTGCCTCCCACACGGTCCTGGCACGTACCGAAAAGAATAACGGCAGTCCAACAGGCGGCGTCTCGGCCGAAGCCACTTTTGTCTCCCCCTGCCCGGCGCCCAACTTGGTGGCTACCGATCTGGCCCTGCTCACCAGCGGTACCATTTCAACTTACCAGCCACTCGACTTCAGTGTGACAGTACACAACGCTGGCACCATGCCAATCAACAACCTGTTCTGGGTAGACCTCTATGCCGCCGAACCGACCCCTCAGACCGCGGGTGTCGCCTGGGGGGCGTTGAGCGCCCTGGACGTTGGCGACAGCACCACGCTCACCATCACCCTCCAGAGCGGTTTCGCTACCACAGGCACCTACCAAATCTGGGCCTTGGCCGACTCCTGGAACCAAGTGAGCGAGTCCAGCGAAGGAGACAATGACTACGGTCCAACCACGGTGATCGTTTCCGAGGAAGGCACACCACCAACGGAACCCATCACTGGGACGGCGACAATCGAGGGAGAGACATGGATCTCCTTGTCCGGATTCCCTGTGCCGCACGGCCGCGCAGACGTGTGGTGTGTAAACGAACAAGGTGATAGGATCGCCTCCACCATCTCGGACGACGACGGCAGATACACGCTTTCCAATCTACCTGCCGGTACCTATACGGTGTTGGCCGAGACCTGGGTTGACGGCGTCCGGTATTCCGGCTTAACAAATAATGTTCAGGTCGGTGAAGGCGAGGCCGGAGTGGCCATCGTTATTATGTACTGAGAACTGACTGACGGAGCAAACCGTTATGCATCCAGATCGCCTCAGCACCCGACCCCAGTCTGCAGTGAATCACTGGGCATGGCCATCTCTCCAGCGACTGGTGTGGCTTCTGGCCGCGCTGTTGATAGCGGGGCTGATGGCTGGCGTCTCCGTTGCATCCATCGCCGCGACCGACCCCAACTGGAATGGAACCACGCCGGAGAACATCTCTCACAGCGATCAACATAATGCCTGGCAACCGGACGTTGAGAGTGATTCGTCGGGGCAAATGATAGTCGTGTGGAGCGATCAGCGGTCTGGAGACCGTAACATTTACGCCATAAATGGTAATGGGGGCACGTGGTCCGCGCCGCAGGTGGTATCTGAGACCACGGAGGAATCACGGTATCCTGACGTCCTGGTCGTTGGAGACGAGACCTTGGTCACCTGGGTTGACGGCAAGCCGCCCACCGTAATTTACGAGGCGAAGAAGACAGAGGCTGGAGCCTGGGAAGCACGCCAGATTCCGAGCCCCGTCCCGTTGGTCGACACGCAGGCGCGTCTGGCCGCCGGCGCGGGGAGATTACACGCCGTATTCAATGCAAGGGGGACCGTCTCGGACATCTACTACGCCTCGCGCCTGTTGACAGAGACGGCATGGCTGACGGCAACGCGTATCTACACATCCACAGCTTGGGCCGGTTCCTGGTTTCCGGCGCTGGCCATCGGTCCGGATGAAGAAACGCTGCACGTAGTCTGGCAAGATCACTATTCCTCCAAAAGAATGATCATGTATATGAGTGGGACAGTAAGCGGCGACAGCGTGAATTGGTCTCCCCCCCTGACACTCTCCACGGGGATCACATGGTCGGTCTATCCTGCCATCGCTGCTGACTCCCGTGGGAATCTGCACGTGGTCTGGGGAGAGCAAGGGGCAGGAGGGTACGATGAGCAGTACGTGCGCTACAGGCGCTATGACATAGTCAGCGGAACGTGGACCACGCCCGCCGTGCGCATTGATCCCAACCCCGTGCAAGCCAATAAGGACAACCCGACCTACATCGCTCCCAGCCTAGCCCTATGGGAGCAGGACAATCAGGTGAGGGTTTGCGTCGCCTGGTACGGGTTCCGAGCAGGTGATCCTGCGGCAGAGGACGTGCTACTGAGGTGTTCTCAGGATGGGGGGAACATCTGGTCATCAACAAAGACAGAGAATGTATCGCACAGCTCAGCCGAGGGATGGGGTATTTCCTTCAAGCAGTCCACCACGTTCGACACGTCGGGGCGACTCCATGTGGTGTGGCAGGAACGTACCGGCGAGGCTGTGAAAGAAGATTACAACGTCTACTACTCCCGTGGTATGAACCAGGTGTTTCTCCCACTTGTGATAAAGGAGTGACCAGTGATGGCAAACAAAGGCAAGCTGAACCTGATAGAAGCGCTGCTGGGAATATGTATGGGGGTTAGCGGCCTGCTGCTGCTCGGATACCTCCTGTGGGGCAGTGTGCCCAGCCTGGCATCACCACCGGCGACAGCCACGCCGTCCACCTCGACGCAGGCGGTGATTGATCTATGGGATGCCTTCGAGCAGGCACGTGCGGCGGCCCGGGTGGAAGCGGGGGATGCGCAACTCGTGTCGGCTTCCACGCAATGGCAGGCGGCGAGCGAAGAGGCGCTGTTAGACGGTGCCGACAATTGGTCGTTTGTGTTCTACGCGCCGGCGAGCGGCAATGCTTTCGACGTTATTATGAGCACCGGGGCAGCGCGGGTGGTGAACCAGACGCAGGTGTGGGTCGCGCCGAAAACGTTAGTCGAGGGCGCCTGGCGGGCCGGGCCGAGAGACGCGCTGCTGGTATTCCTGGCCTATGGTGGTCGCGCATTCCTCGACGAACATCCACAGGCGGTGGTTGACCTGCACCTAGATGAGAGAGACGACGGAGGCCCAGTGTGGACCATCGTCGCGCTGGACTCTGAAGACCGTAGTCTGGTTTCGCTACTAGTAGACACCGAGACTAAGCAAGTTCTGTCCGAATAATCCTGGTTCAACAATGGGAGGTGAGAATGATGAAGCACATACAGAGAGAGAAGGGGCAAAGTATAGCCGAATTTGCGCTGGTCCTTCCTGTCCTGATCATCGTCATGGCAGGACTGCTCGACCTGGGCCGGCTGTACTACTCCTACGTGGCGATCACCGACGCTGCAGGGGAGGGAGCGGCCTACGCCGCCATCCACCCCGACGACACCGACGGGATCGTCGCACGCGCTCAGGACGCCTGCGGCGGGCTGATCACAATTGACGAAGATCTGGTGGAGGTTTATTCCCCCCCGGACATACCTCCGGCTATAGCCGTGTCTGTCAGTTACGAGTTCACTTTGGTGACACCTTTTGTCAACGCCTTGCTGCCCGACGGACTGACACTGCAGGCTGTCGCTATTGAGCTTCCTCTGTCCGGTGAGTTATGAACAGGTATGGGTTAGAGCAATAGAGGAGGTGCGAGATGGTGAAATCCAGATGTGCAGAGCGGGGGCAAACGTTGGTCATTTTTGTCTTTGCGCTCGTCAGCCTGCTCGTCATGGTGGGGCTGGCGCTTGACGGCGGCATGGTGTTTCTCCAACGTCGGCGTATGCAAAATGCCGCCGACGCAGCGGCGCTGGCTGGCACGCGCCTGCTGGCCGAGGCGATATGTGGCGAAGGGGCCGACGATGCCGCTATCGCCGCGGAGGCCAACTACTATGCAGAGAGCAACGGAGTACGAGACACCGATGGTGTGGCCGGTAATGGAGTCAACGGCAATGTGGTGGCTGACTACGTCGACGCTGACGAGGCAGTGCTGGGACGCGTGGGGGACGGCAGCATACCCATCGGCGCCACTGGCATCTCGGTGACAGTCGAGATCAGCCAGTCGACTTATTTTGTGTCATTGGTCGGGATAGATACGGCTGGCGCTTCGGCCTATGCGTTGGCGATGACCGGCCCGTTGCTCATGGCAGGCGGGCTGAGGCCGTTTGGGGTACCCCTTCAGCTTGTGCAGGACCTGGATCCGGGCAACTCGTTCACGGTCAACTTCGGGCACGGCGGCACGGTTCAATGGGCGGGTGGCTCAGACCAGTTCCGAGGCTGGCTGAACCTGAAGTATGTCTGGAACCCAAGCGAGGCCCTCGATTGGCCCCGCGCGACAGACGAATGCCCGGGAGCTAGTTGCAAGCAGTTTCTTGAGGACTGGATGGCAGACGGCTGGGATGGTATACTCTACGGCGGGGACTACATACACGCCCTTCCCGGCAGCACGACGAGCAACATCTGCACGGCTCCCGAAAACACACTCCTGTATGCGCCGATCTATGACGATGTTCCAGAGTGCTCCAATATCCCTGACCCTAAGCCTGACTGCCCAACTGCGGGTAGTACCTGTTTTCATATCGTCGGTTTCGTGGGCCTGAAAATCACCCAGTGCATAAAGAGCCCGGATAAAGAGATTACGGCGCAACTTGTGGAGACGATCATAGGTGAAGGGGTGCCGAGTCTCGGGCTGGGGCTGGGCTACGGCGAGGGGCAGGCTTGCGAGACATACACTCAAGTGGTCACATTGTGGCGGTAGGTGCTACGGGCCTTTTCGTAAGCCGTTCCGTGACCATAGAGCCGATCAGGCCAGGATGTGCTTGAACGAGTGTTCTTCCCTCCTGGCCTTCGAGCAAACCTTTTGGATTTCAGGCGTACACGCCCCTGTATTCCTCCGGTAACAGCTCGGCGATGTGGCGCATGATGAGATCGGTGTACTCGTGCAGCTTCTGGCCCCGCACCCGGCCGCTTTCGGGCAGGCGGAAGGGCTGGCCTACGACGACGCGCACATGGGTGCGGCACAGCCGGGGCAGATTGCGCTTGATCTGCTCGGTGCCGGTCAACCCCACCGGCACGATCGGCACGTCGGCACGGGTGGCCAGGTAGGCCGGGCCAGTCTTCCCTTCCTGCAATGCGTAGGTGCCGCGAGCGCGAGTACCCTCCGGGGCCATCCCCAGCACCTCACCGCGCCTCAGCACGTCCAACGCCCCTCGCAGCGCCTGGCGGTCCACCTCTCCTCGCCGCACCCAGATGGAGCCCATCATCGTCAGCAGCGGAGCGTATAACGGATTGCGCTTATGCTTGGCCGCGGCAAAGGCGCGGACAGTATGCGGACATACGGTCAGCAGCAGTGGGGGATCGAAAACGGCTAGGTGGTTGGTCACCAGGATGTACGGCGGCTCAGCAGGAATATTCTCCAGCCCAATGTACTCCCGACGGGTGATCAAGCTGAGCAGGGTATTGACAATGACGCGCACAATACGGTAAAACAACGCTGTTCTCCCATTGATGAATCACTCAGCCGGAACGCGTCCCAGCGCGATGACGTTGAAGTCAGTTGGGGCATCGCCGTGGAAGCTGAACAGCAGGTCGAACGGCGCTGTGGCACCGGGCGCAAGCGTCCCCTCTAATTCCACCATCCCTTGTCGGAACCCCGTCACCGATCCCTGGGCGTCGTAGGTCGTAGCGATGACGTACACGCTGCTGGCGGCCTGCTCTGCGCTCGCGTTTTGCACCACCCCACTCACCCGGAATTGTGGGCCGGAGGGCTGGCCCTCCACCTCCGCTACGGTGATCGGCACGTAGGAGTCGGCGAGTGGGCCAGCCGCCTCGCCACGGATAATCGTCACCTGCGGGCTGGCCCAGGCTGCCGGAGGGCTTGTGAACAGAACGCCGAAGGGTGAGCGCTCTCCTGGCGGGATGAGGTCGCCCGCTGCAAACACATCCACCTCAGTTAGCCGTTCACCGGCCGCGTCGAAGAGCGTCACGCGCACCTGCACATTGGTGAGGGTGAAGGCGGTGGTGTTGACGATTTCTCCCAGGCACCACAGACCGCCGACTGGGGTCTCATAGAGGGCGACGCCCCGCACGCCAAAGGGTAGCGGCGTGGGTGTGGGCAGCAGCAGGCCAGATGTGGCTTCGGTCGCCTCCTCGCCGGTGGGGATGATCAACTCCTGTCCTACCTGCAAAGCCTGAGGGTTCTCGATGCCGTTGAGTGCCTGGAGCGCATTCACATCCACCCCATAGTCCAAAGCGATGTCCAGCAGCGTATCTCCTTCCTGGACGACGTGAATGATCGGCGTGGGGGTAATGGTCGGTGTCGCTGTGTCGGCCGGTGGGAGGAGCGGCGCCGTAACGGTTGGACGGGGCGTAAATGCAGGCGCAAGGGTTGAGGTGCCTGCAAGTGAAGTTTCTATGGTCGGCTGTGGGGTAATTACCTGGCCACAAGCCGCCAGCACTATCAACGCCACTGCCAGAGAGATAGAACGGATGAGACGGCTTTCCAGGCCGAGTATCGTCTTCACCACCTGCTGGGCTCCGACACAACGGGCGAGAGGCGCACCAGCTCCGTTGTCGTGGCGACGCCTGCCCGCACTTGGCTGTACTGCCGATGATTATACCACATCCACCGCCACACGCTAGCGGTGAGAGGAAGCAAGCCATCAAGAATTCAGCCCGGAGGCGAAGGGAAGGGAAAAAAACAAGAGGCTATGGAGTTCACTTACTCCAGTTTCGCCTCTTGGCCACAAAAACAGAGCGGGCGACGAGACTCGAACTCGTGACCTTCTCCTTGGCAAGGAGGTGTTCTACCAACTGAACTACACCCGCTGAAAGCAGCAATATTATACCATAGGTTCCGAGCTACGCAAGCCCCAATCGCTCTGCTCCGAAAACAGACTTCGGAAGTCTGCTCAGGCAATTGACTTCCATCCCATTTCAGGGTAAGATATAAATGTAGGAGGAGCAACGTGGCACGGCAAACGGGCGGGCACACATCAGCCGCATACGAGGAGGGTGTGGGTGCTGTTTCCATTGTCTCGCGCCTGGTCGTGATCGTCTCTTGCGTAGCCGCTATCGGCGCAACGACCTATGGGCTGTGGGGACCAAAGCAACCCGTCGGGACCGTTCCGGGGATCACGCTCTCTCCTGTTCCATCCATTGCTGCGCTCGCTCCATCTGGCGCCCCATCTACAAATCCCCTCCCATCCCCTGTACCCTCTGCTGTCATCCCGCGTATCGGCGTCGTCGCAGGTCACTGGGGGAGCGACACGGGTGCGACGTGTTCCGACGGCCTGACTGAGGTCGAAGTCAACCTTGACGTCGCTCAGCGAGTCGTCTACATCCTGCGGGCCCTGGGCTACCAGGCCGATTTACTGGAGGAGTTTGACCCGCGCCTGGAGGGCTACCGGGTCGACGCGCTCGTATCCATCCACGCCGATTCCTGCGTGGACTATCCCAATGCCACCCCGCCGGCGAGCGGCTTCAAAGTCGCCAGCGTCGAGGACAGTCTGGTGCCGGAGGCAGAGGCGCGGCTGGTCGCCTGCCTGGCACAGTGCTACGCCGCCCGCACCGGCATGTACTTCCACGCTAACAGCATCACGTATGACATGATCCACTACCACAGCTTTTACGAGATTGACGGTCGAACACCGGGTGCCATCATCGAGACCGGCTTTATGTTGAACGACCGCCGCATGCTCACCGAAAGACCCGATCTGGTGGCCCAGGGTGTCGCAGATGGCATCGTCTGTTTCATAGAGGGTGAATCCGCTCCGCCGTAAACGGCCGGGGCTGGATGGATTATGCCCAGCACCGGCCCTTCGGCTTCGCTCAGGACTGGTGCCACTCACAAACCAGGAGGTGCAAGATGGCTTTCGCTAAAGCCGGACTACTAGTCGGGGACGGTCCCGTCACCCCGGCCGACCTCGATGTCATCCGCCAGGCCGGACTGGAGGCGCTCAAGCTGCGGGCCATCGTCAACCCGGCCTCCGACCTGTCCGCCTATCGGGATATCGGCATCCACACTTTCCTGGTCCAACTCCTCAGCCCGGAGCCGGGTGAGCGGGCCACCTCCCCGCGGGAGTTCGTGGAGACTTTCGCCCCGGCAGTGGAAGCGTTCGTCCGGGCTGGTGTGCGTGATTTCGAGGTGCACGGCGAGCCCAACCTGCCTGCGCGCGGATACACCATCTCCTGGGACAACCCCGCTGGGTTTGGTGACTGGTTCGTCGCCGTCGCGGAAATCCTCAAGACGACCTTTGGGCCGCAGATACGGGCCGGCTTCCCCGGCCTCACCCCGCCGCCGCCCAGACAGCCAGGCAGTGCGCCCGCCGTCTCCCAGGCCGAATTTCTGGCAGCCTGCGCTGAGGCGGTACAGGAGGCCGACTTCGTCTGCTGCCACGTCTACTGGGACAGCGCGGAGCGGTTGCGCGCCTTTGACGGCGGCATGCGCTTCATCAGCCAGTACCTGGAACCCTTCCCGACCGTCCCGCTGGTCGTCTCCGAGTTCGCCAACGTCAATCCCAACGCTAACAGCGGCACCAAGGGCGACCAGTACGCCGAGTTCTACTTCACCTGCGCCCAGTACGACGAGTGTCGTTACGACTGGCCCTGGTACCAGGCATTCTGGCCGCGCATCCAGGCCGCCTACGCCTTCCTTCTCCGCTCGCCTGATCCCGCCTACGCCTCACTGGTCTGGACGGACGGTGGTGGTCAGCCCCGCCCGGTCGTCGCCCGGGTCACGGCGCGCGCTTCGTTGCCTCCTCCCACTGCCATGCGCTTCACCTGGCCCACCGAGTTCCGTCACTATACCCAGTTCTACGGCGAGAGGCGCCGCTTCTACCACGACAATTCTGTCGCGAACTGTTTGCACGGTGGTCACAACGGAGCGGACTTTCAGGTCAACCGCGACGATCCGGCCAGTTCTCCCATCCGGGCATGCCTGGACGGCGTCGTTAGCGATAGGAAGATGATCGAGACCGGCTACGGCCACCACGTCTGGATCGGCAGCCAGGTGGAAGGGGTGGGGCGGGTGAGGCTGCTCTACGCCCACATGACTGACGTGCTGGTGAAGGAGGAGCAAGTGGTGCGGGCTGGAGACGTGATCGGCACCGCTGGTGAGACGGGCGCGACAGATGGCCCGCACCTGCACCTTTCGCTGAAGATCAAGGGGCTGAGGTTGCCGGCCAACGTTGATTACCTCAATCCGCGCCCCTATCTCGACCCGCCACCGTCGCCACGAGGACAGCCCCGCACCCCGTACTCCCGCACCTACGTGCTCCTCCCGCCGCAGGCCGGTGCGGCCTGGGCTCAGGCGGTGGTGGAGGCGGCCTGGGATGCGCACCGCTTCACCATCGGCGGCAGCGCCGATGATGCCGGCATCGGCGACCTGGACTTCCGCCGCGTCATCGCCGTCAACCCTGCCGCATGGGGTGACGACTTAGGCGTCTTCTTCGAGGCCCACTACCCCGGCGTGATCTACGTTCCCGTGGGTGCGGAGAGCCCTGCTGCGCTGAGGGTGGCCCTGGAGGCGCTGCCGGATATGCCGTCCCAGCCGCCTCCGCAGCCTGGGCCGCTCCGGGGGAAGCCCCGTGCCCCCTACGCCCGCACCTACGTGCTGTTGCCACCGGGGGCCGGCGCGGCCTGGGCCAGCGGCGTCGTCGAGGGGGCCTGGGACGCGCACCGCTTCACCATCGGCGGCAGCGCCGACGACGCCGGCATCGGCGACCTGGACTTCCGCCGCGTCATCGCCGTCAACCCCACCGCCTGGAGCGACGATTTGTTGGCCTTCTTTGAGACGTACTACCCAGGTGTTCTCTACGTCCCGCTCGTGGCGGATACGTCGGAGCAACTGGTGGAGCGGCTGAAGGAGTTCTGACGGCCAGCTAGTTACGTCTACAACACCACCAACCGCTTGATAAAAGCGCCTCTCAACTCTATCCAGCGCGAGACGATTTGACGTAGGCGGCCTGGTGTGTCGGTACCGACAAGCAGAGCCAGCCTGAAGATGCGGGAGGGTTTCTTGGAAGCATTGAGCAGATCTCTGCTGTAGTGTACATTCCGTTGGAGTTCGATCCCGGAACCGATGCACAGGTGGACTGGGGCGAGGTCTGGCCATCATCGCAGGCGAGTGCACCACAGTGCAGTTGTTCCTGATGCGGCCATGCTACTCGCGGAAGCTGTTCGTGCGAGCCTTTCCGACCCAGAAGCAGGAGGCGTTTCTCGAAGGTCACGTGATGGCTTTCCATCACTTTCAAGGCGTTCCGCAGCGTATCGGCTACGACAGCTTGAAGGCCGCCGTGCTACGCATCCTGGAGGGGCGCAATCGGCAGGAGCAGCAAAGGTTCATCGTCTTCCGCAGCCATTACCTGTTCGAGAGCCGCTTTTGCACGCCGGGTCAAGGTCACGAGAAAGGGAGAGTAGAATCAGACGGTGACCATCGGCGAGGCCTGGGGGATGGAGAAACTCGCCTTATTGCCGCTGCCGAAAAGAGACTTCGAGTGCTGCGTCATAAAGCCGGTCACGTTGAATAGCTTCGGTCAGGTAGAGTTTGAGGCCAATCCTCAGCACTATCTGCCGCTTCTGGAGCAGCGACCAGGTGCTTTTGAGCATGCCAAACCGATCCGGCGCTGGCGAAAGAGTTGGCCGCCGGCCTACGAATGCTTACTGGCACATCTGCGATCCCAGTGGCCGGATGGTCGGGGTGTCCGGGAGTTCGTGCGTATCCTGAAATTGCACCAGAACTACCCCGCCGACTTGGTCACCCAAGCCGTCGAACAAGCTCTGGCATATGGATGCGCCCACGTCGATGGCGTCAAGCTCTGCTTGCACCAACTTCTGGGTGTCTTCGAGAAAGTCTGCCGTTTCACGCCCTTCTCCGACGACGCTCACAGGGCGCATCCGGGGCAAGTGTCCTCTCGAACTGGCAGGCTACGAGGTGCAAAAGCGGTGTCCTGAGCCTGCCGAAGGGCTGCCAATGGCCCAGCTCTTTCGCGGGCTGGCCTTGCAGAGTGGCCAGCCTCAGCCTTCCAGGAGTTTGCCCCCAATGTGTGACGGTCGCGAGCTTGGGTATTTTGCGGATGGTACGCGATGTGTTCCATTTGGCGGGGCTCCCACCTCTGCTGTGCCCCTGCAAGTTGCCGTTAATTTGGGCGAAATCTAGGTATATAGGCACTATGTATCCCTGTCAAGTGCACATTCACTTAACTTGACGCGGTTTCAACGCTGGCATAGGTATGCTGTCGCGCCGGTCGCCAGGGCCAGGCCAGCCACGATAGCCAGGCCGTAGCGCATCACGGCCCAAAGCACAGGCCCCTCCTCGTCCCCTGACCCCACCGTGGAGCATCCCACGATGACCTTGGCCGGGGCGAAGGCCGAGCCAATCGCCCCGCCTGCCGTCTGCGCGGCCAGGATGATGAGCGGGCTCACGTCAATCAATGCCGCCACGCTCTGCTGCAAGCCACCGAAGACGACGTTGGAGTTGGTGTTGGAGCCGGTCATGAAGGCCCCCAGCACGCCGATGAACGGGGCCACCAGCGGGAAGGCTGACCCTGCCATCCGCGCTATCCCATCGGCCAGCAGGTGCGTCATCCCGGCGTGCTCCATCGTCACCGCCATGCCCACCATCGCGGCGGTGCCCAGGCTGGAGCGTGCTGCCTTCTTGACGACACCATGCACGATGCGGTGCACCGCCCCAGATGCATAGTACCCTCGCCGATGGAAAAGTGCATAGGTGATGATGGAGGCATAGGCCAGCAGCGCCCCGGCGTGACCGAAGATGTTGATGCTGCGCCCCTGCCCGGCCGGCGTCACCCAGCCCCGGGCGGTGGTCAGTTTGGGGAACTGCACGCGGATGACCACCTGGCCCAGAAAGTCGCGCACGGGCGGGAGCAATTGAGCCGCCAGCACGATGGCGACCAACAAGGCGTAGGGTAGCAGCGCCCGGCCAAGCGGCATCCCCAACCCCTCCCCCGGCCCCTCCCCGATGCAGGGAGGGGGGCTCGCGTGCTTGCCTGCTCGCCATCGTGCCCACGCTACCCCCACCGCCAGCCCGGCCAGCCCGGCTACCATCCCGCCGATGGACCATAACCCGTTGGTGACGACGAAGAATTGGGTCACAGCCATCGTCAGCCCAATGAGGAACAGCGGGATCAGATTCGATTGCAACGTGCGCTTCCCTCCCGCCACCCACAGCGTCGCCGCCCCGCAACCCAGGCAGGCCAGCCCCAGCAGCACCGCCGACCAGGGGGCCAGTTCATCGCCACTGCGCCCCGTCGCGGCCATGAGCGCGTAGAACGAGGACCCCAGTGAGCCGAAGGTGACGGCCCAGGGGTGGCCCACCGAGGGGATGAGGACGGCGGCCACGGTCGGGAAGCCCAGGCCAATCAGCAGCGGCGCGACGACCGCCACCGGCACGCCAAAGCCACCCATCCCCTGCAGAAAGGCGCTAAAGACCCAGCCCAGGAGCAGCGCCTGTAAGCCCCGGTCGGGTGTCAGGCGGGGCAACCCCGCGCCGATGGCCTCCACCGCGCCGGCCTCGTCGGTGACGCGGTAGAAGAGGAGCGCACCCCAGATGATGTAGACGACGAACAGGGTCAGCAGCAAGCCCTTCAACTGGGCGTAGGCCAGCACCTGCCAGCCCGCGCCGAAGTGGAGCGCGGCTACCAGCAGCGCCACCAGCCACCCGACCACTCCGGCCTTTGCGCCCCCCCAACGGAAGCGGAGCATCAGGATGAGAACGGCCAGGATGGGAAGGAAGGCCAGAAACCAATCGAGTATAAGTGACATAGGCTACTCCGGGTAGACAGAGAGATGGGATGCAGGATGCAAGGATGCTCTAGCCGGTATCACCGGCAAAAATCGGATGGGTGTGTTTCATTTGAGTCCCCGTCCCGGGGACGTTGTATGCGGTAGATGACCACTTTGCCGTGCCGTTTCGCGCTCGCGACGCCCCCGAGACGGGGGCTACGAGCCTGGAAAACGAT
>JBHIET010000070.1:0-18551 GCA_046760785.1 Anaerolineae bacterium | reverse complement strand
CCCGTCTCTGACACTCCCCCACGGTGGCCGGTCTGGTCGCCGCGTTTGGGAGTGGAGCCATGACAAACTCGCTCCCTGAGTTCGAGACGGACACGAATTGTTTTCTCATCATCGGGTCGAATACGTCTGAGGGACACCCGCTCGTCGCCAGTCGCATCATACAGGGAGTGGAACAGCACGGGGCCAAACTGGTCGTGATTGACCCGCGTGAGACCCAGATGGCCCGTCTGTCCGATCTCTACCTGCGCTTCCGTCCGGGCACCGACGTCGCCGTGCTCAATGGGCTGATGAACGTCATCATCAGCGAAGGGCTGGCGGACGAGGAGTACATCGCCGCGCGCACCGAAGGATACGAGGAGATGAAGGTGCTGGTGGAGGAGTACACGCCGGAGCGCGTCGAGGAGATCAGCTCCATCCCGGCCGACGGCCTGCGCGAAGCAGCGCGCATGTACGCGACCAACAGGCCCTCCGCCATCGTCTACGCCATGGGCATCACGCAGCACACCACCGGCACCGACAACGTTAAGAGTTGCGCCAACCTGGCCATGCTGTGTGGCAACGTGGGCGTGGCCGGCGGCGGCGTCAACCCATTGCGTGGTCAGAACAACGTCCAGGGCGCGTGCGACCTGGGTGCGCTGGCCAACGTCTACCCAGGCTACCAGAAGGTCACCTCCCCTGAGGTGCAAGAGAAGTTCAAGAAGGCCTGGGGCAGCACCTCGGACCTGAACGTTGGCCTGACGGTGACGGAGATGATTGACGCTGTCGGCGATGGTCGCCTGCGGGCACTGTACGTCATGGGCGAGAACCCCTTGGTGGCCGACCCCGACGTCAACCACGCCCGCCACTGCCTGGAGCAGATCGAGTTCCTGGTGGTGCAGGACATCTTCCTGTCGGAGACAGCGCGATTGGCGCACGTGGTGCTGCCGGGTGCGTCGTTTGCTGAGAAGAACGGCACCTTCACCGGCACCGACCGCCGCATCCAGCGGGTGCGCAAAGCCATCGAGCCCATAAGCGAGAGTTGGCCTGATTGGAAAATCATCTGCGAATTGGTGCAGCGTTTCACGCAATACGGAACATGCAATACGCAGTGGGATTACCCCTCCCCTAAGGAAATCATGGACGAAATCGCCTCCCTGACCCCCATCTACGGCGGTGTGAGTTACGAGCGACTGAAGGAACTGGGCTTCCTGCAGTGGCCGTGCCCCACACTGGACCACCCTGGCACGCCCTACCTCCACAAGAACAAGTTCAGCCGGGGCAAGGGCAAGTTCCACGCCATCCACTTCCAGGAAGCGGCGGAGCTGCCGGACGAGGAGTATCCCTTCACCCTGACGACGGGGCGGCTGATGTTCCACTGGCACACCGGCACGATGACCCGGCGGTCGGAGAAGCTGGAGCAGGAGGTGCCGGAGGCCTACGTGGAGATGCACCCAGATGACGCGGCCCGCATCGGGCTGGATGGCGCAAAGCGGGTGCGGGTTGCCAGCCGGAGGGGGGAGATCAAACTGGGGGTGCGGCTGACTCCGCGCATCCGGCCTGGCGTGGTCTTTATTCCCTTCCACTTCGCCGAGGCGGCTGCCAACGCGCTGACCCACGCCGCCCTCGACCCGGTGGCGAAGATCCCCGAGTACAAGGTCTGCGCGGTGCGGGTGGAGCCGGTAGAGCGGTGATCACCGGTGGTGGTTTACCTATACCTCGATGAGTCAGGCGCTCTGAGGCTAGCGAAGGGGTCGGCGAACCACTTCGTCTTGGCGGTGCTCAGGACAGCCGAGCCAGCATCGCTGCGCCGGGCACTCGAACGGGCGTGGAGACAGGCGCTGCCTCCCCACCTCAGGCATCTAGCCGAGATTAAGGCCAGCCTGGCCAGCAATCGCTTTCTACGGCTGGTGTATCGAGGCTTGGCATGGCTCCCGCTTGAGGCTCACGCGCTCTTTTCGACACAACGAGCGTGCTGCACTGCTTTCGGGGGAAGTAAGGATTGCTTTGCTGCCATCTGGCCGGGGAAGTGATCTCGCATGCGCTCAGCCCAGAGAGGATTTGGTCATCCGCCCGAAGACGTTTCCATGTACGGCCGGAGCGTTGAACCGGCCGACAAAAGCAGGTCGCGAGAGGGTGGTGAGGGAGAAAGTGAGGTGTGGTGTGAAGAGAAGGACAATCCTGGCCCTAGGTCTTTTTGTAATTGTGGTACTATTGGCTTGCAATCTACCTTTTATGGCTACACCGATGCCCTCGACGGGATACGATGAGCGCCTGGTCGCAGTCTGGGTGGAGACACGGCGGGTTGGGGGGGACGGGACTGCGACCGAGCCAGGCGACCCATTGCACATCGGCTTCTTCCCTGACGGAACCTTCAAGGCCGTCCTGGCGAGCCATCGCTTTGAGACGTTCCACGACTTTTGGGGTGAGTGGCGGACAGAGGGGGGCACACTGACGATGACCATAACTGGTGGGAACAACCTGCCTTCGCAGTCGGCCTACGAGGGGCGGTATGAGGTGCGGGAAGATGAACTCGTCCTGGAAGGGATCGCGTTGATTGACGATTTCGCAGGACCTACCACGATCTTCTCGTACCATGGCCCTGCGCCAGAGAGCAAGATCGTTCCGTGAGATGGCTCGCCAGTTGAGGAGGTCTGACGTAGCAGGTGAATTTCGACTCGCGCACAATCCCAAGCATGAACTGATTACAGCTTTTTCGGCGGAGTAGCCTGCCCCTTGCCTCCAAAGGCCATTGCTAGTATAATTAAAAAGAAGATCATCAGAGGAAAGGGTGGATTGCTAGATGGCTTGGCTGCGAGATGTTCTCGCTGCTCATCAATTGGTGCTGGCCTTCTTATATGGACAGGCCTTTTTTGTCCTGGGCTTCTCAATTGTATTTCTGGCTCGCCGCAGCGCACGACTAGAGGTTGCGCGCAACTTTCTACTGCTGGCCGCTTTCGGGTTCTGTGAGGCGTTAGTGGCCTGGAGCCTTGTGTGGACTGGGCTATCGAGCGCTTCGGCCTCGTCGCTTGCCTGGCTCAGGCTGCTTCTGCTGGGCGCTGGCTATGCTTTTCTGTTGGCTTTCGCCCTGCAAACCCTTGTGTCGCTGGAAAGGCGAGAGCGGGAGTGTTGGACGGTTGTCGGCGGACTCTTCGCGCTGTGGTTGATCGGCTTGATCGTCGCTCGCCTGGCCGGTGTGCCACTGAAGCAAGTCTGGCTTGGCGGCGAGATCGCTGCGCGCTACGTGCTGGCGCTGCCCGGCGGCCTGCTGGGGGCGTGGGGGCTCCGCCGCCAGGCGTACCGTACCATCGAGCGCGACCGGCTGTTGCTGATCAAGCCCTACCTGCGCGTAACCTGGCTCGCCCTGGGGTTCTTCGCTCTGTTTGGAGGGTTGATCGGTCCGGCTGCCCCTTTCTTTCCCGCCAGTTGGCTCAATCAAGAGACGCTTCTGCAGGTGACAGGCGTCCCAATTTTGCTTCTCCGTGGCCTGTGTGGCATCGCCATCACGTATGGGGTTGTGCGAGCGCTGGGCGTGGCCCTGAATGATATTGAGCTGTGGCTGGAGAACGTGGAGCGAAGGCAGGCGCTGGACAGAGAGCGAGAGCGCATTGGGCGAGAGTTACACGACGGCATCATCCAGTCTATCTACGCTGCCGGGCTCATATTGGAGGGAGCCCGGCATAGTATTTCTGATGAGCCGGAGATGGCACGCTCCCAACTGACACGCGCGATAGATAGCTTGAACCAGACGATCAAGGATATCCGCCGCTACATCTTCGACCTGCGTGGCGAGATGCCGGACGATGACCTGGAGACGGGCCTGAGAAAGATGCTCAAGGACTTTCGCGTCAACACGCTGCTGGAGACAGAGTTCATCGTCGAGGGTGAGAATGGGCGGGGGCTAGGGGCCGAGCGTCGCCAGCACGTCTTCCAAATCGCGCGCGAAGCGTTGACCAATGCAGCCCGGCACGCCCGGGCCCGACGGGTCGAGGTGAATCTGCGATACGACACAAATGAGCTGCAACTCCACATCTCCGACGATGGGGTCGGATTCTCGGAACTGCCGGTCAATAAAGGGCAGGGGTTGCGGAATATCCGTGAGCGCGCTCGTCTGCTCGATGGCACACTGGACATTGACACGGCACCGAGCAAGGGTGTGACCTTGATCCTCACCGTGCCCTATTAGTGTGAAACATGACTTCCCCCGTGTATCATGTTTCGCGTTCTGCGCTCTGTGTCATTGCGTCGTTGACTATTGGAACAGGTTTCGCTACGTATCTTCCCAACAATCTGGGGTAGGGGCAGGCCTTGCGCCCTTCGGGCTGAGGCTTCGCCGCTGAGGGCTTCGACTGAGCTCAGCCGAAGCGCCTCAGGACGAAGTCTGCCCACCAGGGCGACCGCAAGGGTTCGCCCCTGCATTTTGAGAAGGTGCAGACCAGGTTTCTTTCTGGAATCCAGTGAGGCGATATGGCACTCAGAATCATCGTTGTGGACGATCACGAGGTCGTGCGGCTCGGCCTGCGTGCTCTCCTCGAGCGTCACCACGATTTTACGGTCGTAGACGAGGCTGCCACGGCCAAAGAGGCGGTTCAGAAGACACTCCTTCATCGCCCTGACATCGTGGTTATGGATATCCGCCTGCCTGGGGGGAGCGGCATTGACGCTTGTCGGAAAATCGTCGAGCAGACGCCGGAGACCAAAGTGATCATGCTCACCTCCTATGCCGAGGACGAGATGCTGTTCGACGCCATCTCTGCTGGGGCGTGTGGCTACGTGCTCAAGCAGATCGGCAGCGACGATCTGATCCGGGCGATCAAGGCAGTCGGGAGGGGAGAGGCGCTGTTGGACCCGGCCCTCACGAGGCGGGTCTTTGCCCGCGTGCGCGAGGCGGCGCGCAAAGATCAGGAACAGGCTTTCGCGGGCCTCACCGACCAGGAGATGCGGGTCTTGGCCCAGGTGGCCGAGGGGAAGACGAATCGGGAGATTGCCGAAGCGCTGTTTCTGGGTGAGGGGACAGTGCGCAATTACGTCAGCAGTGTCCTGAGGAAGCTGGAACTGACCAACCGTGCGGAGGCCGCTGCTTACGCGGTGGAGCACAATCTGAAAGAGTTTCTCTAACGCGCGCAGTTGTGTTTCAAACGATCGCTCCGCCAGACCCTAGAGGTTTGCCAAACCTTCAGGGTCTTTGTTTTACATAGATTTTACATTCCCTTGATCTCCAGACAACCGGCATGGTTGAGAATGAGGGTGGCTCATCAGTGCCGCGCGCCCATGTGGGCGGTGCTGGGAGGCACAATCATACGATGGAGGAAAATCAATGGGTACAAAACTCTTGCTTACTGGCGCGACACTCCTGACGTTGGTGTTTGGCTCTGTGGGGATCTCAGCGGCGCTGCCGGGGGAATCCGCGACCGAGAATCCTGCTCAGCGTGGCCCGCGCGTCTATGGCGTCGTTGATGATATCGAGGGGGAAACGCTGAGGCTCGTCACGCCCGTCGGTTCGGTGGCCCTCATCACCGATGCCAACACCATTTTCCGTATCCCCGACGCTGAGGAGCCCGGCCTGGATGATCTGGCCGTTGGCGACATCCTGGCCGCAGCCGGCTGGTGGGAGCAGGGAGACAGCGTCTTCCACGCCTTTGGTGTGGCACGTCTGGAGACTGACCGTGCCTTCCCCCTGGCTGGCAAACTGGCCGATGTCGGCGACGACACCTTGACGGTCGAGACCGGCCACGGCCTGGCTACTGTCCGTGTGGGCGATGAGACGATGTATCGCATCCGTGGCGTGGAGGAACCCGGCCTGGATGACCTTGCCGTGGAAATGAGAGTCGTCGCCAGGGGTACACTCAATCCCGATGGCAGCCTGCAGGCGCAAGTAGTCGCCGTGCCGCAGGTCGGGCCGCGCCAAGTCCGGTTGCGGGGAGAGGTGGTGGCCGTCGAGGGGGGTACCCTCACCGTTCGTGCCGTCCGTGATCGTCGGTTCGGTCGCCAGTTCAATGTGTTGACTGGTGAAACGACTGAGTTTCGCGTGCCGGGCGTGGAGAACCCCTCAAGCGCTGACTTGCAGGTAGGCGACAGAATCGCTGGCGAAGGCGTGATCAAGGAAGAGGGTGTCCTGCGAGCCACGCTCGTGGTCGTGCTGCCGGAGCAGGTGGCACGCCTGGCCGGCGAAGTGTCCGCCGTCGAGGGAACAACACTGGTGCTCGACACTCCTGGCGGGGCGCTGAACGTCCTCACCGACACGGACACCGTTTTTCGTATCCCCGGCATCGAGGAACCCACCCTGGGCGACGTTGAGGTTGGCGAACGCGCCATCGCCGTCGGTACCTGGGAGAACGCGACCACCTTCCATGCCATCGGTGTCGGCGTGCACGGTGGCCGCCGGGCAGGACGGTGGGGCATTGTGCGTGGGCGTGTCATCAGTGTCGGGACCGGCAGCCTCATCGTTGGCACCTCGCGCGGCCCGGTGACGGTGGTGGTGGGCGGCGAGACGCGGTATCGCGTGCCTGGCATGGATGACCCCGGTCTCGATAACGTCGAAACAGGCGCTTCGGTCGGTGCACGGGGGACGTGGAACGAGCATGGTACACTGCAGGCCACGGGCGTAGCAGTGCTGGGCAGCCACGAGCCGTGATCGATGGGCCGACGCGAAACAGGCCGGGCAAGATGCGCCCGGCCTGTCTTTTGCATACGGAACTGCGTGGAACCCTACTCGACGAAGCCAACGTACTCCGGAGGCCAGTACGAGAACCAGGCGTGTCCTACAACGTCGTCAATGTGCACCGGCCCGAAGTTGCGCGAGTCGTTGGAAGCACCCCGGTTATCACCCATGACGAAGACGTGCAGCGGAGGGATGATCTGCGGGCCGTAATTGCCCCCACCTGGTTTGACCATCCAGGGCTCTTCGAGTCGTTCGCCTTCGACGTACACCTCCCCGCCGCGCACCTCGATGGTCTCCCCTGGCAGCCCTACCACGCGCTTGATCAGCAACTCCGTTTGTCCCGGCAGATCAATGACGACGATGTCGCCGCGCCGTGGGCCGTGGAAAAAGCGGTAGGTTACCTTCTCCACCACCACCCGCTGGGCGCTGTGCAGATTGGGTTCCATACTCTGCCCCAGCACCTGGGTGGCCTGGGCCAGGAAGATGTTGATAACCAGGGCGATGGCGACTGCGGGGATGATCGTCTCGACGATGATATCACGCAACAGCCATCGCAGTACCTGTGCGATCCACGACTGCGGAGGCTCCTGCGTGGTTTCGATTTCGGGTTCTTCGATGTTCTCTTCCACCGCAATCTCTCAACGCGGGTTAGCGTCGTCGGGGTGGGCGGCGGCCTCTGGTGCCCCCTCTGCTGCTCCGATACGCTCCCGGCCTATCGGCCGCCTGGGCTTGCCCCAGTGTCCATCCCTCCAGCACGGCTCGGCGCGAGAGGCGGATCTTTCCTTCAGGATCAATGCCAGTCACCATCACCATGATCTCGTCCCCGACTCGCACGACATCCTCGACGCTGTTGACGCGATAGTCGGCCAGTTGTGAGATGTGCACCAATCCGTCGGTACCGGGCAGGATCTCGACGAATGCACCGAAGTCGGTGGTGCGCACCACGCGCCCGGTGTAGATATGCCCAGGCTCAGCCTCCTCAGTCAACTGCTCAATCATTCGCTGCGCTTTCTCTGCGGCCGGGCCGCTCGTCGAGGCGATGTAGATGGTGCCGTCATCCTCGATGTCAATGCGTACGTCGCATTCATCCTGGATGGCACGCACTGTTTTGCCGCCCGTCCCGATGACTGCCCCCAGCTTGTCGGGATCCACCTGCAAGATGGTCATCCGGGGCGCGTAGGGCGAGAGCTCTGGCCGTGGTGCAGGGATGGTCGCCTCGATCACATCGAGAATCTGCATGCGTGCCTGGCGCGCCTGTTCCAATGCCTCTGCCAGGATGTCGTAGGAAAGACCGGCGACTTTGATGTCCATCTGCAAGGCCGTGATCCCCTTGCGCGTCCCAGCGACCTTAAAGTCCATATCTCCGATGTGATCTTCGAGCCCCTGGATGTCGGTCAGGATCTGGTACTGCCCATCCTCCATCATCAATCCCATGGCAATGCCCGCGACCGGGGCTTTGATGGGCACACCGGCATCCATAAGCGCCAGCGTGCTCCCACAGACGCTCGCCATCGAAGTAGACCCGTTGGAGCTGAGCACCTCGCTGACGACGCGCAGGGTGTAGGGGAACTCGCCATTGTCGGGGATCACTGGCAGCAGTGCCCGCTCGGCCAGCGCACCGTGGCCGATCTCGCGCCGCCTGGGACCGCGCAGCGGGCGCGTCTCACCGGTAGAGTAGGGCGGAAAGTTGTAGTGGTGTATGTAGCGCTTGGTCTCCTCCGGCGAGAGGTCGTCCAGCATTTGCTCCTCTCGAGGCGTGCCCAGAGTGGCGACGGAAAGAACCTGGGTCTCGCCACGGGTGAAGAGACCGGAGCCATGCACCCGTGGCAGCATTCCCACCTCGGATGAAAGAGGGCGGATAGTCCGGGGGCCTCGTCCGTCGGCACGGACGCCTTCCTCAATCGTGCGTCGGCGGACGATCTCGCGCTCCAATTCATCGAACGCTTCTCGGATGGCTGCTTCCTCCCATTCCTCGCCTAGGCTCTCGATCAACTCGTCTCGCAGGACTTTCAATCGCTCGCCGAGGTCCTGCTTGCTCGTCACGCTGTAGATGGCCTCCGGCATCCGCTCCCCCACTTGCTGGCGGACAACCTCGTGCAATCCATCAGGCAGGACGTAGGGGACATATTCCTGCTTGGGCTTGCCCACCGCCTCCCGCATCTCGCGCTGAACGCGAATCACGTCTTGTATCCCCTCGTGGCCACGACGCAACGCCTCGACCATCACGGCTTCGCTGACCTCATTTGCCCCGGCTTCGACCATCAGCAGTGCATCGGTGGTGCCGGCCAGCCGCAGGTCGAGTGAGCTGCGCTCCATCTGCGAGACGGTTGGATCAATGACCAGTTCCCCGCCTACGTATCCCACGCGCACAGCTCCCACTGGCCCATCAAACGGGATGTCGGATATGGTCAGTGCTGCCGAGGCACCGATGATGGACAGGATGTCGGCCTGGTGCTCCTCGTCTTGCGAGAGCGGGGTGATGATGACCTGCACGTCATTGCGCATGTCCTTGGGGAAAAGTGGGCGGATGGGACGGTCGGTCAAACGTGCGGTGAGCGTGGCCGATTCGGGAGGCCGTCCCTCGCGGCGGAAGAAAGATCCGGGGATACGGCCTGCCGCGTAGAGCCGCTCCTCGAAGTCCACGGTGAGGGGGAAGAAGTCAATTCCCTCACGGGTAGAACGTGACATCGTCGCTGTGACGAGCAATACTGTGTCGCCATAGCGCACCGTGACTGCACCGCCTGCCTGTTGGGCCAGTTTCCCGGTCTCGATGGTGACGACCTCGTTTCCCAACGTGGCGGTAAACTTGTAATTATTCACTTCTTACACCTCCGTGTTCGAGGCCGAGCGTGGAGGTCAGGGACTGGGGAATGTCTCGTAGCAGATTGCTCGCTTTTGAGCTACGCTGCACTCCCCAATTCCTGCACCTGCGCTGAGCCTCTTCTAACATTGTCTGATTTGCAGGTAGATACGACAAACGAGTAGATGGGCATGCCATCTCCCCGCATCTACTCGTTCGACTGACCTTCCTGCTGATGATATCCTACCTGCGCAACCCGAGTCGTTGGATGATAGTCTTGTAACGTTCGGGATCTTTGTGGCTTAGATAAATCAAATGACGCCGACGTTGACCGACCATTTTGAGCAGGCCGCGTCGGGAATGCTCATCGTGCTTGTGTGTTTTCAAATGTTCTGTCAGTTGGTTGATACGGGTGGTCAGCAGCGCGATCTGTACTTCCGGTGAGCCGGTGTCATTGGGTGTGCGACCGTACTCTTGGATGATGGTTTCTTTCTCGCTCTTACTTAATGGCACTGTTTCCTCCTCAAACAAAGGGAGGGGCTGGACGTATGCCCCACCCAATCTCGTTAGGCTATTTTACCACGGTTTGGCCTCATGCGCAAACGGGCGCGGAGGTAGGCAAGTGTGAAGCTAAAGCGTGAGCCTGGAGTATAGTGGCGGCACTTCTTGCCTCTGTTTGGTGTGATCACCAGTTTGTGATCCTCTCCAAATTGCGGTAGAATGGCAAACCTTGATCGCACGTGGATTCTTGAAGACTTCGATCTCGCAGGCGAAGCGTGGTTGGGATACGCCATTGTCTGCGAGATGGGAGGGACGGGTTGGGCAAAACACGAGCGATAGCATTGCAACAACGGGACGTAGAGGTCGCTCAGGCGGCCGGGATCATTGCACTGGGCAACGTTGCCAGCCGCGTGCTGGGGCTGGTGCGCGATATGGTCAAGGCGGACCTTTTTGGAGCCTCCGGTCCGCTGAGCGCCTACGAGGTGGCTGCTATCGTGCCCACGATGATCTACGACCTCCTGGTGGGCGGGATGAGCAACGCTGCATTGGTGCCCGTTCTTTCCGCTCACGCCGTCCCGGAGCGTCGCGCCGAGTTGTGGCATCTGCTCAACGTTTTGTTCAGCGTGGTTGTCGTCACGCTGTCTGCCTTCGTCCTTCTGGTGGAAGCGTTGGCTCCTCAGGTGGTTTGGCTGCTGGGTGGCGGCCTGACTCCAATTCTTCAGGTTCTGGCAGCACGACTGTTGCGGATATGCGTGCCGGCAGTGCTCTTCCTCAACTTGGCCGGTGTCGTCTCAGCGACGCTCTATGCCCTCAAGCGTTTTACTCTTCCGGCTTTCACCGCGGCCGTCTTTAATGCGGCTGTTGTAGTTGCGGCACTGTTGTTGAGTGGGCGATACGGTGTGGTCAGCCTGGCGGTCGGACTGCTGGCAGGGAGCCTGCTGCAGATTCTGCTCCAGGTGCCCGGCCTGCGCGATGCCCGCTGGCGCTTCAAGCTCGACCTCAATCACCCGGCTCTGCGACGCATTATGCGTCTCTACGTCCCCATCCTCCTCGGGCTCGTGGTGGATCAATTCGCCGTGGGACTCAGTTACAATCTGGCCTCCCGCACCGGCGACCAGAGCATCAACTGGATGAAGTACTCGGCCACGCTGATCCAGTTCCCTCTGGGGCTGGTCGTCACCGCCGTCTCTATCGCTACCCTTCCTACGCTTTCCCAACAGGCTAACCTCAAGGAGGCCGATCCCTTCCAGGCCACACTGGCCAGGGGATTGCGGCTTGTGCTATCTCTCGTGATCCCGGCCACGGCGGGCTTGTTCGTGCTGGCGAATCTCATCGTCGCCCTCATCTTTGAACACGGCGACTTCACGCCGGTGGATACAATGGCGACGGCGGAGGCGCTGCGGTACGCGCTTCTGGGATTGCTCTTCGCCGCCGTGGATCAGCCTCTCATTTTTGCCTTTTACGCTCGCAAGGACACGCTGACCCCTGCCCTGGTGGGTGTGGGGACGACGCTGCTCTACATCTTAATGGCTCTCATCCCTTGGCGGCTGGGGATATTGACCCTGCCGCTCCTGGTTCTGGTCAACTCCTTCAAATTGACCGCCCACGCGCTGGCTATGTTGGTATTGACTCAGCGGCGTCTGGGCGGGCTGGGCGATCACGGCCTGTGGTCCCTCACGCTGAAAGCTGCTCTCGCCTCGCTGGCGATGGCAGTGGCAGTCTGGAGCGTGATGCGCGCTCTGGCAGCGATAGCTCCTGCGGGCTTGCTGGGGGAGCTGCTGATCGTGGGTGGGGCTGGGGGTGTTGGGGTGGCCGCTTACGGACTCCTGGCTCTGGTATTGAGAATTGAAGAGATTCGTCTGATCCGCGTTGCCGTCGCTGACGGCCTGAACCGCTTGACGGGGTCTGGGTGGTAGATTATAATCCTGTCGTCACGAGGATTGGTGCATTGGATTGAGAGGTGCAATTGGGGAGGGAGCGTAGCCAACGGCCGGTTTGCCCTGAGCAATATGATGAGGCATATCTCTTAGGTTCTTGTGAAGGGTACGCAGAGTTCACCGCTAGCGAAGGAACGCATCTTTCTCGTCGGTTGAGCCAAGCCTTTGAGGTGGCCGAGGTCGTACCTGGGGTGCGGGTGCTTGATGTCGGCTGCGGGCGGGGTGAGATTCTGCACCACTGCACGAGGCTGGGGGCGCGGGCTTACGGCGTGGACTACGCACCAGTAGCAGTGCGGATGGCACGGAGCCTGGCGGCGACTGGGGATGAGGCGCGGGGCGCGGTGGGCGTCTATCAGGCCGATGCCAAGCGGTTGCCCTTTTGCGCTGTCTTCTTCGATCGCGTGCTGATGTTCGACCTGGTCGAGCATCTTCATCCGTGGGAACTAGACCAGGCGCTGGCGGAGGCACGGCGTGTACTGCGGCCCGGTGGTCGGCTCATCATTCACACCGCTCCCAACGCCTGGTACGACCGGTACGCTTATCCGCTGGTGCGGCTGGTGCGCACGCTGATGGGGCAGGGGGCGCGTTACCCAAAGGACCCTCGCGCCATCATCCCGGCCAACCTCGATGTGCACGTGAACGAGCAGAGCGCGACCAGCCTCCGGCGGGTGCTGCGGCGGGCAGGGTTTCGGGCTCAGGTGTGGCTGGACACGCCTCCGCAGAACCGGCAGGAGGGATGGGTGTTTCGGGTAGCACGCTACATCCTCTTTAACTGGCCGCCCTTCCGCTGGTTCTTCGAGCGGGAGGTGTTCGCGGTGGCGGAGGTGGATGGTGTCAAACGATGAAAGACCGTCGCACAGTTGACGAACTGTCCATAGAGGAACTGGAGGAGATTCTGCGCATCCGCAAGATGGAGGCGCGGCTGGAGCGTCTGCGCCGGTTGGGTAAGGAGGCCGAGGCAGGTGTTCTTGATCCGCTGGCTCCCAAGCACGTCAAGCCTCAATCGCCGTCCTTGCCAAGGGGCTATCGGCGCTTCCAGGATGCGGGGGTCACGGCGCAGTATCGAGCTCATGCGCTGGACGAACCAGTTGGAGAGAGGGAACCCGGCCGGCAGCGCCGCCGGATTCGCTGGGATTGGCTGCGTGATAAGAGTCTGCTGGTGGTTGAGTTGGCCGTGCTGGCGGGGTTGGTGCTCGTGTTGCTGGCTTCTCTGGCGACGCTACGCCAGATCAACGAGGAGGCCAGTCAGGCCCAGCAGCTTCCCACCCCCACGCCCACCCCCCTCATCCAGGTGGTCGTGCTTCCGGGAGGGCACACGCCGCCTGATTCGCCTGGGGGGCCTGCACCCGAAGAGATCCCCGCCCACCTGCGTGACCTGGTCGGCGCGATCACGCCACTGCCCATGCCCACGCCGGGCCCAGAGCAGGCCATGCGCATTCAGATTCCTGCCATCGGAGTGGATGGGCCGGTCGTGGAGGGGGATGACTGGGAATCGCTAAAGCAGGGGGCGGGTCATCACGTTGGCAGTGCCAACCCGGGCGAGAGCGGCAATTGTGTCATCTCGGCCCACAACGACATCTTCGGCGAGATCTTTCGTGATTTACCCGACCTTGACTTGGGTGATGAGATCTTCGTTCACACCGCCAGTCAGGTGTATCGTTACATCGTCACTCAGAAGCGTATTATTGAACCGACAGGTGTGGATGTGATGTATCCTGCTTCAAGCCCTGTGCTAACGCTCATCTCTTGCTACCCGTATGGGATTGACACACATCGCATCATCGTCATTGCTGAGTTACAACCGTAGAAGGGAGAGAAGATTATGGCGAAGAAATCACGTCGCGTCAGGAAGAAGGGCCGGCGGGTGCGCCTTTCGCCGACCCAGATGGTGCAGCCGGGGATAGGTGAAGTAGTCGAGGTCTCTGCCATCGCCGCGACTCCGGCGCGTCCTGCGCCACAGGAGTCTGATCTGCGAGAGGAGTACCGCTACGTTATTGCTGACCTCAAGCGCATCGGTGGCATCGCCTTAGTGATGTTGGCGGTGTTGATTGCCCTGGCACTGTTGTTGACTTGATGAATGAGCTGTGATGTAGGAAGAGGCTACGTTTCGCGCGGTGACCTGATTGGATTTGCGGGCGGGCAGCAGGGGAAGCGCCCGCACCAGTGCAGCCAAGCCCCACGATACCCCCCAGTGGAGAGCCAGTGCCAGCCACAGATTCCCAGTCAGCAGGAATAGCACGCTACTGACGACGGCCAGTGCCCCGCGCATCAAGTGGGCTGGGGCTTCTTGCAGATCAGCCAGGCCCTTGCGCCAGGCGGGGTTGAGTACTGCCTCCAGCGTCACCAGCGCCAGTCCGCCCCAGATTCCCCAGTATGCGTCCCCCGTGTGCTTTTCCCACATGACGATAGGAGCGTTGCGGTAGAAGGCCCAGTGGACTTCGTGATAGGCTGCCTCGCGCAGGAGGACCCAGCCGGAGCAGTTGGCCCCGGCGACCGTGCTCTCTTCGCTGGCGGTGGCCAACGCTCGGCGGTGGGTCCACCAGCCCAGTGCCAGTAATGCCCATGCTCCGATGCCTAACGCCACCGCCCATCCTGCGTCGCATGTCCAGTCGAGCCACCTGGCAGCGACGTCGGCACCTACCTCTCCCCCGCTCGATAACCCTAAGTACCGCTCGACGACCGCGCTGTGGCCCCAAAGGAGCGCGGCGTAGGGCACACCGATGTAGTACAGCAAGCGGAGAAGTTGAAACAGCCACGGGGAGAAATGCCAGGCGACCAAGCGGGTGACAAACTCGCCTATTGTGCCAGAACGAGGTTGACGGAAAAACCAGGCCAGGTTCGCCCATAGGATGGCCAGGAGTAAAGAGCCGGTCAGCCACAGCCAGCCTTCACTCCGCGCCACGGTCAGTTCAGGCATGCCCATATCTTTTTAGCGGCACATTCAGCATGACCCGCGTGCCCTTGCCTGGCGCTGAGGTGATGGTCAGTTTACCGCTGACCAACTCGGCCCGCTCATACATGTTGACCATACCCAGGCTGCTGCGCTCGTCGTAGGACATCTGCACCACGTCCACGTCAAACCCAGCGCCGTCATCCTCTACCTCGGCGACGAATGCACTGTCTTGGAGGTACAATCGCACCCAGATATTATCGGCCTTGGCGTGTTTACGGGCGTTGCTGATTGCTTCCTCAATGATGTAAAAGATTACCCCCTGGGCGTTCTGGTCCAGCAATTGATCTATTTCCGGCGTTATCTCCAGATGAATCGGTAAGTCATCCGTCTCGGCCAATTTGCTGACATATTGCTCCAGAGCTGCGTGCAGCCCCTGCGTTTCAAGAATGAGGGGTCGGAGAGTGAAGAGCATATGACGAATTTCCTTCGTCGTGCGACGTGACAATTCCTCGATCCGCGCCAACTCCTCAGCCGCCTGTTGCAGGTCCTTTTCTTTTTCCACCAGCATCCGTGTGTAGTTAAGTCGCATCGCGATGGCTGCGATGCTCTGTGTAGGGCCGTCGTGCAGGTCACGGGCCAGTTTCTTGCGAGCATCTTCCTCCACCTCCACGATACGCTCTTTCTCTTCCTTCAGGCTTTGGAAAAGCTGAGCGTTCTGAAGCGCGACGATGGCCTGATTGCAGATGGCGATCAGCAAGTCTTTGTGGTCTTCTGTATAGATCTTGGCCTGAGGGCTGCCGAAAACCACCACGCCGAAATTCTCGAACCCGGCCCGCAGTGGCACGACAATCGCATGCCGACAACTGTGCATCGCGATAAGCTGACCTAACTCTGGGTCTTCGAATGGATTGTCAATAACCACAGCCTCTGCTGAGGCCAGTGCTTGCGCCAAGACACCGCTCTGGCCCTGGAAGGTGGCTTTCTGGTCACGTTGCGGTAAGTGACGTGAAGCCACGATGCGCAGGTCGTTGTGACTGAAGAGCATCACCATGCTCATGTGCGACGAGTCTGGTCGGCCCCACTCGTGCATCCCGGCCTCACCCACTTCAAGCACTGCTTCCAGTACTTTGTTGTAGTTCAGTGTCGCACTGAGCGTGCTTGCCAACTCGAAAATCACCCGCGAATGCTCTTGGGCGGCCCGCAGCTTTCGCAGTTCAGCCTCCTGCTTACGTTGGCGCGTGCGCGCGATTGCTTGTTTCACCTTGTTTCCTACGAGGCCGCTTACCAGGGCTGCCAGCAGGAGGATCAGAGAGCTGGCTGCGAAAGAGAGTAGGTCTATCCATGATTTGCCAGATGGAGCGACGAGGTAGCCGGCAAAGCCGCAACTCACCACGATGACTATAGCGATCAGCAGGCTGACCACCCAGGGAAAGCGCAGCGCGGCGGTAAGAATAGGAAACAACACGAAGAATAGCAGTGGGCTGGTTAGGCCGCCCGACGCGATGACAAAGCCGATAGTCAGGAGGGTGTCAATCAGCAACGTCATCACCGGCATGAAGCGTGGGCGGCTGCCGTAAGACAGCAGCAGCATCACGGCGAGGTTATAAGAAGCCGCAAATGCCAGGAGGAGGATTTGGGGTATAAGAAAGACTACGTCGAAGAAACCGTTGTGATTGATGAACGCATCCGTGAAACTGACAAGAATCACGCTTACCAGGAGTAACCAGCGCAGGTTGCTGATCAGCCAATCTATCTCGAAGCGTTCCTTGGCACTCTCGGACATGAGCATAGTCGTTTTCCGCTGCACGTTAAACAGGCCACGGATACTGAGTGGGTCCCCTCTACGCAGCCGCGGCCTGAGTTAGAACAATGGGCGCGAAGGGACTTGAACCCCTGACCTCTACAATGTGAGTGTAGCGCTCTGACCAACTGAGCTACGCGCCCCTTTAGGTGGTCCCCCCGTAGAGTGTTGGTCGCTCGGCCCCGCCCGGACGTGAACGTCCGGGCTGAGAGAGCAAAGCCCTAGGGGCTGAAATCCAGCCCCCGAAGGGGGCTTCGCTCTTTCAGCCGGGCGGTTTAGCGCCCGGCAAGGCGGCTGGAAGAACACCAACACCCAAGCGGGGGACTATCCCCCTTTAAAGTGTAAACATTATAGCATTGAACGTTTCAAACCGCAAGTCTTGACAGTTATTTATCTTCGTGGTATCATTTTATTCAAACTGAATACCCCGGCGACGCTCTTATCCAGAGAGGTGGAGGGACCGGCCCTGTGAAGCCTCGGCAACCAGTTAGCCGCTAGCAGTCAGCCACTAGCAGTTAGCATGGTGCCAATTCCGGCAGAACGGTGTTTCTGGAAGATGAGAGGTGGTCACGCCAGTCGTGCCCCTTCTGTCCTCCAGGAGGGGTTTTTTATCAGCGCCACCCTGGCCGGGGGAAAACATCGAGGAGGTACAGATGACGAAGCGCAACATTGTGGTAATTGGGGCAACCGGCCAGTTTATCGAGGACATTCCGGTCGAGATCGTAGAGCGCAAGGGGATTGGTCATCCCGATAGCCTGTGCGACGGTATCGCCGAGCGTGTCTCGGTTGAGTACGCCCGTTGGTGCCAGGAGAACCTTGACGTTCTCTTGCACCACAACTTCGACAAAGTGCAGTTGGTCGCCGGTGAGGTCGAAGTTGGCTATGGTGGTGGGTGTATGATCAAGCCCATTCGCATTCAGATCGCTGGGCGTGGCACCCCTGCTTTCCAGGGCCGTAAGGTGCCGATGGACGGTATTGCTATCGAAGCCGCCAAGCAGCACGTGCGCGAGACCATGCGCTATCTGGATCCCGATAAGCACATGGTGATTGATAGTTACGCCGGTCGAGGGGCTGAGGAGTTGCAGTATGTGGTGGAGCACGTGACGGCCAATGATACCAGTTTTGGCGTCAGTCACTGGCCCCGCTCTGGGCTGGAGCACGTCGTCTACGAGACCGCCCAGTACATCAACTACAAGCTGATTGACGAGTTCCCGGTGGGCGAGGACGTCAAGGTGATGGGTATGCGTCGCAACGGGGAATTGACGCTGACCGTCGCGTTGCCCTTTATTGCCACGCGCGTCGGAGATGCGACCGAGTACCAGGAGGTTAAGCAGGCGGCCGAGGCGGCCATTCAGGAATACGCCTCCCAGCTCGACCACCGGAGAGTGACAGTGATGGTCAACACGGCCGACGACGTTGCCGACGGCGCGGTCTACCTGACGCTGACTGGCACCTCGGCCGAGATGGGTGACGACGGAGCGGTCGGCCGTGGCAACCGGGTCAATGGTGTCATCGCGCCTTTCCGCTCTGCCAGCCTGGAGGCGGCCTGCGGCAAGAATCCGATCTCCCACGTGGGCAAGGTTTATAACGTGCTGGCGCTGTTGGCAGCGCAGGACGTTGTAGAGCAGGTGCCTACTGTCCGGGAGGCCACTGTTTACATCCTCTCGCAGATCGGCGCGCCGCTGGATCAGCCGCTGGTAGCCACCGCGCTGGTGCGCCCGACCGATGGGCCTCTCACCCCCAGCATTCAGGCCGATGTGCAAGGCGTGCTCGAAGAGAGGCTGGCGAACGTGTACGACGTGTGCGAGCGTATCTTGAGCCGTAAACTCACGCTGTTTTAGCCTCAGGTTTGAATGGCGCTTTGTGACAATTGCATAGCCAGGACGGCGGATCCCTGGCCATATAGCCCAAACCCAGATCGACTCGTGCTTAGTACAGCCTTCCGCAAGTTCGTTCCCAATTTGTCCGGTGCCAGCGCGGGG
>JBHIET010000069.1:0-18625 GCA_046760785.1 Anaerolineae bacterium | reverse complement strand
TCTTTTGATGGAACGATGCCTGTTCGGTGACATTATCATTTGACTTGACACACCTGGCGCCGGTGCGTGTCATTTAAAGTTCAAAGGTGAACCATTTAAGGCTGAAAGGTGAACCGTTTCTAGTTGAAAAGTGAACCGGTCATGATAGAGTTCTTCCAAGTCGCTCTCACGATTAAGGAGGAACAAAATGACTCAGTTGCACAAGCGGTTCACAGACGACCAGATCAAAGTGCTGCTCAGTGGATACTGCCAGGGATTGCTGGCGAGAGCCGAGATTCAAGAGATGCTGGACATCGGCAAGACCCGTTTCTTCACCCTGCTCAAAGAGTATCGGAAAGACCCAGAAGCCTTCTCAGTCGCATACGAGAGGCATACACCAAGTAAGTTGCCTGCCGGGGCTCTGGTTCAACACGACTCCTCGCTGCACCTGTGGTCTCCCTTCGCTCAAGAGAAGTGGGTCTTGATCACCTCCAGCGACGACTTCAGTCAGATGCTACTGTTCGCTGACTTCGCTCCAAAGGACACGACCTGGGCTCATATCCAGGCCGCCCAAGCCTTCATGCAGTCTTATGGCATCCCGTTGCGCTATTATGTTGATTCTTTGCGGGTTTTCCGCTTCGTCCAGGGTAGAGATAGCATCTGGCGTAAGCATGTTCTACAAACTGATGATGTGGATACCCAGTCTTTGACTCACTGCCCGGAGCTGGCGATTATCTGGCGCCAGCTTTGCTGGTCAAATTCGGTGACGACCGCCAACGCTTTCCATCGCCTGCCAATGTGCAGGCCCTGTCTGGCGAACCGCTGGTTGGCCATCGCTTGGAAGCTGTGGCAGACGCGCCAAGCGTATGATGAAGCCTATCATTTGCGGCGGTGTGCATTGCGCAGCAAGCCGCGTCGCTGAAGATCAATCCCATCTTACGTGAGCACATGATTGGCGTGGCAGCACGAAAGGGTCATCGTAAAACCACACGGTCGTGCCACCAGGCCGAAAAAAGCCACTCGGCACTGGCATTGCCGCGCGCCTATCGGCCGAGACAGGAGTTGACAAAGCGTGTCCACGTGTTGCTGGAGGCCCAGATTTGGCAGTTTGGACGGGCCTCTGAACGCCAGATATGGGGGTACAGAGACGCCTCTGACTGAGCCAAACGGACATCTGGGTAACTTGACAATGTCACATTTGGCCAAAGGCTCTCAGCCCTTGTCCCCAAGGGCGTGTTCTCCGGGCAAATCTCGTTTGAGACGCCCCCGAGGCTTCGTCCTGAGGCTCAGCCCGAAGGGACGGGGGCTACGAGCACCGGCGAGCAGGTGCAGCCCGCTTTATGTTAATCTGACATTGTCAAAGTAATCACCAGATTGCAGGTGTTTGAGTGCACTTCAGCCTGGGGGCGGGTTTGGCGTGAGCTGCACCAGGCCCGCTGGCTTTGACAGGGCCTTCCATGAGCGACGTCCTGAGCCTGTCGAAGGGCACAGTCGAAAGGCTCAGCTCCAAGTTCACCGCGGCGCGCTTACGCACCCCTCCGTCACCCTACGATGATCTCCCCTCCATCCACCGGGATGACCGCTCCGTTGATCCAGGTGATGGCCGGGTCGGCCAGGGCCCCTCCCCCACGTTTGACGTTTCACGCCTCCCCGCATCATACCCGAAAACGCCGTAACTTGTCATATCGCTGAGGGTTTCTATAATAGTGGCATCCGGGTAGTGCCCCTGTAAAGTGTTGTTGTGCGCAAGCCCGGACGTGAACGTCCGGGCTGACAAACAAAGCCCTGCGGGCTGACATCCAGCCCCCGAGGGGGGCTTTGCTTGCTTAGCCGGGCGGTTTAGCGGGGCGAGCAAGCAGCAACAACACTCAAGGGGAGCACTACCGGCATCTGCAAACCACGACAAACCAGGAGGTATCCATGAAGTACAACTGCGTGGTATTGGTCAAGCAAGTGCCCGATACCGCCAACATCACCGGCCAGGCGATGAAAGACGACGGCACCGTCAACCGCGCTGCGCTGCCTGCCATCTTCAACCCAGAAGACCTGAACGCGCTGGAGATGGCGCTACAGGTGAGAGAGCAACACGGCGGCCAGGTGACGGTGCTGACGATGGGCCCGCCGCGAGCGGCCGAAATCCTGCGCGAGGCTCTGTACCGTGGCGCCGACCGTGTGATCCTGCTCACCGACCGCAAGTTCGCCGGGTCTGATACGTTGGCCACCTCCTACGCCCTCAAATGCGCCGTGGAACAGATAGGCGACTTCGACATCGTATTTTGTGGGCGGCAGGCGATAGACGGCGACACCGCCCAGGTCGGCCCCCAGGTGGCCGAGAAACTGGGCCTGCCGCAAATCACCTACGCCGAATCCATTCAATCGCTGCAAGAGAACGAGATCGTCGTCCAAAGAGCACTTCCCCTGGGCAAAGAGACGGTCAAGTGCACCCTGCCCTGCCTGCTCACCGTGGTGGCATCGGCCAACCAGCCCCGTCCTCCCTCGGCCCGCCGGACGATCGCCTGCAAATTGGCCGCCACCCCGCTCGAATATCCGGCCCTCTTGGAGAAATGGCCTGAGTTCGAGACGGAAGAGGCACTGGATCGTTACCTGGCCGAGCGCGACCAGAAGATACCCGTCTGGACCGCCGCCGACGTGGGCGCTGACGAGAGCAAACTGGGCCTATCCGGTTCGCCGACCAAAGTGCTCAAAATTGACTCCGTCGTGCTCGAAACGAGCGAAAGTAAGGAGATCCCGGCCGGCCCGGATGGCGTCTCTGCGCTGGTACAAGAGTTAGTAGAGGACCACATCCTGTAGTGATTGCGGATTGCAGATGTAGGGGCGAACCCTTGCGGTCGCCCCATTAGAGGCGAACCCTATGAGGAGCAAGAATGGCTAAATGCAGGGAGGTCTGGGTTTTCATTGAGCAGGAGGATGGGTGCATCGCCGCCGTCAGCCTGGAGTTACTATCGAAGGCACGGGAGCTGGCCGAAAAGCTGGACGGTCGCGTGTGCGCCTTGCTGTTCGGCCACGAAATCGCCGACTTGGCCGAGCAGCTCATCCACTACGGTGCGGACCGAGTATTGCTGGCCGATCATCCCGAACTGGCGCTGTACCGCACGCTGCCCTACGCCAGAGTCGCCACTGACTTGGTGCAGGAACGGCAACCCTATATCTTCCTCCTGGGGGCCACGCCGATTGGCCGTGACCTGGCCCCACGCATCGCCAGCGGGGTCCGCGCCGGCCTGACCGCCGACTGTACCGCGCTCCAGATCGGCGACTTCAACTACAAGGACAAAACGTACGGCGACCTGCTGTATCAGATTCGACCCGCCTTCGGCGGCAACATCATTGCCACCATTGTCAATCCGGAGACGCACCCACAAATGGCGACGGTACGCGAGGGTGTGATGAAACTGGGCGAGTCAGACGGCACACGCCAAGGCGAGATCGAGAACATTGAGCCACAGTTTGACGAGCGCGACCTGGTGTTGGAGGTGCTGGAGCGGCAAGCGCGAGAACCCACCTGCAATCTGAAGAGTGCTGACATCATCGTCGCCGGTGGGGCGGGTGTGGGCAGCCGTGAGAACTTTCAACTCATCCGCGAGCTGGCCCAGGCGCTCGGGGGTGAGGTGGGAGCCTCCCGCGCCGCCGTTGACGCGGGCTTCATCTCGCAGGAACATCAGGTAGGACAGACCGGCGTCACCGTCCGACCCCGGCTGTACGTCGCCTGCGGCATCTCGGGCGCGGTGCAGCACCGCGCCGGGATGGATCAATCAAGCAAGATCGTCGCCATCAACACCGACCCCAACGCCCCCATCTTCCAGATCGCCCATTACAAGATCGTAGGCGACTTGAACGAGGTCATCCCCCAGATGATCCGCGCCTACCGCGAGAAGGCCAAATGAAGAAACCTGGTCTCTGGCAACACAGGGAGATTTGAACATGGCAGAAAACTTCTTCACCGACAACCCTGACCTGCAATTCCACCTGGACAAGCTCGACCTAAGCGAGGTCGTCGAGGCGTTGGAGGAGGGATACACCACCCACGCCCGATACCCGGCCGCGCCGCGAAATTATGCCGATGCTAAAGACAACTACCGACTGCTCCTGAAGCTGCTGGGAGAAATCTGCGCGACCCGGATCGCACCACGGGCGGCCGAGGCGGACGAGGAAAGCGCACAATACCAGGACGGCTGTGTCACCTACGCCGATGCGACTCAGGAGGGATTAGAGCTGCTCCGCCAGGCCGAGTTGATGGGCGCGATGTTGCCCTGGAAATACGGTGGGCTGAACCTGCCAGAGACGATTTTCCAGATGATGGTCGAGATCGTCTCCCGCGCCGATGCCGGGCTGATGACCATCTTTGGCCTGCAAGAGATCTGCGCCACCATCGCCGAGTATGGCGATGAGGAGATGAAAGCGCGCATTCTGCCCCGCTTCGCCCGGGGCGAGGTGACCGGGGCGATGGTGCTCACCGAGCCGGACGCTGGCTCGGACCTGGGCGTCGTGCAGACCCGCGCCACCCTTCGGGCTGAGGCCCAGGACGAAGCCCACGATGAGGAAGCGGGCGTGTGGCGCTTGAACGGCGTCAAGCGGTTCATCACCAATGGCTGTGCCGACGTCTTGCTGGTATTGGCCCGTTCCGAAGAAGGGTCCAGAGACGCACGCGGGCTCTCCATGTTCATGGTGGAGGCCGACGAGACGGTGCGCGTCCGCCGCATCGAAAACAAAATGGGCCTCCACGCGTCCCCCACTTGCGAAATCCAGTTCTGCGACACGCCAGCCAAGCTGGTCGGCAAGCGCCGTTTTGGCCTGATACGCTACGCCATGGCGATGATGAATGGAGCCAGGATCGCGGTGGCCGCTCAGGCACTGGGCATCGCCGAGGCCGCTTACCGTGAGGCGTATCAATACGCCCAGAAGCGCGTTCAGTTCGGCCAGCCGATAAACAAGATTCCGGCAGTGTACCGCATGCTCCTTTCGATGCGTGGGGAAATCGAAGCGACACGGGCGCTGGCCTACGAGGCCGGGCGCTGGGTAGATTTGAAGAAAGCGTACGAGCACCTCAAAGAACGAGGCAAGCTCGATGCGGGTGGTCGCAAGCGGCTCAGGCAAGCCGACCGGCTGGCGTCCGTCTTGACCCCGTTGGCGAAGTACTATGCCACCGAGATGGGTAACCGGGTCTGCTACCAGGCGATGCAGATCCACGGCGGCGCTGGCTATATGCGCGAGTTTAACGTAGAACGCCACTACCGCGACATCCGCGTGACCAGCATCTACGAGGGCACCAGCCAGCTCCAGGTTGTGGCTGCCATTGGGCCTTTGCTGGGCCACGCGCTGGATAGCCTGCTGAACGAATGGGCCGCCCAGGATTATGGTGCGGAGCTGGCCCAGCTCAAGGGTCAGGTAGAAGAAGCTACCGCGCTGCTCAACCGCTGTATTGACCACTTGAAAGAGCAAGAGAGCGCGCTGATTGATTACTACGCCTCGGACCTGGCCGACGTGGCAGTGTACGTCATCAACTGCTGGCTGACGCTGCAGGATGCGCGTTTGACGGAGAGGAAGCGAGACCTGGCCACCGTTTACATCAGCGAGACGATGCCTCAACTCCACAGCAAGGTAGCGGTGCTCCGGGCGCTCGACCCAACCCCACTGCAAGCCAAAGATACCATATTGACAGAAACTTTCTGAACGCGCCGTCGCCTGACCCACCACAAGACGTGAAACTTGATGCGTGACAATCATGTTTCACGTTTTACGTTTCACGCTCCGCCTTTCGTGCTCGACTCTTGTGGCCATACAGGATTCTGGTAAAATCCAGATCAATGACATCGCTCACCGTCCGCAAACTCGACCACGCCGGACGCCAGGTCTTTGCCTACTCCGGCCAGGTGCTCCAGCGCAAAGGCCCGGCCATCGTGCTGCGCACCGGCTGGAACCGAGAGCCGCTGGACGTGAGGTACGTCATTCTCGAGCCCGGCGACCGCTGGACGGAGTACTTCTACGCCGACCGCTGGTACAACATTTTTGAGATTCGCTCCGCCGACGACCGCTTGAAGGGCTGGTACTGCAACGTCACCCGCCCGGCCCGCATCAGTGCCAATGAGGTGGTCGCCGAAGACCTGGCGCTCGACCTGTGGGTCGCGCCCAACGGGGAAACGTTGGTGTTGGACGAAGACGAGTTCGACGCCCTCTCACTCCCTCCCGCCGAGCGCGACGCCGCGCAGCAGGCCCTGGCCGAACTGCAGGCGATGGTAAGACAGAGAGCCGCTCCCTTCGACGGAAGAGGCAACGATGGGTAGCGCACCCAAGCTACAGCGCCGGGAACTCTGGGCGCTGGTCGCGATTCTGCTCGTGGCAGCGGCAACGCGGTTGATCGCTCTGGTGGACGTGCCCCCTGGCCTGCGCTACGACGAACTGCTCAACTACCGCATGGCCGAGCGCGTACTCGCAGGCGAGCGGCCACTCTATTTCACCGAATCGTGGGGCCACGAACCCCTCTTCCACTACACCCAAGCCGCTGTCATCGAGCTGACAGAGGCAAGCGACTGGAGCCTGCGTTTGCCCGCCGCACTGTGCGGCCTGCTGGGTGTGCTCACGACCTGGCTGGCCGCGCGACGACTCTTTTGCGCTCGCGTCGCCATCCTGACTGCGGCAGGACTCGCCGTCTCCTTCTGGGCAGTCTTCTACAGCCGCCAAGGGCTGCGCATCATTGGCATTGTGCCGCCTTCGGGCCTGATGATCTACTTCCTTTGGCGCGGGCTGGAGCGAGTGCCGAAACAACGCCGGCGTGCGACGGTGGATTTGGCCGTGGGAGGTCTTTTCCTGGGCAGCCTGTTCTACGTGTACATGGCCGCCCGTGTCCTGCCGCTGCTGCCGATCGTTCTCGCTCTCTACCTGGCGCTGTTCCACCGCTCTCGCTTCAGGAGCGCCTGGCCCGGCCTCCTGTTGTTCGTCGTCATCGCCGCGCTTGTCGCCGCCCCCCTGGTCCTGCTGCTGTACCGGAACCCCGAGATGGAGCAGCGCGTAGGGCAACTGGCCAGTGTTCTGGCGGCCCTCAAGGAAGGGCGAGTGGGGCCCTTGCTCCTCCAAGCCGTCCAGGCCCTGGGGGTGTTCGTTTGGCGAGGCCAGGAGGACTGGCTCTACAACATCTACGGCCGCCCGATCTTCGACCCGCTGACCACGGCCTGCTTCGTCTTGGGCGCAGGGCTCTGCATCTGGCAGTGGCGGCGGACTCGCTACGTGCTGCTGGTGTTGTGGCTGGCAGCAGGCGTTCTCCCGGCTATTGCCGTGCCACCGCCGGCCAGCCTCAACCACACCATTGCCGCCTTGCCGCCGGCTTACACTCTGGTGGCGGTGGGGCTGGAGGCCCTGTGGCGTGTCGCCCGGAAATGGCGGCGGTGGGCGGGGCCTTTGCTCGCCGTGGGCATCATCGCCCTGCATGGCGCGCTCTCCTGCCACGCCTACTTCGTCACCTGGGCGGGCGCCCCAGAGGTACGAGAGTTGTACCAGGGCGGCATCGCCGCCGTCGCCCGCGAACTGGACGCGCGCGCCCCGCCCGGCCCGGTGGCCATCGGCGCGCCCTACGTCAACTATTGGCATCCCTGGAATGCCCTCGGCTTCGACCTAAGGCTCCGGCGGGAGGACCTGAGCGTGCGCTGGTTCAATCCCGCTGGGGGCTGGGTCTGGCCGGCAGGCACAGGCCCCGCCACCTTCTACTTCCCCACCGATCCGCTGGGGCCGCAGACCTTCGACCCGGCGTTGAAGGCGCTCTTCATGGCCGACGCCATGCTGCTGCCCGCGGCCAGCGACGACTTTGCCGCCTTCCGCCTCGCCCGTCCGGAGGCGTTAGAGGCGCGGCTGAGGGCAGTGGCCGACGCACCCCTGGCCTGGCCCCCGGAACTGGCACACCTCCTGCCGCCGAAATTGCCCCTCGTCTTTGGCGACCGCTTCGCGCTGCTGGGCGTCGAACTACAGGAGAACACCGCGCCGGCCGGGGGTGAATTCCATCTAATCACTTATTGGAGGGTGCTGAGGGCCGATCCCGCACCTGTCGTCGCCTTCGTGCATCTCACCTCCGACGGGCGGGACATCTGGGGTCAGCAGGACTGGTTGGACGTGCGCCCGGCTGGCCTTCAACCCGGCGATCGCTTCGTCCAGGTGCACCGGGTGCCGGTCAAGCCCGGGACGCCGCCCGGCCTCTATCACGTCCAACTGGGCCTCTATGGCCCCGATACGCTGCTGCGGCTGTCCATCGCGACGGGTGCGGAAGGCACGGCTGATCGGGTGTGGGTAGGAGAAATACAAGCGTTCTAACCCCCGCATCAGTTCATCCAACGGGGCCGCGGCTAACTGCCGGATGGCCGGCCGGGCCAGCACACCGGCCAGTTCAGCCCGTGTGGCCGGGGAAGAGAGCAGCGTGAAGGTGCCCGCCCGCCAGTGTGCCACGACCCGGCGCATCAGTTCACCCCGAGTCAGCACATAACTGACCAGCGAACTGGTGTCAATGACCACGCGTAGCACAGCCTACCTCATAGCGGAAGCGACTTCCTCGCGGGCCTGCTCGATGATCGCCAGCACCTCATCGTCGCTCAGGCCCACGTTTCGCTCGGCGTTGCGGGCTGCGGTGGCCTCCAGCCACTCGAAGAACGCCTCTCGCTCCTGCCGGAAACGCTGGAATTGCCGGTACTCGTCCAGATTGACGATGGCCGCCTGGGGTCGCCCGAAGGTCTCGACCACGTAGGTCTCATGTCGCTCTCGCACTGCCTGCAGGATGTCGGTCAGGCGCTGTCGCAGATTGGTCGCGCCAATGCTTCGCTCCATAACGAGCCCCTCCTGGAGACTAAAAGGTTTCCAGGCACGCCGCCGTAAACAGGCGGCGCTGGGCCACAAACCTGCCCAGCACCGGCTCTTCCAGGCCGGTGCGCTGTCAGCGGCAACCCCCTACTGCCGCACATTGAATTCCCTACTTGACCTCTGACCCGTCCCGATGTAGAATCCCACCCTGGAGATTGCTACCGGACTTTTTCGCGCAGGGCGGTTTTGCTAACCGCCTCTTTCGCGTAGGGCGGTTTTGCTAACCGCCGCTTCTGGCTCACAAACGAGGTTCAGCCTCCAACGCCGCAATTCCAAAAGTGTCCGGTGGTGAATCCTGGAGAGGTAAATGGTCATCGCGGTGATTGATGGCATGGGCGGGGGCATCGGGGCGCAGATCGTGACCCAACTGCGGCAGGAATTGCCGCTGGATATGGAGGTCGTCGCGCTGGGCACCAACGCCATCGCCACCGACAAGATGATGCGTGCCCGCGCCAACCGGGGCGCTACTGGCGAGAACGCCATCTGCGTCTCCATCAACCAGGCCGACTTCATCCTGGCCCCCATCGGCGTAGTCATCCCCAACTCGCTGATGGGCGAGGTCACGCCGGTCATCGCCACGGCTGTGGCCGGGGCACGGGGACGCAAACTGCTCCTGCCCATCAACCAGCCGGGCTTCGAGATCGTAGGCATCGAGTGGAAAGCACTCACCAAACAGATCAGCGCTGCCATCGAAATCATCCGGCAGGTGATGGAGGCCGAAGCTGCTTGACATCATCGAAATCTATGGTAGACTGTTGTGGCCGATATGAAATCGGTCGCTGCATCTGAAGATCGCCGATGCCCGGCCTGAAGGCCCGGTACGCGGCGGTCTTTTGTTTCCTCCGGAGGTGCAAGATGTGTGAAACCACTGTCTATCTCAGCGAGGACGGCGAGGAGCAGAGGGTCATGGAAGACGTGGTGCTGGTGCAGCCCGAGGACGATGCCTATCTCCTGGTCAACCTGCTGGGTGAGCAGAAACTGGTGCAGGGGCGCATCGAGAAGATAGATTTTCTCAGGCACACGGTCCACCTGAGCCGGCCACAAGAGCAATCTACCGACCAGAGCTAACCCGCGACACCGCTTTTTCCCAAGACCAATGATACAGGGGATTAAAGGGCCATGAAGGCCGCTTCCGGCTTGAGGCCGGGTGGTTTTTGTGGCCCTTTCTGCTTCCCTGAAAATACGGGAGGTCAAAGATGTGTGAGGATTGCGGTTGTGGGCTTAATACGGCCCTCGTCTGCCCTGAGTGCGGCGGAAGGATGGTGCTCGTCAACGGTCAGGCAACCTGCCTCTCTTGCGGTGCCTCTCCTTCGCTGGATGCAGACCCGCCGGAGCAGGAGGAGCACCACCATGGTCACCGCCACGCCGGACACGCGCACGAAAGGGAAGCGAAGGGCGAGCCCGATGACCTGACCAAATTGCGCATCCTGCTCCCCCACTGGATCGAGCATAACGAGGAGCACGCGGCCAGTTTCGGGCGCTGGGTGGAGAAGGCACGGGCGTTGGGACGGGAGGAGACAGCACAGCGGATAGGGGAGGCGGTGGAGCGGATGGCGGCCTGCAATCAGGCGCTGAGGGCTGCACTGGGGGCGCTGGAAGGAGGATAACACCTGGCCCCGCTGTGGTGAGGTAGGTCAGCAAAGAGAGGGGGTGGAAAAGTCAGAAGATTTCGCGAAGAAGATAGAGCGCATCCTTGGGGACGCAGACGAACGCCGACAAACGCTGATTCTTGAATTTGATCTGCGAAAATCCGCGTCAATCTGCGTCCGATTGAATCTGATGGAATGGCTGAGTAGTGACCTGCACCCAAAGTCAAGGAGGAAACAAATGCACATTCCGGATGGATACCTCAGTCCGGCGACCTGTGGCGTGATGTACGCCGCAGCAGCGCCATTCTGGTACAAGGCGACGAGGAAAGTCAAAGAGGCTCTCACGAGCAGAACTGTTCCCCTCCTGTCCATCTTCGCCGCCTTTTCCTTCACCATCATGATGTTCAATGCCCCGGTGCCCGATGGAACGACGGCGCACGCCGTCGGCGGGACGCTGATGGCCGTCGTCCTGGGGCCCTGGGCGGCGACGATCGGGGTCTCCATCGCCCTCCTGATCCAGGCCATATTCTTCGGCGACGGGGGCATCCTGGCCTTCGGGGCCAATTGCTTCAATATGGCCGTCGTGCTGCCTTTCGTCGGCTACGTCGTCTATCGCGCCATCAGCGGCAATGCTGCCTCTACCTCATCGCGCCACTGGATCGGGGCAGCCATCGGCGGCTACGTGGGTATCAACGCCGCGGCTCTGTGCGCGGCCATCGAGTTCGGCCTGCAGCCGGCCCTTTTCCACGCCGCCGACGGAACGCCGCTCTATTGTCCTTATGGCCTCTCGCAGGCCATCCCGGCCATGCTCTTCGCCCATCTGACCATCGCGGGCTTCGCTGAGGCGGTGGTCACAGGAGGGGTGGTGGCCTTTCTGCAGCGGGCTATGCCCTCTGTGATGCAACTGAGGGCCAGCAAGGAGGTGCCGGCATGAAAGGGATCAACAAGTTGTGGATCGGCCTGGGGATACTGGCGCTCCTCTCCCCGCTGGGGCTGCTGGCCTCCGGCACGGCCTGGGGTGAGTGGGGGTCCGACGAATTCTCCGACATGCTGGGCTACGTCCCGCAGGGGCTGGCCAAGTTCGCCGAGATATGGAATGCTCCGCTGCCCGATTACACCGTCCCCGGCCTGGGGGATGTGCCGGGCTACATCCTCTCGGCCGTCGTGGGCATCGCTCTCGTCGCCCTCGTCGGCTGGGGGCTGGGGCGGCTTCTGGCCCGGAGAGAGGGCTGAATGGCGCGACGCTGTGAACCCTGCGGGAGGTTATTCCCCTCCCGGGGGGATTTCGTCGCCAAGACGTTGGCTGAGATCACCGAGGCCATCGAGCGGACGGTCTTTGCCACTCGCTATGCCCGCCTCCCCGGCCTGTTACAAGCCCTTGACCCTCGGGTGAAGGTGGTCACCTTTCTGGCGTTTCTCGTGATCACTGCTATGGCACATTGCCTGGAGACGCTAGTGGGCCTCTATCTGCTGACCCTGCTCTTGGCCCTGGCAGCGAAGATTCCCCTCGGTTTCTTCGTCAAGCGGGTCTGGGTTTTCATCCCTCTTTTCGCCGGTGTCATCGCCCTGCCCGCCATCTTCAACTTTGTCACACCGGGGCGGGCGGTGGTCACTCTGATTCCTCTCTCCGATCCCTGGGGGTGGGGGTTCATTCATTTGCCCAACGGGATCGCCATCACCGAGCAGGGGCTGCGGGGGGCGGCCCTTTTCGTCACCCGCGTGGCTACCTCGGTCTCCTTCGCCGTGCTTCTGGTCCTGACCACGGAGTGGACGCGGCTGCTAAAGGCACTCGTTGTGCTCCGCTTCCCCCAGGTGGGCATCCTTGTCCTGGGGATGACCTATCGCTACATTTTCCTCTTCCTGCGGGTGGTGGAGGGTATGTTCCTGGCCCGCCGGAGCCGCACGGTAGGACCCACCCACATCCGGGAGCAGCATCGCTGGATCGCCACCCGGCTGGGTTTCCTTCTGGGCAAGTCGTATCACCTGAGCAACGAGGTCTACCTGGCCATGCGCTCCCGGGGCTGGAGTGGCCAGGCGCATTCCCTGGACGACTTCCGTTTGCGGTGGGGGGACGCGGCCTGGAGCGGGTTTGTCGTGGGTATCAGTTTGTTGATCGGGTTGTGGGAGATAGTATGGAGATGAACTCGCCAGACATCGAGGTCTTCAGACTTGAGGAAGTCAGTTACAACTATCTGGACGGCATCTCTGCCCTGCGGGAGATCAACTTCACCGTCACGAGGGGGGAGAGGATAGCCATCCTGGGGGCCAACGGCTCGGGCAAATCCACGCTGCTCAAGATCTTGGATGGCCTCTACTTCCCCACGGCGGGGGAGGTCAGGGCCTTTGGCGTGCCACTGACGGAGAAGATATTTCAGGATGGAGCCTACGCCTTCCGCCGCCGGGTAGGGCTGGTCTTCCAGGACCCCGACGTACAGTTATTCTCCCCCACCGTCTGGGACGAGGTGGCCTTCGCCCCGCTGCAACTGGGGCTTCCAAGGGAGGAGGCCGTGGCGCGGGTGGAGGGGGCCCTGGAGGCCTTGAGCATTCAAAGCCTGCGGGACAGGGCACCGTACAACCTCAGCGAGGGGGAGAAGAAGAGAGTGGCTCTGGCTTCCATCCTCTCCCTGGACCCGGAGGTGTGGCTGCTGGACGAGCCGACGGCCAACCTGGACCCTCGCACCCGGGGTTGGGCGATTGATTTTCTCCTTTCGCTGGCCGAGCGCGGCAAGACGCTTGTGGTGGCCACCCACGATCTGGAGATCGCCGACGTCGTGGCCCGGCAGGTCTATGTGCTGGGGGAGGATCACCGCCTGGCAGCGCAGGGCTTCCCCCACGAGATACTGACCGACGAGGCATTGCTGCTGCGCACCAACCTCATCCACCAGCACCGTGTATCTTCCCAATAATTCGGGGGAGGGGCAGGTCTTGCGCCCTTCGAGCTGAGCCCCTCGGGCTGAGCCTCGGGACGAAGCCTCAGGATGAAGCCCGCCCACCAGGGCGACCGCAAGGGTGCGCCCCTACATTTTGAGAAGACACCTGAGCGCCGCTGGTCGAGTAGTGCCGCAGGCGCGTATCGAGACCGAGGCGCGGTCTCGTGGTAGAAAACCCATACTAGAGCCGCTCGCCTGGTCTTGATACGGCCTTGCGCTGCGTTTGTCCTGAGCCTGTCAAAGGGCTCCAGCCCTGCCCAACCGGCGCTCGCTCCATAGGCACCAGCAGGTTTTGCAGTACCGCGAAAATTCACATGGTGAGCGTGACTTTGCTCAGCCCGCGCGGCGCTTCAGCATCATACCCTCTAGCGCGCGCCAGGTGATAACAGAACAGTTGAGCGGGCACGATACTCACCAGCGGGCTGAGCCATTCGGGCAGACCACTCGGAAGACGCAGCGACGTACGTGCCAGTGCTAGAGCTTCTTCTTCGTCCGAAATAACCAGCAACTCCGCCTGGTGTTTGCTGACCAGACGGGACAACAGGGCAAGCATATCGGCGTAGACAGCACCACCTGGTGCGACCGCCAACACAGGGAAGCCCTGGCCTACAATGGCGATGGGACCGTGTTGAAAATCGGCCGAGGAATAGGGCTCCGCGACCACGTAGGTCAACTCCTTTAGCTTAAGCGACCACTCGAATGCGGTAGCATAGTTATAGCCGCGCCCCAGCACCACACATCGCTCCATATAGCGGTAGCGCTGAGCCACCTGCTCTATGGTTGCATCCAGCGCCAGGACTTGTCGCACCATCTCGGGCACGCACTGCAGTGCGGCCAAGCGGTCGCGATCCTCGTCCAAGGCCACCGAGAGCATGGCTATGGCCAGCAGTTGGGCCGTGTACGTCTTCGTGGCAGCCACCGCCCTCTCAGCTCCAGCGCCGATGTCAATCACGAACTCGGCGGCCTGGGCCAGCGGCGAGCCAGGGTCGTTGGTAATGGCCAGAGTCGGTGCGCCCTGGCGCTTTCCCTCGGTCACCACGCTGACAATGTCGGGCGACCGACCAGATTGGGAGATGCCGACCACGAGGGCATCCCTCAGAGCAGGCGGTCTGCCGTAGATGCTGAAGAGCGAGGGAGCGGCCAGGGCTACGGGTAACTGATTGAAAGCCCCCCATAGGTATTTGGCGTACAGCCCAGCGTTGTCTGAGCTGCCCCGTGCGGCCAGGAAAATGTAGCTGCTCTCTCTCTCGCGGATTGCATGGGCTATCTCTTCAACGCTCTCCATCTGGCTTTCCAGAAGGCGGGCAAGTACCAGTGGTTGCTCAAGTATTTCTGATTTCAGGCTCATAGAGTCCCCTTTAGTCTGGGTCACACCACATCAAGCATCCACTCCGTGCCCGATTGGATACATCCCCGGAATCGAAACAGGGAGTCGCCCTTTGAAAGGAATATCCCCCCAAAGCACCCCTGCCAGTGCATCCATTGAAGGCGCCAGGACGCTATAGGTGCACAAGTAGGTGGGAGCGTTTGGATAGGCTTGCAGGTCGTACGGCAGGCGCAACGCGACCACAATCGTGGGCACACCAGTGTCCAGCAGCGCCTTCACCATAGCTGCCTGGTTCGATTGCATAGAAGCGTTAATCGTGCCGACGATGACCGTGTCATACTCACCGATCTTCTGCCGCAGAGCAGCGATATCAGCGTCAGATGGGGCATGAGACACCACAAATTCATCAACGGATGGATGGTAATGCCGCAATGCCTGGGCCAACGTGCAAGTGACGTACGACGATGTGTCAGCAGGTGTCAGATCAACTGGCTGTGGCACAACGACGGCCAGGCGTGCGTCGGAGGAAAGACGCAGGGGCAGCAAATCAGCCTCGTCACGCACCAGCGTGATCGAACGGGCAGCGGTCTCGAGGGCCAGGTCACGGTGCTCAGCACAGCCCACCACGTCCAAAGAGGGTTGCAGCATAGCAGCAAGCCATTGCTTGAGGGTCAACACGCGCCCTGCCGAGGACATCATCTTGGCTGGGGATAGAAGCGTGCGCTCAGTTGCCTGGAGTAAGGCAGAATAAATGTTCCGTTGAACCGCCATATCACCGACAAGCAGCAAGAGGTCGACGCCTGCTGCGACAGCAGAGAGCGCGTCCACGACCAACCCGCTCCCCTGCCGAATGGCTGCCATGTTCATCGCGTCGCTGACAATCACTCCACGGAAACCCAACTCCTCGCGAAGCAATCCCTCCAGAAGTGCCGGAGAGAGCGTCGACGGCAACGCCACGCCCTCATTGAGATTTGGAAAAGCAACATGGGTCGTCATGACGAGGCGCACGTTGGCTTCGATGGCTGCTGCAAAGGGTGGAATCTCGACCTGCTCCAGGCGCTCTCGATCGCGCGGTTCCACGGGCATGCCGTGGTGCGAATCGCCGCTGGTATCGCCATGACCGGGAAAGTGCTTGGCGGTCGCCGCAACGCCGGATGATTGCAGGCCCTCTACCATTGCCGCACAGAAACGGGCGACCATCGCCGGGTCCTCACCGAAGGAGCGGATGCCAATCACCGGGTTTTGAGGGTTGTTGTTTACATCACACACAGGGGCGTAGTTGACGTTGACGCCCATCGCCGCCAATTCGCGTCCCAGCGCGCGCCCTGTTTTGCGTGCCAGATCGATGGACCCCGTCGCTCCCAGCGCCATGTTGCCAGGAAAGGGGGTTGTATCACCGATAGCCATCAACTGCCCACCCTCCTGGTCGGCGGCGATGAGCAGAGGTGGCTGTCCCGAAGCCACGGCTGCGCGCTGCAAAACGCCTGTCAACGCGCGAACCTGAGCAGGAGCGACCACATTCAGTGAACGGAAAAGCGTCACACCGCCAACGTGCTGCTTCCGCACCATTACCAGAATATCCGAGGGCGGCTCTATGCCGGCGAAGCTCAGCATCAGTTTCGCGCCGATTGCCTGGTCCAACGTCAGCTTCATGCCGGCATCACCCCTTGGTCCCGGTCAGAACGACGCTCTCCAACACGTAGCGCTGAGCGATGAAGAACAGAATGACCAGTGGAATTATCGTCAGCGCCGAGGCTGCCATGATCAACGGCCAGTTCTGTTCCACCAGTTGGGGCTGCCGCAGGTTGGCGATAAAAATGGGCAACGTGTGCGTGCTCTTATCCGTCAGGTAGATCAACGGCGTCTGGAGCGAGTTCCAATTCGCCACGAATAGAAAAACCGCGATGGTTGCCAGGGCGGGTTTGCACAGTGGCAGGATAATGTACCACCAGATTTGCAGGTGGCTGGCGCCATCTATCACCGCTGCTTCATCCATTTCGCGGGGCAGGGTCATCATAAATTGGCGTAGCAGAAAGATGTACATGGCACTGCCGGCGAAGAAACCGGGAATCGTGATAGGGTTGAAAGTGCCGACCCACTTAACTTTGGTAAAGAAGACATACTGAGGCACGAGCGTGGTCTGCAGCGGCAACATGAGCGTAGAAAGCATCAGGAAGAAGACCACATTTCGCCCCGGCCACTCGATGCGGCTAAAAGCGTATGCGACGGCCGCCACCGACGCCAGCGTGCCGAGAACCGCCAGGGTGGTCACGAAAGCCGAATTCCAAAAGTAGACCAACCAATGCTTATCAACCAGGGCTTCGACGTAAGCGTCCAATTGTGGCCTCGCGGGCCACCAGACGAGCTGCGGCGCGTTCGCTTCTTTTATCGTCTTCAGCGAGGTCGAAATCACCCAAAAGAGCGGGAAGATCGTGACCACACTTCCAATCACGAGAAAAGCGTAAAACAACGCCTGGCGCGTGGCCTGCTTGGCGATGACACGCGCCGGCTTCTTTCTCCTCGCAGGGGAAAATGTACCTTGGCGGGGCTTGAGATTGTCCATCGAAATCAGCCTCCTCTACCCATAATAGACCCAGCGCTCCGACAAACGGAAATTGATAAGGGTCAAGGCCAGGACAATGGCGAGCAAAATCCACGACATAGCAGCGCCATAGCCGATCTTGTTGAAGCGAAACGTCGAGCGCCACAAGTAATAGGCCACAAAATAGGTGGATTGCGCTGGCCCGCCGTTGGTCGTCAACACGTAGGACTGCTCAAAAATCTGCAACGTGGCGATAACGCCGACGACCAGGTTATAAAACGTAGCCGGGGAGATCAGGGGAAGTATGATGTGGCGAAAACGCTGCCAAGAATTAGCTCCATCAACGCGGGCAGCCTCAAGGAGTTCGGAGGGCACACCGTATAGAGCAGCCAGATAGATCAACATCATCGCGCCCGAACTCCAGATTCCGATCAGGATGAGCGCGGGTTTCGACCACAGCAGATTCTGGTGCCACAGTGGTACAGCGCCGGGAGCGGGGAAACCCCGTTCCTGGATGTTGCGGAGGAGAGTGTAATCCCCTTTTTGTAGCCCCAGAAAGGCGGCACTGGAGAGCTCAACGAAGTGCACGACGGCGCGCGTAAGCCACTCAAATGGGGGCAGGGTGTCACCCACGCCTCGAATGATAGCGTTGAGCATTCCATTGTTGGGGTTCAACACCAGACGCCAGGTGATCAGCATCGCCGAGCTGGTGGCCAGCATGACCGGCAGGTAGTATATGATGCGGAAGATTCTCTCGCCGTGCAGCTTTTGATAGAGCATCATCGCCACGGTCAGCGCCGTCACCATCTGCAATGGCAACCCCAATACAGTCATGTAGAGGGAATTGAGCAACGAAACGCGGAACTTGCCGTCGGCCGTCAGCAATTTGATGTAGTTCTCCAATCCCACCCACTGCGGCGGCTCGGGCAGTCTGTAGCGGGTGAAACTCCAATAAAGCGAGAACAATGTCGGGCCGATCACAAAAATGAGATAGCCAACAATCCAGGGCGAGGCAAAGAGATAGCCCCCAAAGGTGCGTTGTTGGTACATCTGGTTCTTGCCCCGCAGCCTGGCGATCCAGCGCGCCAGGGCACCTGTAGCCAGGCTCGCAAGCACGATGAACACGACCGTCGCGGCGGACCAGATGAGGGTGTAAACTTTGGGATGCGATTGAGCCAATTCCGACACAAACTCCAGCATAGCCCACTCCTAACGAAATGTGGTATCCTCTCAAAATGTAGGGGCGAACCCTTGCGGTCGCCCTGACGGGCAGGCTTCGTCCTGAGGCTTCGTCCCGAGGCTCAGCCCGAAGTGCGCAAGACCTGCCCCTACCCCAGATTATTGAAAAGAAGTTACTGCTCAGGCTGCGCCGGTCGAGCGGTGTCCTGAGCCTGTCGAAGGGTAG
>JBHIET010000068.1:0-19210 GCA_046760785.1 Anaerolineae bacterium | reverse complement strand
ACTCAGGACGACTGGCCTGATTTAGCTGCTAGCGGAGTGCGAAATCTAGGCTGAGTATACACCATTTGGCCGATTATGGCAGCTTGCACTGCTTGGTGAACTATGATAAAATGTAGCGTCAATAAAGTCTCTATTGATGCTACAAAGGAGAGGGCTATGTCTTTGATCGGAGTGCGTGAATTACGGGAGCAGACCAGCGAGGTAATCAGGCGGGTGCGCGAGGAACGCGCCGAGTACGTAGTCACTTACCAGGGCCGGCCGGTGGCCGCCATCCTGCCGCTGGATACCGGCCGGGCCGAGGCGGAGATGGTCAAAGCGGCCAAGAAAGCGGTGATCGGGGACTGGGAGCGGTACGAGCTGCTGGCGGAGGAAATCCGCCGCGCTTGGCCGGTTGACGTTTCGACCCAAGACCTGGTAGATGCCATCCGGCGTTGAGGCGAGGTGGAGATGTACACCGTTGATACCAGTGTCCACGTCAGCGCGCTGAACCCGGCCGAGGCCGGTTCCGCTGACAGTCAGGCATTCCTGGCCCAGATTCAACGACAGCGCGTGCCTTTGTTCTCTCCCACGCTGCTGCTGGTAGAAGTAGCTGCCGCCGTCGCGCGTGCCCTCGGCGACGCCGGGCGCGCGGTGGAGTTGATGGAGACGTTGCGTGACTGGTCCAATCAGGTGCTCGTGCCGTTGGATGAGGCACTGGCGGACCAGGCCGCTCGTTTAGCGGCGGCTGCCCGGCTGCGCGGCGCCGATGCGGTTTATGCCGCCGTGGCGCAGCAATACAGCACCACACTCGTGACGCTCGACCGGCAACAATTGGAACGGTTGTCTCCTGTGGTGAAAACCGCCCGGCCGTCTGACGTGCTGCGCGTTACGTCGCCCTGAATCTGAGGCTACCAGCCCCGGCTCTTCAGGCCGGGATGGGTTCACCACCCGCTCGCGGCGAACGTCGCCTTCAGCAGCGCCTCCCGCTCCTCGGGTGTCATCGGGCGGGGGCAGGCATAGTCCTCCAGGATCGCCGTCAGCAGCTCGGTGCTGATGTGCTGCCCGTCATAGAAGACGTGCCGGTCCAGGAATTCCTGCCGATATTCCAGCGCCTGCATCTGGTCGAAGAACAGGTTGCCCAGGCCATAGTGGATGAACGCGCCGTCCACAAAGTCAAAGCCCTGCGGCTGGTGGGCCTGGCTGCCACTGACGATGACCGCGCCGGCCTCAGCCAGCGCGCGGAAGTCGGCCCGCTGCTGCGGCGTGGGTTCGTACAGATCGAACTCCCAGTACTGGAGGGTAGCAATGGGAATGACGCCCTGCTCGCGCAGTTGGTGCACCTGGGCGTGGAGCAGGTCGTAATTGCAGGGGGCCGAGCCAGGGCGGTCGTCAGTCGCCCAATCGTAGTCTGGCCCTACCGGGTTGCAGCCCACAAAGCCAAAGGTGTGCATGCCGTGGGTGAGCGTCAGTGGTTTCTGTGCCTGCGTCAGGTTCCAGCCGCCACCGAAGTAGGGGATGCCACGCTCGTCATACATCCTCAGCGAGTTTTTCATAGCCTCCATCCCCCAGTCGAGGAGGTGGTTGCCGGTCAGTTCGACCACATCCACGTCTACGTGTTCCAGCAGTTCGAAGTAGCGTGGGTCGGAGCAGAAGACCATCGAGAAGTAGTTGGCCGGCGGGGGGCAGTTCTCGGCGAAGGAGACCTCGTTGCTGATGTGGGTGATGTCGGCCTCGACCAGCCAGGGGCGGATGTACTGGGCGGGGTAGGTCACGCCGTGACGGTCCATCCTCATCGCGGTGGCCCGGGTGAGGGCAGTCACGCCGGTCATCACCACCACCGCCATCTTGGCCGGGTCACGGTTGGTGAGGGATGTCCCCAGGATCTCCTGCAGCTTGGCGATGCCACGGTCGAGGCCCGTCACGCCTACGCGCACGATCAGCGGGTATGTGGTGGTGTCCAGTTCCCTGTCGAGCACGGAGACGGTGTCCACGTGCAGCACTTTCCAGCGCGGCTCCAGTTTGTCAAAAGGAACGATGGCCCACGCCGGGCGGCTGTCCCACGCGCGCTGCACAATTTCCTCTGCAGGGACGACTTCGACCGCGCCGGGGGCCGGATCGCCTATGATGCCGGCCAGCGTCGCACCGGTGTCGGCGGTCATCAGCAGCGGATGTCCGGCGAAGGGGCCGGTCGGCGTGCCGTTCCAAGCGCTGATGACGTCGGCCCAGGTCAGCTCGTCGGTCAGGGTAGGAAATGGAGCCACGACGGCGTAGACCCACTCGGCGAGCAAGGGTACGCCGAAGCCGTCGCCAATTACCACCTGCACGTCAGTGGCTTCGGCGGAAGAGGCCGGGGCGAAGAGGTCGCAATGGTCGGCGAGCGCGGAGTTCAGCCAGTCGGCCACGGGCGCGGGCAGTCCTGAGGGCACGAAGACGGTCACCGGCCAAGCCGGGGTGGCGGTGGGCGAAGGTGTCAGCGTGGCGGTGGGGCGTGGGGTGCGGGTCGGGGTCGGGGTGACGTCGGGGCTGGTCAGGTTGCCGCAGGCAGCGAACAGTGCCGCGCCCAGGCCCAGGCTGGCGAGAAAGGCGAGCCAAAGTGCGCGGCGTGATGGAGTGGTTGGTTTCATTGAGCGAATGGCGAATGGTGGGTAGCGAATCTCACTCGAAGGGCGACGAGAAGTGCACCCAGACCCAGGTGTTCGGCGTACCTCGATCTACGTAGGCCAGGTCAACATCTTCGGGGATGAACGGATCGGTCCAGGTAAAGAACCACTGTGCGTCGCGGGGGGGCAGATTGACGCAGCCATGGCTGCGCGTGAAGCCAAAGGCGTCGTGCCAGAAAGCCCCGTGGATTGAATATCCCTCGTGGAAGTACATCGTCCAGGGCACGTCCTCAATGAAGTACCAGGCCGGGCTCCCATCCTCGACATCAGGGTTGCTCATCTTGCCTTCCCGCACCTTGGCCCACAGGCTGTAGAGGCCGGGCGGAGTGTTGGTGCCGGTCCGGCCGCTGGAGATGAGCGTGGCGTAGACCATGCGTTCCCCTTCGTAGGCGGCAATCGTCTGCTCAAACAGGTTCACCTCAATCCACTTCGCGCCCTGGGGGACTCCCTCAGGCGGTGGGTCCACGTCAACGCGGGCTACGTTCTCCTGGTTTATCCACTGGTCGGGACCGACGAGGTACCAGATTTCGTCGCCGCGTCGTTCCTCGGCGAAGATGGTGACCAGTTGGTAGCGCTGAAGTGGTTCGACTCCGTCGTTGAGCGCACCCTGTGGCACAACCGAGGGCTGCGCCTGGCGGTTGATCCAGGCGAAGGGGTGCTGTGGCTGCTCTGTGAGGTAGACACCCTGAAAACGGGAGGGTCTGGCGAACGCCAGCGCGTCGGCGGGAACGAACTCTCTTTCGTTGATCTGGTACCAGCGCTGTCCTTCGTACTCGACGAGGCCATCCACGCTGACCCACCAGTCGCCGGAGAGCATCGTGCGCACGGACGGCAACCCCATCGCGGCCTCCATCGGGTGGCGGTACACATTCAGCGGCAGGGTCTTGACGTAGGCGTAGGTGTGGGGCACAAGATCGCTGTCTTCGTCTTGTGGGAGTTCGAGCACGGGTAGCTCGGGCAACGGATCGGGCAGGCGGATGGAGGCGATGCGATAGGGGGTAGTGCCGGGCCCGTAGGAGGGGCACAGCTCCGGGCTGCGCCATAAGAGGCTCGGCACGCATACGTAGCGAACGCGGACGGCATGTGCTTGGGGCCCCTCCGGATCATACAGACGAGCAGCCTCGGCGAACTTCGCCTTCAGGGCCAGCACGACGAGCAATCCCAGGGCAATGAACAGATGGCGACGCATATTGGGTCTCCGATGGTAGAACATACGAGCGGATGATATTTTAGCACAGATTCGGTGTAACGTCCAGGCCGGGCGGCTATACTCATTGTAACACAACCCCCGCACGCCATCTCGACGGATGGTAGGCGAGGGCTCGCTGCTTGGCCTACAGATCTGCGACGACCTGGGTATGCTCAGAACCGCGTCAGTCCGCCTGGCTGGAAGGTTCAGGCACCAGTCCGCTACCCGCGATTCGAGAACGTCCACCACCAACCCTCCGTTTTGGGCTTTGGAGTTTGTCCATCTTCCGCTCCAGCCGGGCCAGCCGGTGGCGCAAGTCGGCCAGCGCGAGGTCACGGCGCGCCCCCGCAGGCCAAGTTTCAACCCGCGCCAGCACCGCCCGCGTCCAACCGGCCGCCAGCGAGAGGTCCTCCACGTACCACTCGAAGTACTTGGCCAGTTCGATGTGGGCCAGGACATAGTCAGTTGTGTCAGGAATCGCCTCCAGCGCCAACTGCTGCCAATAGGCGAAAGCCTCGGGCCGGCGGTCGGCCCGTTTGAGGAGGTACGCCAGTCCGCGCAGCACCTTTACTCGCAGGTCGGGAGCGAGGTCGGTTTCGAGGGCTTGTCCTGCTTGCCCTGAGCTTGGTCGAAGGGAGCACAGTCGAAGGGCGGTGCGGTAGGCGTGTTCTGTTTCGGCAGGCTTACCCCTGGCTTCGTACCAGCGGGCCAGGCCGTAGAACTCCGCGCCGCTCAGTGCTATCTCATTCCACGGGTCGGCGAAGGCTCGGCACAGCCGCGCTGCCAGCGTGACCAGGCTGAGGATATCCACTGCGTTGTGGTAGAGCACGCGCTTCATCTCACGGACGTCGGCCGTGCGCAGGTAGTCGCGGTAGAGGAAGGGAATGATGCCGCTGGGTACGTCGTCTTGCTCGCGCAGCACGCACAGCACCTCTCGCTCGAGTGAGCCCAGCGCGCGCGAGGACAGGCGGTGTTGCCACAGCCGCCGCGCAGGATGCAGCAGGTCGAGGTGGGGTAACCTCACTGTCGGCGGTGGGACGCGCGCCAGGATGAAGCGGTTTTCAAGGATCGGCACATCAAAGGCACGGCCGTTGAACGAGACCAGGGCCTCAAACTCCGGCAGGTGCTCCGCCAGCGCTTCGATCATTGCAAGCTCGTCGCCAGGATCGCGCAGGAAGTACTGGCATATACAGAAGCCATCCTCGGCGAAGAAGCCCAAACCCACGACGAAGGCCATCGTGCCGGTGCCGCCGGAGAGGCCGGTCGTCTCGGTGTCGAGGAAGCAGGCCCGCTGCAGGTCTACGCTGGCGAACGCCTCGTCTTGGGCAACCTGTGCGACGATTTCAGGGGACAGGTCGAGGAATGAGCAAAGCGGGAGATCGCCGTGCAGGTGATCGAGTGGATAAGTTTCCTCGGCGACGAAGCACTGCCCGTGAGAGGTCGTATGGAAGCGGCCGGATACCAGGTCCTCGATGGCGACACGACGACAAGGGGGCAGCGTCGCTAACTCACGTACGCCCCGCACCACACCCAGTTCGCGTAGCCGCCGTTGCAGGTCCTCAGGCATCGCTCAGTAAACGATCACGGGGGTACCGCCCTGCCTCACGCGCAACCCGTCCTCCCCATAGGGTACGGCAGGCTTAGTCCAGCGGAAGACCCACCTGGCGGCCTCGGAGGGGACGTTCACACAGCCGTGGCTGCGGGGGCGGCCGTAGTCGTTGTGCCAGTAGGTGCCGTGGATGGCGACCGCGCCCCAGAAGTAGGAGTCGAAGGGAACGCCGGGCAGATTGTAGTCCTCACCTACCATATGGCGCGAAGGAGTTTTAAAGATGACGTGGTGATGTCCCCGCGGGGTAGCGTGGTCACCCCCTGTACCACTGGAGATGCGGGTGGTAAACACCGGCCTGTCATTTTCGAAAGCCACGAGCAATTGGTCGGCGAGCGAGATTTCGATGCGTTTGTCGCGGACGTGGGGCGAGATCGGCGCCAAGTCCCCAGGGCGGATGGGGCGCACGTGTTCGGCGAGGACGTAACGGCGCGCGCTGGGAGCCTGGCTTTCGCGCAGGCGGTACCACAGCCGATGATCCGTGCCCCACACCGCTTCAGCGATGCGGTAGACGGAACTGTAGTACAGGCGGTAGCTACGGCGGACGTCGGGCGATGGGACGTAGCAAGCGTCGGTGTAGGGAACGCTGATCTCTCCCCATAACCCCTCAGCGGGGAGGTGTTGCAGCGGCGTGTTGAGGTGCACCTCGACCGGCTGGACGTAGGAGGAGTAGATGTAGCCGCCGATGACGCGGAACCATATGGGGTTGTGTGGGTTGCGCCCCTCGGCTTCGACCTCCTCGAAGTAGGTGACGACGTCGTCGCGCCGGTGGTGGCGCACGGTGGGCGCGCGGTGGTCCGGTTCCGTACGTACCCAGACCGACCACTCGGCGACCCGCCCCAGGCACGCCTTTTCGCGTGCGCTCTGGTCACGGGGGGGCAGCGGCAGGAAAGCGACTCCCGCCAGCACACTCCCGCTCAGTTTGAGGAATTCTCTGCGCGTCAGGTCGGTCATCTGTGCCTCATCAGTGCCGAAATCACATTAAGGGGATTGCCATCCCTAATCTTGGCACCAGGGTGGCGCGATCCAATAACCTTTCTTTACCTCCTGACCATCTGCCGATTCGACGATGATAGTGTGCACGATACCACTGCACCCGCGTGCCTGGAAGACGATTGCCGGGTTGGTCTCCGAGGTGGTGAAGACTTCCAGGTCGTGGTGAACTGTGTAGGGGGGCGTGCCACCTGTGATCTCTAGGACGATCGTGCATTCGTAGTTGCCCTCACCCAGGTGCTGATAGCCACTCAACCACTCTGGCTTTCTGAAGTCCAGCGGGCTGGGGGTGGGCGTGGGCGTCGCCGGTGGTGTGGTGGGCGTGGGAGGAAGCGGTGTCTGCGTGGGCGTCGCCGGCGGCGTGGTTGGTGTTGGAGGAAGTGGTGTCTGCGTGGCTTCCGGCGTGGTCTCAATTGGTGGAGATGTTGACGTCTCCTGCGGCGGTGAAGTGGGTGGGGTATAGGGCGTCACGGCGGGAGGGGGTTGAGGTACAGAAGTAGTTGGCGTCGGAGCGTTGCAGGCCAAGACGCCTGCCACAAGCATGGTAAGAGCTAGATACATAGTTGGCTTCCGTTTGTTTCTCATCTCCGATCTCCTGCATGTTGGTGTGGCACTGTGCCTTCCAGCCGAAGCAGCGTTGCTTTCACCTCCAACCCACCGCCATAACCGGTCAGTGAGCCTCGCGCCCCGATTACCCGATGGCAGGGGATGAGGATGGGCAGGGGGTTGGCACCGTTTGCGGCTCCCACCGCCCGTGCAGCCCTGGGCCGTCCGATGCGCTGCGCGATCTCACCATAAGTCGTCGTCGTCCCGTAGGGGATGCTGGTGACTTGGGCCCACACTGCTTTCTGGAAGGCCGTGCCCCGCACATCCAGCGGCAAATCGAACTTGCGCCGGGTGCGGGAGAAGTACTCGCCCAACTGGGCCAGCGCAGGGGCCAGCGCTTCGGGGTCCTCACGCGGCGGCTCCGGGCTGATGTGCCGGGCCAGCCAGGCGAAGAAGGCACCTGGCTGTCCAGCCCCCAGTCCCACCGCGCAGAGCCCCATCTTGGTTGTGGCTACCCACACCGGCCCGACCGGCGAGTCCATCCGTGCGTAAGCTAGCCTCGTGTTCATCCCGCTTCATCTCTAACGGCGGGGAGTATGATCGTGAAGGTGCTGCCTTTTCCCTCTTCGCTCTCGACCTCGATGTGCCCGCCGTGCGACTCCACCACGTGTTTGGCGATAGGCAGCCCCAACCCCACGCCTCCGAACAGGTATCCACCAGTTGCCTCAATGCGTGTGAAGGGCTTGAATAGATCGTCCAGCCGCTCCATAGGGAAGCCGATGCCGGGATCGCGAATCTCGATCCGCAGCATACTATTGTCGGCGTGCGCGCGGACGGAGATCTCGCCGCCGTCGGGACTGAACTTGACCGCGTTATCCAATAGCGCACCCAGCGCGCGGCTCAGGCCCCCGGCGTCCCCCAGCACCTGGGGCAGCCCGCCCTCGATACGGGTATCTATCGTGAGACCGGTCTGGGCCGCTCGCTCTGCCACGCCATGGACAGCCAGAAGCACCACTTCCTCCACGCTCAGCGGCTCAAACTCCGGTGCGATCAGTTCCAGTTCCTGGAGGAGCAGGATGTTGTTGACCAGGTGCACGATGGTCTCCAGATTGTGGGACACTTTCTCCAGGAAGTCCACTCTGTGTTCTGGCTTCACCGTGCCCGAGTTGACGAGTTGCAGGTACCCGGTGGCAGCAGTCACAGGGGTGCGCAATTCGTGGGCGATGGTGGTGAGGAATTCTGAGCGCAGTCGTTGCTGGGTTTCCAGCTCTTTGTATGCTTGCGCCAGTTCGACGTTCTTGCGACGCAGGTCGGCGATGGCGCGCTGGTCGGCGTCTCGCAGGCGGGAGGTGACCTGCAACATAATGCGCACCGCCATTGACGCGCTGCGCCGCAGCACGCTCATGAAAGCGCCACGGCCAATCTCCAGTAGCGTGGTAGGTTCCAGTGTGCGGACGGTAGCGGTGCGCGGGCCTTCCTGCACCAGGGCGATTTCACCGAAGAACTCGCCCGGTCCCGGGCGGTGCAACACTCGCTGAATGTCTTCTTCGATGTGCTTGCTGACTTCCGCCCGCCCGTTGACGATGACGTAGAAAGTCCCCTCGACGCGCCCCTCGTGACACAGGGTGGTGCCCGGTGGGTAAGTGCACAGTTTGGCGACGCTGACCAGTTCGGCCAGGTCCTCCTCTTCCAGGCCAGGGAACACCTGGTGTAGTATTTCAGCCGCACTGTGCGCCATCACAATCTCTCCTGGAACGATGCACATAGCCCCGTAGGTTTTCACTGATTATACGACAGCGCTCAATAGCGCAGAGTTACGGGCCAGTTACAATCAAGTTGCGATGGAGAACTGGCTTTCTGTGAAAGAAGCCTTGCGAATGTGGGCTTGAAACCTTCGCCGGGTTTTCATCACAACAGCAGTGATGAAAGGTGCGAGGTGTGCTCCAGTATGACGTGAGCGCCGGCCCGCTCCAGCTCCCCCCGCTGGCCAAAGCCACACAGCACTGCCACCGCCCACGCTCCCGCCCGGCGGGCGGATTTCACGTCCACCGTCGTGTCCCCCACCATCGCGCACCACTCAGCGGGCACTCCCAGCAACTGGGCCACGTGGCGGATAGGAGCCGGGTGGGGCTTGAGTCGCCACGTGCTTTCGCGGGTCACCAGCGCGTCGAAGATATCGCGCAGGTTGTACTGGTCCAGAAACGCTTCTGCATCGCTCAGACCGCGCGTGGTGACCACCGCCAGCCGGTAGCGCCCGTGCAACTCGGCGAGCATTTCCTCCACGCCTGCGACGATGCGGAAATCGGTCCGTGTGCGCAGGCCGCGCCAGCGGCGGAGCCGGTCGGTGAACGCTGCTAACGGGGTGTCCAGCCCGAGCGCGTCCACCAGCGTCATCAAGGCGTTGCCAGGGCTCTCGGAAGCCATGATGAGGCGACGGGCGGCCTGGTGTGGATGGGGCCAGCGCAACCGTTGCAGCCGACGCGTCAGCGCCTCCACCGCCTGATCGTCGGTATCCATCAGCGTCCCGTCCAGGTCGAATAGGATGGCTTCTACCCTGTCTTTATCGAGCGTCCCACTCATTTCTGACATCTGGTCCTTAAATATCAACCTGAAGGGCCTACCCTTCGGCTCCGCTCAGGACAGGCAGGCTCAGGCCATCGCTCGACCGGCGCTCGCCTCTTGGTCACATAGCAACTTTTGCGGTACTGGCATTATACCATTCCCCCCGCAGGAATGCCACTTCCACTTGCATTTCCCCGCCTCACTGGCTATAATCCTGGGTGGGGTTCCAATGCCATTATCCGATGTCTTGACCTCCTTCCGGCAAGACTCTGCATTCATGCGCTGTGTGACCGCCTGGGAACGTATCCCGGCCCGGCCTGCGCGTGTCGTTCCCTGGCCGGCTGGGCTCGACCCGCGCCTGGTCGCCGCCGCCCATGACCATGGCACCGAACAGCTCTACACCCACCAGGCCCAGGCGGTCGAGGCGGCGCTGGCGGGGGAGCACGTCGTGCTGGCCACCCCCACTGCCTCTGGCAAGACGCTGGCCTACAATCTGCCTGTCCTCCATACCCTGCTTAATGACCCCACTGCCTGCGCGCTCTATCTGTTCCCCACCAAGGCACTGGCTCACGACCAGCTGGCCAATCTGCAATCTGCAATCCGCAATCTGCAATCCGCAATCCCCGTGCGACCCTACGACGGCGACACCCCTCCGGCGCATCGCCCTGCCATCCGCCGCGAGGCCCGGTTGCTGGTCACCAACCCCGACATGCTCCACACCGGCATCCTCCCCCATCACACCCGCTGGGCGCGGCTCTTTGGCAACCTGCGCTACGTCGTACTCGACGAACTCCACACCTACCGGGGCATCTTCGGCGGGCACGTGGCGAACCTGCTGCGGCGACTGCGGCGGGTGTGCCGCTTCTATGGCTCCAATCCCCGCTTCCTATGTGCCTCCGCCACCATCGCCAACCCGCGCGAACTGGCCGAGCGACTTGTCGAGGCCCCTGTCACACTGGTGGACGACGATGGCGCTCCACAGGGGGAGAAGCACTTCATTCTCTATAATCCTCCATTGGTGGATCCGCAACTCAGCATCAGGCGCAGCGCGACGCTCGTGGCGAAGGACATCGCTGCCCGCTTCCTCCGGGCCGGCGTGCAGACCATCGTCTTCGCCCGTGCCCGACTGACCACCGAGGTGCTGCTGGGCTACCTGCGCGATTCCGTCGCCGCCGATGCTGCAGGGCGAGTTTGCATGCCCGCTGAAGCAATACAGGGCTACCGGGGCGGCTATCTCCCCAGTGAGCGACGCGCCATAGAGCAGGGGTTGCGCGAGGGAAAGGTGCGCTCCGTCGTTGCGACCAACGCGCTGGAACTGGGGGTGGACATTGGGCAACTGAGCGCCTGCGTGATGGCTGGCTACCCGGGCACCATCGCCGGCGCCTGGCAGCAGGCCGGGCGGGCCGGACGGCGGGCGGGACTCTCAGTTGCGGTGTTGGTCGCCAGCCCCCTTCCGCTCGATCAGTACCTGGTCACCCACCCGCGCTACTTCTTCGGCCGGCCGGTCGAGCAGGCTTTGCTTGACCCAGACAATCTGGCCGTTCTGACCAACCACCTGGCCTGCGCGGCCTTCGAGTTGCCCTTCGAACCCGGTGAGCCCTTCGGTAGTTTCGGCGACGCAGGGGCAGTGCTGGATGTGCTGGCCGAGGAAGATGTGCTGCATCGCTCCAACGACCGCTACACCTGGATCGGCGAGGGCTACCCGGCCGGGGGTATCTCCCTGCGCACCGCTACCTCCGACTACCTCGTCATCCAGGACGTGAGTGCAAGTCCGCCGCAAGTGATCGGCCAGATGGATCGCCCCAGTGTGCCTGTGCTGCTCCACGAAGGGGCGGTTTACCTGCACGGCGGCGCGACCTACGTCGTCGAGTCTCTTGATTGGGAAGGAGGTGTCGCATGTGTACGGGCTGCCGAGCTCGACTACTATACCCGTGCCTCGTCCGTGACAGAAGTGCAGGTTATTGAGGAGTATGCCCCCCCTGCCCCTTCGGGGCTTCCCCCCCGCAAGCGGGGAGGAGTGAGGGGGGGCTATGGCGAGGTTCTGGTGACCACCCGCGCCACTGGCTATCGCAAGATCAAGCGCTATACCCACGAGATGCTGGCCTGGGCGCCGATTGACCTGCCGGAGCAGGAGCTGCGTACCGTCGGCTACTGGTTGATACTTTCCGGGGAGCTCACGACGCGGCTGCAGGAGGCCGGTGTCCTTCCGCCTCCAGCCGACTACGGCCCCAACTGGCCCACTCAGCGGGATGCTGCCCGCGCGCGCGACGGGTATCGCTGCCAGCAGTGCGGCACGCCTGAGCAGGAGGGCCGCCAACACGACGTCCATCACATCACGCCTTTCCGTGCCTTCAGCTATGTCCCTGGCGTCAACGATCTGTACAAACTCGCCAACCGGCTGGAGAACCTGATCACACTCTGCCCAACCTGTCATCGTCGCGTCGAGCGGGCACGAGGGGCACAGGGCGCACTGAGCGGCCTGGCCTACCTGTTGCGGAACCTGGCTCCCCTGCACCTGATGTGCGCCCCCGGCGACCTGGGCTCGGCCGTGCAGGCCCGCGCCCCGGAGACCGGATTGCCCACTGTCACCCTTTACGACCGTGCGCCGGGCGGTGCTGGCCTGAGCGTGCGTCTCTACGAACTCCACGCCGAACTGCTGGGGGCCGCGCTAGACGTGGTGCGTCGCTGTCCCTGTGCCGCTGGCTGTCCTGGCTGTGTGGGGCCGGCCGGTGATGCTGAGCCTGGCACCAAGACCCTCACCTGCCGACTGCTGGAGGCTATTGTGTCACAGATGTGACTTTGACAGGGGGCAAGCGACGTGATACAATGGAATTTATAGGAGATTGGCTATGGACGTTCAACCTGTTACTGTAGAGCAAGTTGTGGCCCTCATCCAGCAACTTCCGCCATGGGATCAGTTGCGTGTCGTCCGGTGCATCTTGCCCAATATCGAGCAGATTATAGAGAAGTCCAGAACGACCGTCATCCCTCGCCGGTCATTGTATGGTCTGTGGCAGGGATTCACCATCAGCGAAGCGGACCTGGAGAAAGCCAGGCAGGAGATGTGGGGTGACTTCGCAGATCGAGGATTCTAGCCGTGCACGCCGTGACCGACACACATGCTCTCTTGTGGTATCTCCTGGCCGATGCGCGGCTTTCTACTCGTGCCAAGCGTGTCTTCGATGACGCTGCAGCGAGTGGAGACACCATCGGCGTCCCATCCATTTGTTTGGTCGAAATCGTCTACCTGGTTGACAAAGGACGTGTGCCCTCTGCTGCGCTGGATACCCTGATCACGCAATTGGAAACTCGCACCAGCGTGCTCGAAATGATCCCATTGGATCAGGCTGTGGCGCTGAGCGTACAACGAGTGGAACGTACTCAAGTGCCTGACATGCCCGATCGCATCATTGCTGCGACCGCTTTGCACCTTGAGCTCCCCATTATCAGTCGTGACTACAAGATCCGGTTAGCCGACCTGGAGGCCATCTGGTAAGCCTACCCCTACTGTGCCGCTGGCTGTCCTGGCTGTGTGGGGCCGGCCGGTGATGCTGAGCCTGGCACCAAGGCCCTCACCCTCCGACTGCTGGAGGTTATTGTGGCGAAGTAAGGACCTCGCAAAGCCAAGCGGTTGCGCGCATGGGGTAAAGGGCTAGAAAGGCTGGGCGGGGACTGGAATGCCGAGGTCAATCAATGCCTGCCAGAAAGACGGTGGCGCGTACCACAAGAATACTGTCAACGCAATGCAGGCCAGGGTGAGTAGCGCCAAGCACCCGCATCCGACCCACAGCCAGGTCTTGCTTTTCCTCTCCTCAACTGGTGGCGGTGCGGCCACATAAGCCGGTGGAGGCGGAGCATAAGCCGGCGGCGGTGGGGGCTGAGGAATCGCAGGAGGTGCTGCATAACCCGGTGAAGACGGGGCAGCGGGTTGTCCAACGAGTGTCTCAGTTTCCGCTATGCCTGCTCCCTCGGCTACGCCCGCTCCATAGTAGGTCAACCTCACCGCGTCCCCCAGGCCAATCATGTCGCCGTTGGCAAGCGTGTGTGGACCGGTCAGCCGCACCCCGTTGACGAATGTGCCGTTCGTGCTCCCCAAGTCCTCGATCACCATCAGGCTGCCCTGGCGCATGATGCGCGCGTGCTGCCGCGAAACCTGCGGGTCGTCAATCACGATGCTGTTGGCTGGATCTCGCCCCAGGGTAAGCAAATCGTGCTCTAACATGAAGGTTTGACCAGGTTGGGGCCCTTGACTCATCACCAGCCGGGAATTATCGGCCATCGTTTTCCTCCTCGCTAGTTTTGCGCTTTGCATTTCGCTCCTGGCTCCCAAGTATATGGCTTTTATGCCCGGTTGTCAAACGCGCCACTTGGTGGTACACTTATATAATCATCTAGATCAAGGCAAGGGGGAGTGCTATGCCCATAGTAGACGCTCACGAGGACATCGCCTGGAACGTGCTCGCTTTAGGGCGCGACGTGCGCCGCAGCGCGCTGGAGACCCGCCGTCTGGAGGAGGGCACCAACGTCTCTAAGCGCAACGGCCTCTGCATGGTGGGCCTCCCCGAGTGGCTGGCCGGAGACGTGGCGATTGTGTGTGGCACGATATTTCTCGCGCCAGCACGCCGCGGCTTACCGGAGCCCCACACCTACACCACGGTTGAGGAGGCGCACGAATTGGCCAAGGCACAACTCGATTACTACCACCGCCTAGCCGACGAGTGTGAGCAGGTCGCGTTGATTGGAACCAGCGCTGACCTCGACGCCGTGCTGACCAGTTGGGAAGGAGAGACTCCCCAGGTAGGCATCATTCCACTGATGGAGGGGGCGGATCCTATTCGCGAGCCTGCGGAGGCCGAGTTCTGGTTCGAGCAGGGCGTGCGGCTGGTGGGCCTCTCCTGGCGGGAGGGGTCCCAATACGCTGGCGGCAATGCCGCCCCTGGTCGGCTCACCGACGCTGGGCGGGAACTGCTGGCAGTGATGGCCGACCTGGGCTTGGTCCTGGACGTCAGCCACTTGGCCGAAGAATCGTTCTCTGAAGCGTTGGACTGCTTCGAAGGTTGGATCGTCGCCAGCCACGCCAATCCTCGTGCTCGGGTGCCCGGTCCCCGCCAACTCTCCGATGAGATGATTCACCGCCTGACCAAGCGAGATGGCGTCATCGGCATCGTGCCTTTTAACAGTTTCCTGCGACCCGGCTGGTCAAGAGGCGACCTCAAAGACGCGGTCACCGTCGCCGACGTGGCCGCTGCCGCGGATCACGTCTGCCAGGTGGTGGGGGATGCGGCCCACGTGGGGCTGGGGTCCGACTTCGATGGCGGCTTTGGGGCCGAGAGTACTCCGGCCGAGATAGACACCGTCGCCGATTTGACGCGCATTGGCCCGGCGTTGGGCGAACTGGGATACAGTGAGGAAGACATCGCCGCTGTTCTTATGGGCAACTGGCTGCGTCTGCTGCGGGCAGCGTTGCCGGAGTGACAACAACGGATTGGCCATTGTTCATTGATTCATTGTTCATTGGATATGCACTTTGATGTCCTAACCCTCTTCCCTGCGATGTTTCGTGGCCCTTTGGGGGAGAGCGTCCTCAAACGCGCCCAAGAGAGTGGCCGACTTTCCGTCGCGCTGCACGACATCCGCGACTACGCAAGCGGTAAACACCGCGTCACCGATGATGCTCCCTACGGCGGCGGGGGTGGGATGGTGATGAAGCCGGAACCTATCTTCGCCGCCGTCGAAGCGATCCTGCCCCCCCCCAGCCCCCCCCAGATGCCAGGGGGGGAGAGAGGGAACGCGGACGTGCCGATCATACTACTGAGTCCCCAAGGGCGACTCTTTACCCAGGCCATCGCCGCTGAACTATCTCGCTGTCAACGCATACTCCTCATCTGCGGGCGATACGAGGGGGTAGACGAGCGCGTGCGCCAATACCTGGTGACCGATGAAATCTCCATCGGCGACTACGTACTGACCGGGGGTGAATTGGCGGCCATGATCATCATTGACGCCGTGACCCGGCTGCTGCCGGGCGTTTTGGGAGACCCCGGTGCCACTTTTGAGGATTCCCATGCTCGCGGGCTATTGGAGGGTCCGCACTACACCCGCCCACCTGTCTTCCGGGGCTGGGAGGTGCCGGAGGTGCTGCGTTCCGGGAATCACGCTGCCATCGCTCGCTGGCATCGCGAACAAGCCCTGCGCCGCACTTTTGAGCGTCGCTCGGATCTCCTGACGAGCACCGATTTGACCCCACACGATCGGGAGTTCCTGGTGCAGTTGATGGGTGATGCTCCCTCTGAGAATGATTCTGAGAATAGTTGAACTTTTCGGGGCCTGTAAGAGTATACATGATGGGGTATGGTACACCTGGGAGGGCAGGGGTACATGGCTGCACAGCACGCGGCTCGGATGAGCGTCTCGACTGAGCGTTCGAGTGAGCGTTCACGCCGAAGGCTCGACGAGGTCTCGCCGCAGTCAGATGGCTGGCTCGTCACTCGCATTCGGGAGGGCGATCTTGAGGCCCTGAGCGAATTGTACAAGAGGTACAAAACGCAGGTCTATCGGACCGCCTTGGCGGTCACCCGCAATGAGAAGGATGCCGAGGACATTCTTCAGGAGACCTTTCTTCGGGTTTATACCTATGCCAGTCGCATTGACGAGACCGTGTCGTTGGAGCCATGGCTATATCGAGTGACCATCAATCTGGCCTATGGTTGGATCAGCCGGGCTCGGCGATGGTTGAATCTCTTTCCGAGCATGCTCGACCGCTTGGTATCGCCCGCCGTGTGGTATCCCGAGAAGGTGGCAGAGGAGCTGGAGCTGCGACAAACTTTGCAGCAGGCGATTGATGGTTTACCCCGTGGTCAACGTGTCGTCATCGTCCTGTACTATCTGGAGGGGTTGAGCCTGAAAGAGATTGCCTATGTGATGGACATTCCAGAAGGGACGGTCAAATCTCGTCTCCACTATGCTCGCGAGAGGCTGAAGAAGGCTATCCTGGAACAGGAGCGCAGGTTGGTGCCCGAGGTGGCGTATGACTTCACGTAGGGATGTGTTAGAGGGACGTTCCACGGACGAACTGGGCGGTCTGATCCGGTGGGCACTGAGAGAAAGCGTGGTCGGAGCCTACCCGCCACAGCGGGTGTGGAAGCGCATCCGTGCGCTTGCGGAGCGGCCAACGGTGTGGGACAGGCTTAGATCCCACAGAGGCTATAGGGCAGTGGTGGCGCGACTATCCAGGACAGATGCGTTTCTCTCCGCACAGGTCGCTTCCTGCGTATGGTCCCAGGATGGGTGGGTGGGATGGAGGCACGATCCCTATTCTGCACGCCTTGTTGCTCAGCACGGTTTCCTGCTGCGGTTGGCATCCTAGGTGTCCTGAGTGTTTGCACTTTCACAGTAATTGGGTATAATGTAAAGTGTGCTTTACTCTGAGTAACCATATTCTCCTAATGAGCGTCATGTCTGACCATCAACGAAACCAGGCATTTTCCCCGATGTGAAAGGTTCTGCCACCCGTTTCTATACTGAAGCAGGGTTTTCCGTTTTAGGTTCCTTGGGGCGCGTGTTCTTGCGAAAGGAGGTGTGAATGGACTGAACGGATGCGACACTATCTACCAAAGAGTGTAACAGCTTGTATGTGTGTGAAAGTGCATGAAACCATTAGGGAGGAGAAAAATGCTTAGCAACAAGAAATGGTTGCTCTTGCTGGCGTTCGTAACGATAGCCAGCCTGGTGCTGGCAGCTTGCCAGCCAGCTGCGCCCCAGACGGTCGTGGTGACCGTGCCTGGGGAAGAGGTGGAGGTTGTTGTGACGGCCACGCCGCCCCCGCCTCCGCCCCCGGGCGAGAAGACGCTGGTCGTCTGCCAGGGGCAGGAGCCGGACACCATGTACATCTGGGGCGGCGCCATGCTGGCGGCGCGCCACATCCAGGAGGCCACCTACGATGGTCCCTATGACAACCGCTCCTTCGACTACCAGCCCGTCATCACGGAGAAGCTCCCCTCGCTGGCCGATGGGGATGCGGTCATCAACACGGTGACGGTGGGTCCCGGCGATATGGTGGTGGACGACATCGGCGACCCGGTTGAACTGGCCGAGGGAGTGATGGTCCGGCCGGCCGGCTGCCACTCCACGGACTGCGCCATTGAGTACGATGGCACCAGTGAGGTGGAGATGGAGCAGATGGTCGTCACCTTCAAGCTTTTGGAGGGGCTCACCTGGGCCGACGGCACCCCCGTGACCGCTCAGGACTCGGTATACAGCTTCAACCTGTACATGGATCCCGACACCCCCACCCCCAGCCGCTACACCGGGGAGCATACGGCCAGTTACGAGGCAACTGACGAGCGGACCCTCGTCTGGACTGGCCTGCCGGGCTATCGGGACAGCGTCTACTTCACCAACATCTGGACGCCACTGCCCGAGCATCAGTTGGGCAGCATGACGGCGGCCGAGATCGTCGAGTCTGAGGAGGCCTCGCGCACACCGATGGGGTATGGTGCCTTCACCGTCGAGGAGTGGGTGGCGGGCGACCACCTCACCGCGGTCAAAAACCCTCACTACTTCCGCGCCGACGAGGGGCTGCCCAAGGTGGACAAGGTCATCTTCCGCTTCATCGGGGAGGACCCCAATGCGGCTATCGCCGCTATGCTGGCTGGCGAGTGCGACATCCTCACCCAGGATGTCCACCTGGACGATCAGGCCGCGCTGCTGATTGACCTAGAGGAACAGGGACAGTTGACCCCCACCTTCGTCACCGGGACGGTCTGGGAGCACGTGGACTTCGGCATCAACACGGTGGATGAGTACGCCGCCACCCGGCCCGACTTCTTCAAGGACGTGCGCATGCGCCAGGCCGTCGCCATGTGCCTGGATCGCCAGGCCGTGGTGGATGAACTGCTCCTCGGCAAGTCCGTCGTGATCCACTCCTACATCCCGGAGGAGCACCCGGTGTACAACCCCGACGTGAAGCAGTGGCCCTACGATCCCGATGCGGCGATGGCGCTGCTGGAGGAGCTGGGCTGGACCGACGAGGACGGTGATGGCGTCCGCGAGTGCCACGGCTGTGGCATCGCCGCCGACGGCACTCCCCTGGCCTTCAAGTGGGGCAGCACCACGGCGACACTGCGCGTCAACGCCATGCAGATCTTCCAGGTCAACCTGGCCGACTGCGGCTTTGACGTGACGCTGGAGAACCTGCCCGCCTCCGAGTGGTTCGCCGATGGGCCCGAGGGGCCGCTCTTCGGCCGCCACTTCGACCTGGGCGAGTTCGCCTGGCTGACCGGCGTGGAGCCGCCTTGCGATCTGTATCTCTGCACCCAGTGGCCCAGCGAGGAGTCCGGCTGGGCGGGCCAGAACGATCCGGGCTACTGCAACGAGGAGTACGACCGAGCCTGCAACGCCGCGCTCCAGGCGCTGCCGGGCACGCCTGAGTACGAGCAGTACCACAAGGAGGCCCAAGCAATCTTCGCCGAGGAGTTGCCTGTGGTCCCGCTCTTCCTGCGGACTAAACTGGCGGCCTACCGGCCGGAGGTTGAAGGGTTCATCATGGACCCGACCGTCAACAGCGAGATGTGGAACATCGAGAACTTCAACCTCGTCACGCCGTAGTGTATGGTCGTAGTCCTTGAGAGATGGTAGCGGGGGGCCAAAATAAAGTCGGGACCAACCAAAAAAAAG